>JANDJK010000035.1 GCA_024330925.1 Nitrospira sp.
GACAGGATGCGGCAAAGAGAGGAGAGATCCTCCGCTGTCAGGCATGCTCGTTGCGCCTCCAAAATAGATTCAATGCGGGCTGGCGAATAGGTCGCGGGTTTGACCCACTTCCCATCGGGCCGTTTATATCCTCCCACCTTACTGAGATTGGACCGGTGGACCTCACGAAACACCGGCTCCATATCAATGCCATATGACACAGCCGTTCCATAGACGACGTACAGCAAGTCGGCTAGCTCTTTGGCCACCGAGGCCAGGTTGCCGTCGGCCATGGCGTGTTTGAGCTCATCGAATTCTTCCTCGATGAGGCGGATCCGCAACTGCTTGGTGTCTTCCCCCGGGTCGTTCGGAGTGGTTTGGATGAGAATGTCAAATTTACGATGGAATTCTTCAACCAAAAATTGTTCGTCTGTCATGGGAATCCTCTACCGTCGAAATGGTGCGGCTGGTCCTCCTTGCGGGGCAGAAAAGACATGCTATCCAGCGGGGAAATGGGCGCACAATCGGCGTGAACCAAAAGGATGGTCGAGAGCAGCAGAAAACGCTCATCAAGGACGAGCCGTTGGAGAACCTGCACCATCCCATCCTGCATAGTGGCGAACATGTGAGCCTCTAGGGTATGGAATGAGCCAGACAAGATCAAGAAGCCGAATATCTCACGGCGAATGGCCCTATGAGGGAGACAAAAGGTCAGGGGTGGGCGGTAGGAGGCGCACTGTTCCTAAGCTGGCGTTGAGATGAACAAGGGTGCCATTGCGCAACAGGGTGACAGCATTCTTGACGTTGGCAATGGCGGGAATGCCGTATTCTCGGGCAATAATGGCGCCGTGCGACAACACGCCTCCCATCTCCGCGATGATTCCTGCAGCAATGCCGAAGAGTGGAGCCATGCCGGGGTCAATCACGGCGGTGACAAGTATGTCTCCAGCTTGCACGAATCCCCAATCGTGAGGTGAGCGGAGTACCCGCACAGGCCCCTTGGCCGTGCCGGCGCTGATCGGAAGGCCGGACAATAGATCGACATCGGTGTGGCAAGTCGATTCCGAAGAGCTGGCGCATGCCGTTGCCCAATCTCGGATCGTATCGGGCGGGTGGAGAGCTTCGTTACGGGCTCGTTCGGCTCGTCTGGTGCGAATCACTGAACGCCAGTCGCGTGTGCTCTTCTCACCGAGTTGAGACACCTCTTGCAGTGTCAGGAAGAACACGTCGTCCCGTGTGTCGAATATCCCTTCGGAAACCAGTAGGTCACCAATATGCAGAAGGAGTCGGCGGGTAGCCAAGGAGACATACATCAAATGGTGACGGTTGGCTTCGCGGAGAGAGAGGAACTGGCGGAGGCGCCGATCCCACCATTGATAGATCCACCAGCGATGCAGCCTCCATCCTAGGCGCCGTTTGATGGCGCGAAGCGCCTCCGCTCTCGCGCGGGCCTGACGGGCCAGGATGTCGTCAGGGGCTTGTGCCGATGTGTGCAGGTATGTCCGCAAGACGGCCAGGATCGCTTCTGGCTGGTCAGCAAAGCGGGGAACCATCACGTCCGATTCCCCCACTGCACGATGGCCGTAGTCTTCCAGGTAGGTGTCGAAAGCCTGCAGAAAGGTGGTGTCCCGCAAAACTTGGCGGAATTCTGCTGGGTTCCACGGATGGGTGGTGAAAAAAGAAGCAGTCACTGGTTCATGCCGGGCAATGTGAGCAAGTTGGGCCAAGCGGAGAATTTGCTGGGCACTGATTACAGTGCCCTGGCCTTGGAGCGCGGCATTACAGAGTGCTCGCCAATCAGCTCCCAGCCAGCGGGGCAAAAGACGGCCCAACGTTTGAAGACAGTGGGCAACTCCGCCGGCGATTCCAAACGTCAATTCTTGCTGTTGGAACCAGGTGCGCAACTCTTCCAACTGAGCAATCGCTTCACGAAGCGAAAGGGAGGCAATGAAAGAGGGGGAGTATCGGTTTGCCACCTCTTTCATTGCGATAAACCGAGTCGGTCCATGGACCACCGCGCGCCTTATTTCCCGCATCATGAGGAAGGCGGCTCGCAGGAACGAAGGCCATGGCATGGGTTCAACCGGAGGGGCAACGGAGATCGGTTCTCCACCCATGTGTTCGGTCAGGAGGGAGGGATCGCTTCGCACCTGGGCTTGGAGCATGTGAAACAGTGTGACGTTGAGATAGGGGCGACCGTACAGAACGCGGGTTGAGGTCATGCCGGCTGGAATGGTGCAGCCCAGTTTCCGGTAGGGTGCAATGATATGGTCTTCCATGAACCGTTCCATCAGCGATAGCCCAAAAGGACTGGGTACCTCAGGCATTGTTTCTTTGAGGTTTGTGCGTGACCACTCGCAGTCGTCGTTGGTCACGTCCGCTGATGGATGAATCCCTGTGATTGGTCTGGCTTGGAGAATCCAGAGAGCTTCTGAATCAATCGCCCATTCCACATCGACGGGACATCTGAACGCTCGCTCGACACGCTTGACCGCATATGCCACTGCCAGCAGGTCTTCATCCGAGAGTGATGGCTGCTGGCGATTTGATTCGGGAATCGATTCCTCACAAAGCCCGGTGTCGGTTGCTATCAAGCGACTTGATTTGTGGGCGATGCTGCGGCGCCGAATCCAGGGGGGGCTTTGCTCGCTCCACATGTCTACTACAAAGTGATCTGGCGAGACCTGCCCATCAACGAGAGGGGCTGCGAGCCCCGGGACTGCATTGATGACAACTTGGAAAGACTGACCAGTGACCGGATGGATGGAATAGGCTACACCGGCTGCCAGCGGATTGAGCATGGGCTGGAGGATTACGGCCATCAAAGGAATTGAAGAAAGGGAACCCCTCTCACGCATATAGAGCACAACCTGTTCGTGCCAGACCGATGCCCAGAGGTCTTTGACGGTGGTAGTGAGCGAGTCCCGGGCGATGCTGAGACGAGTGTGATAGAGACCAGCGAAACTCTGTCGGCCGCTGTCTTCATTGGTGGCGGATGAACGGACAGCCCATCTGGTGGTGGGTGGTAAGTCGAGCGCTGTGAGGGCGGTGGTCCATGCTGCTTCTAGATCAGAAATATCCAGATTCCGAATGAGAGATTGCCAATGTGCCAAGGATCGATTGCGTTCCACTGTTGGTAAGGTACAAGCCAACCTCCACTCTTGATCCTCCTGCAATCCAGCCCGGAGCAGGGCTTGGCGGTAGGCGGCGGTCGTGATGCAGATGCCGGGTGGAACGGGGAAGCCGGCGGCCAGGAGACGAGCGAGACCTACCGCTTTTCCTCCAACCAACGTGGGATCGGTACACGCCTGCAGGGGGAGGAGCAGGGGATTCGTCATGGAATGGGATCGTACCTAGAGGAACAGCATCAGGTAAAGGTCGTTGACATTGGTGCCGGTTGGTCCCGTGTGGATGTGGCAGCCAAGGGTGCGCAGAGCAGGGTAGGTGTTGTGTTGATTCAAGGCCGAACGCAGGTCTACCCCACGCGAACGGGCGAGGGGCACGGTCTCTTCTGTGACGATGGCACCGGCGGCATCGGTTGGGCCGTCGGTGCCGTCCGATCCCATCGCGACCAACCAGGTGCAGGGCATCCCTTGGAGATGAAACGCAGCGGCAGTGGCGAATTCTTGCGCTCGCCCGCCTTTTCCTTGGCCGGTGACTGTGACGGTTGGCTCGCCGCCGGCGATCAGACAGGCGGGCCGACGCAAGAGGCGTTTGTTGAGAAGCTGTCTAGCCGCTGTGACAAATCGTCCGGCTTCTTGCCTCGCCTCGCCGGTGAGCGGTGAGGCGAGGCGAGTATGAAGGCCCGCCAACCGAGCAGCCTTGGCGACGGCCTTGAGCATCTGTTGGTTGTTGCCAATGATGACATGGCGAACGCGCCGCAGTTGGCTTGCACCGGGTTTGATCGTCTCGGGGACGGCACCGTTCAATCCTTGCAAGAGATGGCGACGTACGGTGGGGGGAGTGGCTCGCCAAATTCGATATCGTTTGAGGACGGCTATGGCATCGGCAAAAGTGGTCTTGTCCGGGGCCGTCGGTCCCGACCCAATCATGCTGATATCGTCACCCAACACGTCCGACAGGATGAGGGTGACGACGGTCGCCTTCGTACATCGCACGAGGCCACCGCCCTTTAACTGCGACAGATGTTTGCGAACAGTATTAATCTCCTCGATCGAGGCCCCACTTCTCAGCAAAAGATCGGTCGTCCGTTGTTTGTCGGCCAGGGTGAGGCCAGGCACAGGGGCGGGCCATAGGCTTGATGCGCCTCCCGAGAGTAACACAATGAGTAAGTCACGCGAAGTGAGGTCATTGACTAAAGCAATTGTCCGTTTTGCGAATCGCAACCCCTCCCGGTTGGGTATCGGGTGAGCTGCTTCGACAACGGTAAGGTGCTCAAGCGGAACACTGTGCCCAGTTTTGACCACAATGAGCCCGCCTGCAATCCGTGGTCCCACGATGGATTCTAGTGATTGGGCCATCCGTGCCGAGGCTTTCCCCGCTCCCACCACAACGAGACGGTCATAACAGGAAAGGTCGTAGATGTACCGCCCAATTCGTAACAACTGCCCGCGGCGGGATACGTTGCGACGCAGACTACGGTGTGGATCGGCTGCTTGGAGTCCGGCTCTTATCAAGGAGCGGAGCAACGATGCGGCGGGGGAGTGGGGGAGGCAAAGCGTGATAGCCATTGAGATGAGGGACGGGGCTAGGGAAGCTGATCCTGCCGAAAGCAGCGGTGGGGACAGCTCTGTCGGGGGACACGAATGTGGTAGGTACCGCGAGGTAATGCATCTTTTTTGAATTCAGGATTCAGCAGTTTGAGTTCCAGAAAATAGGTGCCGAACTCTTCAGCGATGGATGCGAGCGATCGTTGCGCCTCCTTGATGTTGACAGTGACGGTTTCAATCTCCAGGGGAAGATAGAGGTCCTTTGGGGATAGGCCCAGATACTTCTCGGGTTGAGAATAGATCTCCTTTGCTGCGATGATCCGTGGGACGTACCGCATTGTTTCGTGTGGCACATGGAGTTTCCAGTAATCGTTAACTCGCTGTTCTTTGAGGAGTTTGCGGATACGTTCTTCACCGGCATTGTAAGACGCCATGGCGAGGAACCAATCGTTTTGATAGAGGTCCTTCAAATAGGAAAGATATTTGACCGCGGCTTCCGTCGAGAGCTCAAGGTTGCGACGTTCGTCAAGGACGGCGTTGCTTTTCAGGCTATAGCGGCGGCCAGTGGAAGGGATAAATTGCCAGGGACCCGATGCTTTGGCTTTGGAATAGGCAATCGGGATACACTTACTCTCAACCAGTAACATGTATTTCAGGTCATCTGGGAGACCGGCGTCAGCCAACTGCTTTTCAACTGGAGGGAAGCACCGTCCTGTTCGTTTCGCAAGGATAATGCTTTCTCCCTCATTGGCCAGGAATTGATAGAATTCGTATTCAATCCGCTCGCGAACTTGCCAATTATCAAGCGGCACCGCCATCCCAGCGAACGTCATCTTCTCGGGCAACTTGAACGAGCTGAGAAAGTAGCGCTGATGTTCCCGGCGGATCTCTGGCAGAATAACCAGGCGATCGTCCGGCTCAGCCATCTCGTCGGATGGTTCAGAGAGAACAAGCCCTCGGTCATGATCCGATGCTTCTATTGTCGAGGACGCCCAGCCGTGGCTCACAAAAGAAAACCAGCCAACCGTTGCTATGAGCAAAGTTGTGACGATCATGCGTTCCTCTTCGTCCAGTGACCTCGTATCTGGGGGTAAAGGAGCTTCAACATCGATGCTAGCAAGGTGAAAGACCGTCGGCAAGCAGAATGCATTTCTCGTTGATGTGACACTGAGGCGATGGTCATGAAGACGTTGACCCTGTTGAATCGAACTATCATCGAGTGCTCGGCCTGTCCACGATTGGTAGCCTATCGACAGAGTGTGGCCGCAACTAAACGGCGGCAATTCATGCGGTGGGACTATTGGGGGAGACCGGTGCCAGGGTTTGGCGATGCTCAAGCACGGCTCTATGTTTTAGGGCTTGCTCCAGCCGCTCATGGGGGGAATCGAACTGGGCGAATCTTTACCGGTGATCGAAGCGGAGATTGGCTGTATGAGGCATTGTATCGCCATGGGTTTGCTAACCAACCGTCGTCGACCCATCGGGGGGATGGGCTTGTGCTGTCGGATTGTTATATCGGTGCGACAGTCCGGTGCGCGCCGCCAGCCAATAAACCGGCGCCCGCTGAAATTGAGCAGTGCCGCCAATTTTTGCGCGAGGAAATTCGGCTGTTGCAGAACGTCCGTGTAGTCGTGGCACTTGGAAAACTCGCGTTTGACCAATATTTGAAGACCTGCCGGTTGGAGGGAAAGCAAATTCCCTCACCTCTTCCGCTGTTTCGGCATGGGGCGGCTCATCGGTTGCCGTGGGGAGTGCTGTTGTTAGGGTCTTATCATCCCAGCCAACAGAATACCTTTACCGGCAAACTGACCCGCCCGATGTTTCATGCGATCTTCCGTCGGGCTCGGCATGAATTAGCGCGCGACTCTTCAGCAATTCCTCCTGCTGGCAGGCAATCAGAGGACACTCACTAAATTTTAGTGTTGCCCCTTTGCCTTCCAATCGTCGAGGAACTTCTTGAGTCCGACGTCAGTCAGTGGATGTTTGAACAGGGCTTGGAATACACTGTACGGCATAGTGCAGATGTGGCCTCCCGCCAAGGCCGATTCGACCACATGCTGTGGATGGCGAACGCTTGCTACCAGCACGAGGGTCTTGTAGTCATAGTTTTTGTAGATGGTCACGATCTGGCGGATCAGTTCCATACCGTTGGAGCTCACGTCATCCAACCGCCCCACGAAGGGCGACACGCACCAGGCGCCAGCCTTGGCTGCCAATATTGCTTGGGTGGGAGAAAAGCAGAGTGTAACATTGACGCGGATCCCTTCTGAGGACAATTGCTTGGTGGCTTTGATACCGTCGGGAGTGAGGGGGCATTTGACGACAATGTTGGGGTGAATTTTGGCCAGCTCCTTACCCTCCTTCACCATGGCGTCCGCTTCCACGCTGAGCACTTCAGCACTGATCGGGCCGTTCACGATAGCACAGATTTCTTGGAGCATTTCCTTGAAACTGCGTCCTTCTTTCACAACCAGCGAGGGGTTTGTGGTAACGCCGTCTAGGATCCCCAAGCTGTTTGCTTCATGGATTTCCTTCACGTTGGCGGTGTCGAGAAAAAACAACATGGCCGACTCCTTTCATCTAGAGGGTCTCGTTAGACGCTGGTGTGCCATTGTACGGGGATCACGGCGAGGGCGCAACGGAATGACAGGATGGAGGAAAGGGCGATGTTTGACAGCTCCTGATATGAAGGCTAAGATTCCCCTCGTCAATTGTGAAAGAGAACAAAACGGTTTTAGGGAAACAGGGGGATCGCATGCGTAGGATGGTTACCGTGCTGGTCTGTTGCCTGACTGTAAGTGCCTGTGGAGGGGGCAATTCTTACTTGAATGCCTCGCTCAAACCGGCAGAGCTTCAAGGGAAAGACAAGGCTTGGTTTGAGAAACATTGGGGCGCGCCAGATGGGAAAACGGCACGTTTCTTTGGCGGTGAGACATGGATATATTACCGAATCGCTGGCGGCAGGTCCGGTCCTCCCCTCTTTAATTTCTCTCCCAACGAGTGCCAGATTACGCTTACGTTTGATAAAGAGGATAAGCTCACCGATTACAGCTACTCAGGTTGTTAGGTAGGGGTAGCTGAGTGGCGTTTTTCAAAAGTGGCCATGCAGGCGCTGCTGCAAAAGTAGTGAAGTTGTCCCCCAATCTCCTTGCTCAGAGCCGTTCGGCGGGGCACAAAGGTTTGGCAAACTTGATCCAGCACCATCTGATCGTGATCGCCTGAGGCGCCCTGTTCGTCGATCTGAGGGGATCTGATCGTTCGAAAGATCTGCCGCAGCAAGAAATAGAGAACAATGAGAAGAGTACTGACAAGAAGAAGCCTATACATTGGGTCTTTTTGATCTTATGCCACAATCTTATGTGGTGGAAAAAGGATTGTCAATGAGGGGAGAACGGTCTCTTGTTCGATTCCCTCTGTTGTATAACCTAACGAAGGTGATGTCAGGATAAGAAGGACTGGACCATTTGTGCTAGGAAAGGATGAGCATTTTTGGTTGGCCACCCAGTACTTCTGGAGGATATGTTTCTCCAAAAGAACATGGTAGATTGTCCTTCCATGAAGACATGTGATAAATGTCACGGCACAATGTTACCGGAGCGGGCGGTCGATTTGGACGCTGGGTTGGCGATCACGGTGTTTGCTTGTTTGAATTGTGGTCGCCGAAAAGCGGCAGATGAAGAGCCGCGTCCCATTACGGCTCGACATTAATCAGTGTGCTGAGCGCCCTTCAGACCCTCTGATCGTGAAGTTGCGCAAGGGAATCGGTCCAAGGCCTTCTCTTTCTGTAGGGGGAAAGGTTTTGGTGAAAGAGGGACAGAGGGGAACAGCAACTGAGGTGGAGCGAGAGAGGGGAGCCTGGATCCCTCCTACACCCCAGAAGTCAAGAGGGTAAGTCGTGCTCAAGCAAGGCGGCCTCTGAGAGAGAGTACAGGCTTTCCCTGGCAAGGAGCGTCCGATCTTTTTGCGCTCTTCGTGGGACGGACGGCAGAGAAGGAGGGGATGGAGAAAAGAGGACAAGACAAGGATCTCCCCTCAGCGTCCCCCTGCGCCGGTTATCGGAGGCCGAGCACATCCCCCATATCATAGAGGCCAGGTGGCTGGGTTGTGACCCACGCAGCTGCGCGCAACGCGCCGCGGGCAAAGGTGTCCCGGCTGCTGGCACGATGGGTGACCTCAATACGTTCCCCCATACCTCCAAATAGGACGGTATGGTCTCCCACAATGTCGCCCGCACGAATGGTCTGGATACCGATTTCCTCTTTGGATCGTTCTCCAATCATGCCTTTGCGGGTATAGACCCCGATTTGATCAAGATTCCGATTCATCGCTTTTGCTAGAACTTCAGCTATTCTGAGCGCCGTCCCGCTGGGCGCATCCTTTTTGAAACGATGATGCGCTTCAATCACTTCGATGTCATACTCGTCGCCAAGTATCTGGGCCATGTCAGCAATGACCTTGCAAATGAGGTTGATGCCGACGCTCATATTTGGAGACCACACACAGGGAATTAGACTGGCCAGGGAGGTGAGCTCGTTCCGTTGAGCAGGAGAAAACCCCGTTGTGCCAATCACCATGGCGCGCCTATGCTGAGTGGCGATACGAAGGTGTGTCAGCGTGGCTTCAGGGGACGAAAAATCAATGACGACCTCACCCCGCTCTATCAGCGATGAGAGATCATTGGTAATGGGAATGCCGACATAGCCGGCTCCGGCAATTTCTCCCGCGTCTCTTCCGATTGCCGGATGTCCGTGAACCTCTACGGCACCGGCGAGGGTTAAGTTCGCTGACTCCTTAATCAGCGACACCAATCGGCAGCCCATCCGTCCTGCCGCACCGACTACAATGACTGCGATCATGCTGCATTTCTTGTTGTAATGAAAAAAGAGGGTAATTCGCTGACGCTTTCTCCCGTTCTGGTTGCTTCGCTGTAGAGCAGCAAGGCAATGGCTCTTGGGTATCGATGAGCTTTGGCGTCAGAGCACATGCAAGTCCTTGAGGACCTGACGCAGTTTCTCTTTTGCTTCCTGAGCCATCGGGCAGAGAGGGAGCCGCAACTCCGGATCGATCTTGCCCATCATCCCCAGCGCCTCTTTCACCGGAATGGGATTGGTTTCCAGAAAGAGGGCAGTAAATAGAGGAGCAAGCCAAAAATGCAGGCGTCTCGCTTCGGCCACCTTCCCTTCGGCGAAGGCTTTGACCAGTTGCGCCATTTCAGTTGGCATAATGTTGGCCGTGACCGTGATCACGCCCTTGGCACCCACTGCCATCATGGGAAGCGTCAGAGAATCATCGCCCGACAAGACGGTGAGGCGGTCTCCACAGAGTTGCACGATGTCGGATGCTTGTTGAACGGAACCGCTCCCTTCTTTGATGCCGACGATCGTGTCAATTGCCGACAGTCTGGCGATGGTGCTCGGCAACATGTTGACACCAGTTCGGCTCGGAATATTGTACAGCACCAGGGGGAGGTCGACCGCTTCCGCGACCGCCTTGTAGTGTCGATAGAGTCCTTCTTGAGTCGGTTTATTGTAGTAGGGAGTGATGAGTAGGGCTCCGTCAGCGCCAACTCGTTTGGCATGTTTGGTCAGGGTGATGGCCTCGTCGGTGTTGTTTGAACCGGTTCCAGCAATGACCGGTACCCGGCGATTGACGACGTCCACCGTCAGCTCAATGACACGATGATGTTCCTCGTGAGACAGGGTGGCGGACTCTCCGGTCGTGCCGCAAGGCACAATGCCGTCCGTGCCTTGGGCAATTTGCCATTCGATCAAGTCAGCCAAAGCTCGCTCGTCGATCCGTCCGTTCCGAAAGGGCGTCACAATGGCGACCAGTGAACCGGTAAACATAGTGGCCTCTTATTGCAAAAAGGGTGGAATAGTTTCGCCTCGGATAAGGTCCTCGTATGTTTCGCGGGCGCGGATGACAAAAAAATCTCCCCCTTTAACCAGTACCTCCGGGGCGCGCGGACGCGAGTTGTAATTCGAAGCCATCACAAAGCCATAAGCGCCCGCGCTCATGACCGCCAACAACTCACCGGGCTTCACCGCTGCCAACATTCGATCTTTTGCCAAAAAGTCCCCTGATTCACAGACAGGACCGACTACGTCCATCAATTGTTTCGTTCGTTCCCCAGCTTGTTGATTGACGGGGCGGATGTCATGGTAGGCCCCATACAAACTGGGGCGAATCAGATCGTTCATGGCGGCATCGACGATAGCAAAGCATTTCGTCTCGCCCACCTTTTCGTACAGAACCGTGGTCACCAAGATACCAGCATTGCCAACAATAACACGGCCCGGTTCCATGATCAGAGTTATGCCCAGATCTTTGACCAGTGGGGCGATAGCATCAGCCAACTCGTGTGGCAGCGGCGGTTTTTCTTCGGAGTAGGTGATGCCAAGCCCGCCGCCGATATTCAAATAGCGAATGGTGATGCCGTGGCTCTTGAGAGTTTGGAGCAACGCCACAACTTTTTTGAGTGAATCGACAAACGGTGTGACGTCTGTCAACTGGGATCCAATGTGGGTGTGGACTCCGCAGACGTCAATGTGACGTAGGGAGGAGGCAGTCTTATATTCGTCCAGCGCACGGTCTGCGGCAATCCCGAACTTGCTCTTCTTCATTCCCGTCGAGATGTAGGGATGGGTCTTGGGATCGACATCGGGGTTGATTCGCAATGCGATGCGAGCCACTGTTCCCAGTGAAGCTGCAATGTCGTTGAGGGCGCGAATCTCTGCCGGCGATTCCACGTTGAACATGAGGATGTCGGCTTTAAGGGCCTCGCGGATTTCATCTGGCGATTTCCCCACGCCGGCAAACACAATCTTGGAAGGAGGGATGCCGGCTTTTAGCGCGCGAAACAGTTCGCCCCCGGATACAATGTCGGCTCCACTCCCTTCTTGGGCCATCAGCCGGAGGATGGCAAGATTGGAGTTGGCTTTCATGGCGAACGCAACGAGATGGGGAATCGTCTTGAAGGCGCCATCGTAAGCACGGAAGTGGCGAACAAGTGTCGCGTAACTGTAGATGTAACAGGGGGTCCCCACTTCTTTGGCGATGCGACGGATGGGAACATCCTCGCAGTAGAGCTCGCCGTCCCGGTATTCAAAAAAATTCATAGGTTCTTATCCTTCTCGCTATGATGCGTCGAACGCTCCAGGGTCGTGTTATCTGGTGCCAACTGGTCGTAATGGCAACAGCTCTTCATCCTGACCTTGCGGAGTCGGATCGAGCTGATCGGACTCGGTACTGGGGGCCTCTTCCGTGTGCCCTGATGGGGCCGCGTCTTGTCTGGATCGTTGGAGTTCGATCACGGGGGCAACGCCGATCGTTTCCGGGGCCACGGGTGCTCCGACCACTCCACAGGCAACGAGCGGGGCCATTATGGCTAGCAGGACCATCCGTTTCATCGCAGCATCCGTTCAAGCTCTTTGAGGCGCCGGCTGACCTGTTGATGAGCGGTTCCTCCAATCTGGCGCTTGCGGTTGATGGCCGAGGCCACAGTCAGGCGGGCAAAAACCTCTTTGTCGATGCGATCAGAGAACCGTTGGAGTTCTTCCAACGAGAAGTCCGTCAACTCTCGTTTGCGCTCTAAGGCTGCCAGAACAATACGGCCGGTCGTTTCGTGGGCCTCTCGAAATGGCATGCCTCGCTCCACCAGGTAGTCGGCCAATTCCGTTGCTAGCAGACCTTTCTGGTGCAACGCCCGGTCAAGAGCGTCCCGCCTCACGGTCAGACGACTCGTCAATGCTGTCATGATCTGGAGGCACGAGGCGGTGGTTTCCAGTGCGTCAAACAATGCCGGTTTATCCTCTTGCAAGTCGCGATTATAGCTCAACGGCAGCCCTTTCAGCATCACCAGCAGATGCATCAGGTGACCGTAGAGTCGGCCGGTTTTTCCCCGTACGAGCTCGGGCACGTCGGGGTTCTTCTTCTGGGGCATCATGCTGCTACCTGTGCAAAAGGCATCTGGTAGATCGACGAATTGAAACTCCTGCGAGGCCCAGATGACCAACTCTTCGCTCAGTCGGGAGAGATGCATCATGATGATAGCAAGAGCCGCTACCACCTCAATGGCGAAATCGCGGTCGGAGACGGCATCCAAACTGTTGCGGGTGATGGTTGGAAACCCCAAGAGTTGGGCCGTATACGATCGGTTAACCGGATAATTGGTGCCAGCCAAGGCACCGGATCCCAGCGGCATCACGTTGAGCCTGGCTCTGGCGTCGCGCAACCGCCCCTTGTCTCGTTCGATCATCTCGACATAGGCAAGAAGATGGTGAGCAAAAAGAACCGGCTGAGCTTGCTGCAGATGCGTGTAGCCTGGCATCGGAACAGAAAGGTTAGTCTTGGCTTTGGCGACGAGTGCCCGCTGGAAGTCCACACAGTGCTCAATGAGGTTGTCAATTTGCTCTCGTAAGTAAAGTCGAATATCCAATGCCACTTGATCGTTCCTGCTTCGTCCGGTGTGCAACTTCCCCCCTAGAGGACCGATCAGTTCAGTTAGACGCCGTTCGATCGCCATGTGAATGTCTTCGTCGGAAGGAAGAAAGGTGAAGGACCCTTCGTCCAGTTCCTTCTTGACCATGCGAAGTCCCTTCACGATGGTGCGGCTTTCTTGAGCTGAGAGGATGCCAGCTTTCTGGAGAGTTTTACAATGAGCAATGCTTCCTTGGATGTCGTAGGTGTACAGTCGCCGATCTATCACCAACGAATTCGTAAAAGCCTCCACGAGCGGATGGGTTTGTTCGCGAAACCGACCGGTCCAGGCCTTGCCGTGCGCCCGTGTGCTTTTCTCGTGTGCCCGCTCCATCAGTGTCTGCCCTTACGCGAGCTTGCGCTCTTGCGCCGCTGTGCTCGAATCTTCAACCGGAGGCCGTTTAATCGGATGAAGCCTTCGGCGTCTTTCTGATTGTAGACATCGTCTTCTTCAAAGGTGGCGAGGTCCAACCGATAGAGCGATTGTTTTGATTTACGGCCGACGAGCATACAGTTCCCCTTGTAGAGTTTGAGGCGGGCTGTGCCACTGACGTCTTGTTGTGCGTGATCGATGGCTGTCTGTAAGAGCTCGCGCTCGGGGCTGAACCAATAGCCGTTGTAGATGAGGGCTGCATAACGGGGGATCAACCCATCCCGCAAGTGAAGCACCTCACGATCCATGGTAAGTGATTCAAGGGCTCGGTGGGCGATATGTAGAATGGTGCCCCCCGGGGTCTCGTAAACGCCGCGAGACTTCATGCCGATGTAGCGGTTCTCCACTAAATCAACCCGCCCAATCCCATGCGTGCCCCCCAGCTTGTTGAGGTGGGCCAAAAGTTTCGCCGGACTCATTTTTCGGCCGTCCACTGCCACGGGGTTGCCTGCCACATAGTCAATTTCGATTTCGAGTGGCTTGTCGGGTGCCTCCTCCGGGGAGACGGTCATGTGAAAAATGTCGGGAGGGGGGGGATGCCAAGGGTCTTCGAGGATACCGCCTTCGTAACTCACGTGAAAGAGATTCATGTCCATGCTGTACGGTTTGGCCTTGGTGGCCGTGACGGGAATTCCCCGCTGCTCGGCATACTCGATCAACTCGCGGCGGGACTTCATAGTCCATTCGCGCCAAGGCGCAATGATTTTGAGATCTGGCGCGAGCGCCGTGTAAGTTAATTCGAAACGCACTTGATCGTTTCCCTTGCCGGTTGCGCCGTGCGCCACGGCATCGGCTCCTTCTTTCAGGGCGATCTCCACTTGCCGACGCGCAATGAGCGGACGAGCGATCGAGGTTCCCAGCAAGTAGCAGCCTTCGTAGAGGGCATTGCCACGCAACATCGGAAAGACATAGTCTTTGACGAAAGTTTCCCGCAGATCGTCGATGTACACTTTCTTCGCCCCGAGTTTGCGGGCCTTGGCCGCAATGCTGTGCAGATCTTCACCTTGGCCAAGGTCGGCGCAGAAGGCAATGACCTCGGCCTGATAGGTCTCTTGCAGCCACTTCAAGATGACGGAAGTGTCAAGGCCTCCCGAATAGGCAAGGACGATCTTGCGAATGGGTGCGCGCGTCATGAACGTCACCTTACGTGCCTTTCCGCCCGGCAAGTAGCCGGACTAAAATCGCTTTTTGCATATGCAGACGGTTTTCTGCTTGATCGATGACGACCGATTGAGGCCCGTCAAGTACGTCGGCGGTGATTTCCTCACCCCGATGGGCTGGGAGGCAATGCATGACGATGGTGTCGGGCTTTGCCCGACGCAAGAGCTGACTGTCAAGTCGGTAGGGGGCCAAGGCCTTGAGTCGTTTGGCCCGTTCCCTCTCCTGGCCCATGCTGATCCACACATCGGTGTATAGGATGTCGGCCTCTCGGACAGCGGCCCAAGGGTCCTCTATCACCTCAATGACTGCTCCAGTGGCTTCGGCTTCGGATCGGGCTCGCTCAATGACGTGGGGAGAAGGGTGATAGCCTGGGGGGCATCCCACCACCACCCTCATGCCTGTTTTGGCTCCCGCCTCAATGAGCGAGTTGGCCACATTGTTGCCATCGCCCACGTACGCAAGGGTGATTCCCTTGAGCCGGCCCTTGTGCTCCTGAATTGTGAGCAAATCAGACAGAGCCTGACAAGGGTGACTGTGATCGGTCAGGCCGTTGATGACGGGCATAGAAGAAGCTTCGGCCCATTCTTGGACGGTGGCATGAGCAAATGTGCGAATCACGATGCCATCCAGGTAGCGGGAGAGAACACGTGCCGTGTCGGCGATGCTCTCACCGCGAGACAGTTGACTGTCGCTGGTTGGCAACACCAGAGCATGGCCACCCAGTTGGGTCATCCCTGATTCAAAGGAGACCCTGGTGCGTGTCGAAGGTTTTTGGAAGAGCAACCCGAGTGTTTTGCCTTGGAGCAGCCGGTGAGGAATCCCCTTACGCTGTTTGATCTTTAAAGATTCGGCCAGATGCAGCAAGTCAAAAATTTGTTGGCGTGACAGGGCCCCCACGTCTAGAAGATCCTTGGCGTAGGCGGGAACGCGCCGCGGCTGTGGTGTCCTTCGTGTCATGGGTTACGTGTGAGGGGCGTGCGAATGCCTAGTGATGTCCAGCGCGCTCGTCAGTGATGCGACGGTTGAGAACTGTAGTCAGTGTCTCAATGAATTTATCGATTTCTTGCTCTGAGATGATCAAAGGCGGAACGAATCGAAGGACTCGTTCGTTGGTGGCGTTGATCAGAAGCCCACGGCTGAGACAGTCTGTCACGACTGCCCTCGCGTCGGTTTCCACCTCCATCCCTTGAAGGAGGCCAAGCCCCCGCACCTCTCGTACGAGACGGCAACGGTCCTTGCAGCTCGCTAGCGCCTTCGCCAGGTAATGACCCATTTGCTTGGCGTGGTCCAATACGGACCCTTCGAGCAGGGTTCGCAGAACGGTTAGGGCCGCGGCGCAGGCGAGCGGATTGCCGCCAAAGGTTGAGGCATGAGAGCCGGGAGTAAAGGCTGCCGCCACTGGTTCGGTGGCCAAGCACGCTCCAATCGGAACCCCTCCGCCTAATCCCTTTGCCAGGGTCATGATGTCAGGTTCAACATCCATTTGTTGATATGCGAAGAGGGTGCCGGTGCGGCCCATTCCTGTTTGCACTTCATCAAAAATGAGCAGAATGTCGTGTTTGGTGCAGAATTCCCGCAGCTGGCGGAGATAGGTTCGATCGGCAACATGGACACCGCCCTCCCCTTGAATGGGCTCGAGCATGACGGCTGCGGTTTGATCACTGGCTGCGGCAACAACTGCCGAGAAATCGTTAAAAGGAACGTGTCGGAATCCCGGCATCAGTGGTTCAAATCCCTGCTGGACTTTTTCCTGTCCGGTCGCTGTGAGGGTGGCTAACGTTCTGCCATGAAAGGAGCCGCGCATCGCGATGATTTCAAACCGGCCTGCCCCGTATTTCTGATGAGCATAGCGCCGAGCCAACTTGATGGCGGCTTCATTAGCCTCCGCCCCGCTGTTACAAAAGAATACGCGGTCGGCGAAGGAGTGTTCGACCAGGGTTTTGGCCAGGAGGACCTGAGGTTCGGTGTAATACAGGTTGGAGACATGAATGAGCTGCATGGCCTGTTTATGGATGGCATGGACAAGATCCGGATGGCTATGACCAAGGACATTGACGGCGATGCCTCCGACGAAGTCGAGGTATTCTCGACCTTCCAAATCGTACACTTTGGCGCCTTTCCCTCGCACGATTGAGATGGGTTGGCGAGCATAGGTCTGCATCAAATATTTCGCGGCGGTTTCTTTTAGTTCCTCCGTCAGCATGGTTATGCAAAAGAGTTCAAAATGGTTAAAGCGACCCTGAAACGGTTGGTGTAGGAGAAGCCTTGCAAGGTAGCACAGGCTCATTGCGAAAGCAATATACGACACGAGGATGGCTACCAGGGTCTTGCGTCGTGTCGGGTGTTCGGCGAACGGTCTAAGATGAAAGCACAACCTTCTTGCTTTTGATCAGCTGCAAGGTGTGATAATCTGCCAACGATGAAGGTGTGTAGCCGTTGTGACCGACAGTATACGGATGAGGCTAATTTCTGCTCTCACTGTGGGGCCCCGCTCAATCCCTCGTCCTCGCCCTCGTCCTCGTCGTCGTCTTCGCTCTCAACGGAGATTCAAGCAGAGTCGACGGATCGGTGGGGTGCAGAGGGGGCGCGGAGCGACACATTCCTATGGGAACGCTTCATTGGTCCCCATGCTGAGCACTATCTTCATGTGTTCAAAAAATTTTCTTCTGACGGACGACCACGGTTTGCCCTGTCGTGGAATTGGCCTGCTTTTCTGTTTTCTTTCTTGTGGTTTCTCTATCGTAAGATGTATCTCCATGCTTTTGTGTACGCTGTGGGGCCGGTGGTCTCTGTGTACCTCACCCATGATCCGTTCACCAGTCTGGTCTGGGGAGTGATGGCGGGAGTGACGGGTCATTATCTCTACTACTGGCACTGCCGAGAGCAGATCGAAAATATTCAAAAAATGGAGGGAATGACCGCGACCGCTTACGAGGCGGCTCTCAAAGATGCGGGTGGTGTGCAACCGTATGTTATCTGGATTGGGGTGGCGTTGTACGTCTTGTATTTCATCTCGATGGCCAAAATGTTGCGAGAAGGAGTGCCGGATCGAGAGGGGCGGCCGGCTAAACAAGTCGAAATCATGCCGCTGGGAAAGGAGAAACTGTTCGGCAAAGGCGGTTCGTTTTTTCGCATGTGACGTGTGCGCCTGAACCGACCCATCGAAGTTTGTTTGATGGTGCCATTGAGGAGTATGAGCCCGGTAAGGGGGAAAAGCAGGAAGCACCGTATTGGAAAGGCGAGAAGGACGGACGAGTGAAGGAGGAAGGGAATGGGTTGCCTGGTCTTGCTCCGGCATGGTGAGTCACAATGGAATTTGGAAAATCGGTTTACTGGTTGGGTAGATGTGCCGTTGTCGCCCCGTGGTGTCGAGGAAGCCATCCAGGCCGGTCAGAAACTCAAAGGGTTTGTGTTCCATCGAGCGTTCACTTCTATGTTGAGTCGGGCGAACGAGACCTTGCGACTGGTGCTGGAAACGATCGGTCAGTCCCATATTCCTATCGAAAAAAGCCAGGCCTTAAATGAGCGGATGTATGGAGAGCTCCAGGGACTCAACAAAGCAGAGACTGCCAAAAAATACGGTGAGGAGCAGGTCAAGCTGTGGCGGAGAAGTTATGACGTGAGGCCGCCGGGCGGCGAAAGCCTCAAAGATACCGCCGAGCGGGTCCTTCCCTATTACGAAACGGTGATCAAACCCTACCTGCTCAAAGGAGAGACAATACTGGTCGCCGCCCACGGAAACAGCCTTCGCGCCTTAGTGATGGAGTTGGACCAGTTATCGAAGGAAGCGGTGTTGGAGCTGAACATTCCTACAGGGGCTCCCTTACTCTACGAGTTGGATGATCAGGGGGCGGTACTCTCTCGTCGATATCTCTAGGCTCGTCGCTGTTTCTAGGGGATTTGCTGAGGACGGATGAGATCGTTATGTTGTGCGCATGTGACGGTGTAGAGCGTTCGGGTGTGGCGTGAAAGAGGGACGGGATATGCCGTGCCGAGAGGCTGTGCGGTCGTGCGCCCCTCCGCTCGTCCTTTCGCAGGCAAGGCATTCTATGCATGAGCATAGCGAATGCTAGCTTGCCGCTTCCAAGAGCTTGCCATACTCGGCTGCTGGCGCACAATCGATCAAGAAAACGAGCAGCTTGTTGCGGTCTTCCTCCGAGGTCACGATACCCCGATCTTCTAAGAAGGAGACGGCCTCCGCGCTCACTGCCATATGGCTCATGCCTTCATAATCAACCAAGTGCGCATAATGTGCACAGCGATCAGTCATTTCTTTTAGATAGTCGTCCCAGGATCCCTCTCCCAGGTACCCGCTGTTCCACCAGGTCGATTGAATCGTCTGGAAGAGGGAGGTGCGGATGGCGGTGCGATACCGTGAGGGAACATGGGCGTCGATAGCTGCGAGGATCCAATAGAGGTTGAGAGAGAGCAGTTCCCGGGAAAGGATGGGGAGATCCGAGGTGGAGATAGAGAGGCCGTACTCTTCGAGCTGGATTGCAGTGGGAGGCTGTGGCATGAGGCGGAATAGAGCGGTGGCAGCTTCCAAGGGTGTCATTGTTTTTGAGGTGATCTACGGTTTGTGAGATGAGAGGATACTGCGAGGAAGGCTACCACTCAAGCGGGTATTCCCTACACCGGCTACCCTAACGGACTATCCCGCCGTTTATCGACAGCGAGCCATTGTCACAGGTACAATCCCCCCATGCATGGCCACCACCTTCTTCCCATGTTGCCGCTCCATCAGTCATCCCGTCGGCATCAGTCGTCCTCTCAATGGGATGAGGAAATGGAGAGACTCCAGACTCGCCTTTGTCGATTGGTGGGGCGAGCCATTGCCGACTACTGCCTGATTGAGGAGGGTGACAAAGTGATGGTGTGCGTCTCTGGCGGGAAAGACAGTTACGGGTTGCTCGATATCCTGCTAGTCCTGCAGCGGCGTGCGCCGGTGAAGTTTGACCTTGTCGCCGTCAATCTTGACCAAAAACAACCGGGTTTCCCAGCCCATATTCTGCCGGATTATCTGGCTAGGTTGGGGGTTCCCTTCCACATTGAGTCACGTGACACGTACGCAGTGGTGAAACGGCTTATTCCTGAGGGGCAAACGACCTGTTCTCTTTGTTCGCGACTGCGCCGGGGGCACCTCTACCGGATTGCAACCGAACTTGGTGCTACAAAGATCGCATTGGGTCACCATCGTGACGACATCATTGAGACGTTGTTTCTAAACCTCTTTTATGCAGGGAAGCTCAAGGCTATGCCGCCCAAACTGCGCTCGAAAGACGGACGGCATATTGTGATCCGCCCGCTGGCCTATGTGAGAGAATCGGATTTGGCTCGGTACGCGGAGCTGCGGAACTTTCCGATCATTCCCTGCGACCTGTGCGGATCGCAGGAGGATATGAAACGAAAGAAGGTGAAGGTTTGGCTGCGCCAATGGGAGCAGGATTCACCCGGTTGCCTCGACAGCATCGCCGCAGCCTTGACCAATGTTGCCCCGTCACTTCTCATGGATTCTCGCCTGTTTGACTTCAAGTCACTGACCGTTGCTGGTGAACGGTCGACCAAAGGTGATGCGTGGTTAGGTGAAGAGCCAGATCTCGCCACCGAATCACATCGTTCCGTCTACTAACCGTTGTTCATAATTGCCTCAACGTAGGTCAAGTTAAGGGAACGAAAGGCTGTGCGCTGCTTGCCAATGGTAGTCCGCTTCAGCGCAGCGTCTTGATCTCTGGGGAAAGGATGAGGAAGAGAGTGCGTCGAAAGGCGGGCTTGACGGATGGAATCTTATAGAGTTGAATGATAACAAAGATTCTGTGTTCAACATGGCGGAGGCGAAGAGCTGTTGGCATGGGGTCGCGTGGTTGTCTGCGAACAGAAGGTGGGGCCTCGTTTTTGAAACAGAAGGAAGAAGAGAAAGAGGAAAAGAGATGGCCATGTCGTCGTTCATAGGGGGAGGGGTACTCATGGCCGTCGCGGCGTTCTTCCCCGCCATGGCCGCTGCTCATGGGAATGTAGCATTGGAAGATGATATTTGCGTGCGACGCGTAGGCGGTAATTTGGTTCATTTTAATGCTTATCAGCCTCAATATGAGGCAAAGGCTCAATACTGTACCGATATTCCTCAAGAAGGCGAGACATTTTTGGTGCTCGATCTGGTGGATCCAGTATTACGCACTCTACCAGTAGGAGTTCGGGTGGTGAGGGGAAGTGATGGGTCGCAAGAGGAGCAGACTGTGGCCTATTGGCCTCCGGTTATCCATCCTGATGGAGTCTTACGAGGTGAAGCACATCTGAGCAAAGGGTTGTACACATTTGTCATTATGCCTGAAGGGTTCAGCTCGTCTTCCTATCTCTTGCGGGTGCAACAGCCTGATTATGGCAAGATTAGTCAGAAGGCTATTGGCCCGCTTATGATCCTGTTGGTTGTTGCTATGATTGGATACGAACTGTCTAAATCCAGGCAATGGCGATCTAGCGAACAAGGGGCAGGCAAGTTTTAAACGTTAGAAACGTATGGTATAATAAAATTATAATTTACAATATCTAAGCAAGGAGGGAAGATCTATGGCGGCAGAGCGGGGTTATGACATTTCGCAGTGGTATGATTCGCGGCCGTGGAAGATTGGGTGGTTTGCGATGTTAG
>JANDJK010000036.1 GCA_024330925.1 Nitrospira sp.
GCTTTCCTACGAAGCGGTCGCCCGCTTCGCCCAGCAGGGCGGCCTCATCTACTTCGCCGCCATCTTCATCGCGGGCCTGATCTACGCGCTCTGGCCCAGCCACACGGAGGCCTTCAAGCGCCTCGCCCACCTGCCGCTCGAGAAGGACGAGAGCGACCATGTCTGACCGTGAACGCGACGAACACTCCGGCGTCGAATATTCCGGATGGGCGCCATCGACATACAGCCGACCACCGTTGGCCAGCACTTTGTTCAATTGACGGTTATAATCTGGACTGGGGCGTTCTCGCTCTCCCTCCACTTCGAACCCCCTGGCGTCCAAGAGGGGATTCTCATGCTCATAGTCCCAGATCGCACCTGGCGCGGGAATACCACGATAGTGTCCGATCACGGCAATCGAGCTCGCGACCGGGTCGGAGACAGAGGTTTCCTTCGCCGCGACGCCGAATTCGGTTTCAGTCCCCAGCACGCGCGAGTGAGTCGTGATATCCTTGCGCATTAGAATCGCTTAGAGGTAATGGCCGGTGGTCACCGTTTCAATCTGGCGAGACTCACTAGGACCACCGCTGATCGTGCGAATGTGAACGATCTTCTCACCCTTCTTCCCGGCGATTTTTGCCCAATCATCCGGATTGGTCGTGTTGGGAAGGTCTTCATGCTCTTTGAACTCCTCGCGAATCGCACGCAACAAGTCGTCCAGCCGAAGGCCATGGCCTTCTTTCGCAATAGCGCGTTTCACAGCGAACTTTTTGGCACGTGAGACAATACCTTCTATCAAAGCTCCGCTGGCAAAATCCTTAAAGTACAAGGTCTCTTTTTCGCCACTAGCATAGGTGACCTCGATGAACTTATTTTCCTCGCTGGCGGCGTACATGGCCTCCACCGTCCGTGCAGTCAACCACTCTACCAACGCTTGCCGATCGCCCCCATGACGATCCACTTCATTCTGATCGAAGGGAAGGTCAGGAGACAAATATTTCGAGAAAATGTCCCGTGCCGCCTCAGCATCCGGGCGCCCAACCTTGACCTTGACATCCAGTCGACCAGCCCGCAACACCGCCGGATCAATCAAATCCTGCCGGTTGCTCGCTCCGATCACAATCACGTTGCGCAGCCGTTCCACTCCATCAATCTCAGACAAAAATTGTGGAACAATCGTTGATTCGATGTCGGACGAAATCCCGCTGCCTCTGGTTCTAAACAGAGCATCCATTTCGTCGAAAAACACAATGACCGGATGACCATCCGCTGCACGTTCTTTGGCCTTTTTGAAAACCTCCCGCACCTGTCGCTCGGATTCGCCGACATATTTGTTGAGCAACTCGGGACCTTTCACATGGAGAAAATAACTACGAATCTCTTTGCCCGTGCGATGGCCCAGTTTTTTAGCGATGGAATTGGCCACCGCCTTAGCAATCAGGGTCTTGCCACAACCAGGCGGGCCGTACAACAACACCCCCTTGGGGGCGCTTAATTTGTATTCAGCAAACAAATCAGGATAGAGGAACGGTAACTCCACCGCGTCACGCACCTGTTCCAACTCTTTTTGGAGCCCCCCGATGCGTGAGTAATCCACATCAGGTACCTCTTCCAACACCAGTTCCTCTGCCTCTGATCGGGGAAGTTTCTCGATCACATAGCCGGAACGAGGGTCGTAGAGAAGGTGGTCACCGACGCTCAACCGTTCGGTCATTAAGGGATCCCCCATCTCGACGACCTTTTCTTCATCAAAATGCAAGGTGACAAGCGCTCGCCCCCCTTCGAGGACGTCCTTGAGCCGTACCACCTCACCCTGCCGCTCGAAGCTTTTTGCCTCAATAACATTGAGCGCTTCGTTAAGCACCACTTCCTGCCCTCTCTTCAATTGGGCTTTGTTGATAGCAGGATGGATACTAACTTTCATTTTTCGGCCCGATACGAACACATTCGCCGTCCCATCTTCATTCAGACTCGAGAAAATGGCATAGGTCGACGGCGGCGCCGTCAGTTTGTCCACTTCGGCGCGCAGAGCCTCGATTTGTGTCTTGGCTTCTTGAAGGGCCGCAGCTAACTTTTCATTTTGTCTGTTGGCCTGCTCGAGCTGGTAGCGCGATTGATACAGTCGGCGAATCTCCTCCTCTAACGATTGAATTTGCTCACGCAACCGCTCAGTTTCTCTGGCATGTTCGTCGTTTTTGTGTATCATGCCCACGTTCCTCTCGGATAACCGTTTAGTAATTTTCTTGACGGAATCGCGGAGGGAGCGGAGCCGGGTCGGCTGATTTTTGCTTTCTCCCATGTTCGGCGCTCGATTCTTCGCCCCCGACATTGGCCGAAAGCGAGGTCCGAATGCTCCTTTCGCGGATTCTAACACCCGACCCAAGGGTGGTCAACTGGAGCACCATTCCCTTCAGCCGTCACGCATGTCCGTCAGAATCCGTTGGCGTCTCGAGCACCGCCATGAACTCACGAATCGCCTCTCCCACATCAACACGGTTCAATACCGCTCCGATGACGGCAACACCGTAGGCCCCAGCCTGACGAACAATGGGAACCGATGCAGTGGTGACTCCCCCAATGGCAAAGACCGGAACTTTCGAAATCCGACAAGCCTCAGCAAGTTGGTCTAAGCCGAGTGGCGATCCATAGGGCCGTTTGGATGGTGTATCAAAGACAGGGCCAAAGACAATGTAGTCGGCCCCTTGTTGACTGGCAGCTCGTACCTCTGCCAGCGAATGAGTCGATTGGCCGATCAAGGAGGCCGACCCAACCAGCCGACGAACAACCGGAATCGGAAGACTATTGGCCCGCAGATGCACACCGGTCAGCCCTAGTGTCATGGCCAGATCAACTCGGTCGTTGATGAGGAGGCAAACACCGCGTGGCGCTGCCATGGCCCGAAGAACCCCCCCTACCCGAAGTAGCTCTCTCGTCGACAGGTCTCGTTCACGAAGTTGAATCGCCGGAAGCCCTGCATTGATGGCTTCGGCAAGGAGGTCCATGAAGGGCCGCGCTTGCACCCTCGTGCGGTCTGTCACCAACAAGAGACGAAAGTCAACCGAGGGCATGACAAAGGCGCAAGCACATCCCCTTGGACGAGCACATCATTACAACTTTACGCTTGCCCCGCAGCATGAGCGTCCCAGACACCGCGCTCTCCAGTAAGGGGGAGCCCCACCCCGTCGAGCAGACCTTAGAGCATACCTTCGATGGGACTGCTGGCTGTTGCATAGAGCTTCTTGGGAATACGACCAGCCTTATAGGCTAACCGGCCAGCCCAGACTGCATATTTCATCGCCTCCGCCATGGCAATGGGATCTTTCGCCCCAGCAATGGCGGTGTTCATCAGCACCGCGTCGGCCCCATATTCCATGGCCAACGTTGCATCTGACGCCGTTCCTACGCCAGCATCGACAATAACCGGAACAGAAACACTTTCCATCAAGATTTTCAAGTTGTAAGGATTGCGGATGCCCAGTCCTGAGCCAATTGGCGCAGCGAGCGGCATCACTGCCGGACATCCAATATCGACTAGTTTTTTAGCAACGACAGGATCATCATTCGTATAGGGCAGCACAACAAACCCTTCTCGGATCAGAATCTTAGCCGCTTCAATTAAGCCAGCCGTGTCGGGGAAGAGAGTTTTTTCGTCTCCGATTACCTCAAGCTTCACAAGATCTGACACCCCGGCAGCCCTGGCAAGATGAGCATACCGCACTGCATCTTCCACCGTGTAGCATCCAGCAGTGTTGGGCAAAATCGTATATTTGCTGGTATCGAGATAGTCCAGGAGGTTCTCTTTTGACCGATCGGTAATGTTAACACGACGAACCGCCACAGTAACGACATCGGCTCCCGACGCCTCAATAGCCCTCTTGGTCTCAGCAAAACTTTTATACTTGCCCGTGCCCACCCACAGTCGAGATTTGAACTCACGTCCCGCGATGATAAGCCGATCATCTGTCATGGTGGCCTCTTTCCCCATCTCCGGTGGCAACTCCGTTCGATAATTGGCCCAAGGAAGCAACGTCCGCTAGAGAACCGGCTGACCTCGCTTCAACAATCCGCCATGTTCCACCTCCGATAAAACTTAAGATCTCCACACGATCACCATCCTGCAGTCGATGGTCCGCAAATTTTGCCCGATCCACAATTTGCAGGTTGACCTCGACTGCCACACGGTCAGCCCCAATCTCCAAATCCCGCAGCAGATCGGCTACGGTTGCGCCACTGCGCCACTCCCTTATCTCCCCATTAATCTGGATACGGATTGACTCGCTCATAGGATGCATCCTAGGGGACAGGAATTTGCCTTGTCAATCAAGGCTGCTTGCTCAAAGGACCTGAAATCACGCACAATAGACCTACGCACGTCACCAAATGACCAGGTACGAGAACAACGAGCGACTCGCCACGCTCTTTCGCTCCATGGCTCAACTGCTCTCCGCCCAACGAGCCAATCCTTATCGAATTCGAGCCTACCGGCGAGCTGCAGATGCCATTGGGGCCCTTCATGAAGATGTCGCCACCGTTGCCGAACGTGGTCAGCTCGAAGACATCAAGGGCATTGGCAAGGATCTGGCGCAAAAAATCAGGGAATTTCTTGATCGCGGCACCATCCGTGCCTATGAGGAACTCAAAATCCCCTTGCCACCAGAGATCAAAACATGGGCCACCCTGCCAGGGCTGTCCGATTCGCTAGTTACCTATCTGTACGTTCGGTTAGGGATTCGAACCCTCTCCGACTTGGAGCAATTGATCCGTTCTCATCTGCTTCGTACAGTGCCGGGATTTTCAGGATCTGAACAAGAATTGCTTGACGCTCTGAGACAGCGCATGGCGCAGACGGATCAACCAGGGACTTCGCACCCCTCATAGGATGGTACTCACCGATTTGATCGTCCCCCACACACTCTCCGACAAACCTCTCGCCTACTCGGCCGGTTCTCACCGTTATCAGGTTTAGCGATGGAGGAAGACAAGAGAGAGGAGAGCCACCCCTACGAGAAACTAGGGAGCGTACCACCTTCCGCTATGGCTTGGCCTTAGGCAGAAGAAGAGCAACAACCTGATTGAGCATAACAACTGATCGGCAAGCATGAGAAACCTGCTTAAACGGGAGCACCACCAAACACAGCTTCTTGCGTTTTGTTCGCCCGCTCGGAGTGCTCGGTTACCAGTCGTTCGAGACCTGTAGAGAGAGCCACCAATGCTTTAGCAGCCGGAGACTCGGGATCAGCCTCAATAATGGGCAGGAATTTGCGAACCGCCAGTCCCACGGCCGGATCATCAGGAATTTCGCCTAGCAAAAGGAGGTCTCCCCCAACATATTCGTGGAGCACCTTGCGCAGATAGAGCACGTTGACGCGGGAGCGATTGGATGACCGATTAACAACCAATGATGGACGAAATGACCGCAAGGCGGAAGCCGCGATATCATGTCCATCCGGATCAAGGCCTTTTGTCACGTCCAAGACCTCTTCCACGCTGGAAAAGTCGCGAACCGACAAGGTTTCCGAAAGAGGATGACGAGAAAGAAAGCTGGCTACAACACGACGGATCGCTGCCAATTTGACGAATCGATAGAGGTCGAGTACGGACGTCGGTTCAGGATTCGCCACCACCACATAGACATCGGCCATCAGAAAGAAATCCAGCACATGATAATTAGTGCCAGCCCCCACATCGATGACGATCACATCAGCAGTAAGGTCCTGGAATTGGTTGATCAATCGTTTCTTCCGGGCATACGCCATGTTGGCGGTCGCCAAGGTTTCGCCCGTGCCGGCGATCAGCCTAAGGTTCGGATGCAAGCTGATAGGGATCACCACATCCGTCAATCGGTGAACTCGCTTATTCAAGAAGTCGGTCAGGGTGACTGGTGGGTTCAGTTCCCCCAGCAGAATGTGGGCGTCAGCTCCACCGACGTCGAGGTCCGCCAGCAGGACCCGGCGGCCGGCTTTTGCAAGGGCCAAGGCCACGTTGGTCGCAACCACACTTTTACCTACGCCACCTTTCCCCGACGCAATCGAGATCAGAGTCGCCATGTATTCCGTCGCCCCTCTGAAATTATCGTTTCTGGAAATTTCTCCAAGCTTCTGATGGAGACTCGATGAAGACAGGGACAGCTCCCTCCCACGATGGTACGACCTCCTCCCATCTCGCTCCTCTGACCATTGTACTGACCAGTTGATTTTTGAAAAGGAAAATAGCGGTTCAGAACGTCTGGAGCGGTTAGAGCCCTGAAACGGGCTCGGGTTCCATCATGGCTGAACCTCCCCTTGGTCACTACAAGGATGGAACAATTCAGAATGACGGGAAACAGCAGATCGCCGCAGCTATCTCCTATTCACACTCTTTTGTCTTTTGAAGGATGGACAACTCGCTCTCAACATCGGTAGCCATGGAGAGCGGAAAGGAAGAGAGGCTGTGACAGAATCAGTTGCCATTGCTGCCCCCGAGACAGTGGTCGGGGCCTACACCGGTTCTCTTTCTGCAGAAACTCGTGCCATCCTGCCGGACATTGCAACCGCTCACGATCGGTCGTGACCATCCCTTACATTCTCTGCACGCCGCTCGCTGCTCGCGTCCCTTATGATGGCCTCAGTTCTCGGAAAATCTTCCAGCTTTTGAGCAGTTCCACCGCCTTCTGCAACTGAACATCTTCTTCGGCAGCCAGATCAGTTCTGCCCTCAGCAGCAGGAGCAGTTGGTCCTCCCTTGGCGCCAGCTTCATCCGACAACTTGCCGGCAGCAGGTGCTTGATCTTTTCCCGTAGCAGGCTTTCCACCTTTCCCGTCCATCTCGGCCAGATGTCCATCCGTCGCCTTGGCAACGGTCTGTTGCGGCATCTTAACCACAATGTCGGGCGTAATCCCCGTCGACTGGATGGTCCGCCCTTTCGGAGTATAGTAACGGGCCGTCGTCAGCCGTAGACCGGACCCATCCCCTAACGCCAGGATGGTTTGGACCGACCCCTTGCCAAACGAAGTATTTCCCACGACGACCGCTCGTCCCCAATCCTGTAGCGCCCCAGCCACAATCTCCGAAGCACTCGCCGAGCCTTCGTTAACCAAAACAATCAGTGGCAGATTGTCTAGCTGATCTTTCCCCTTGGCAAACCATTCGTCCTTTTTCCCATCTCGACTCTTGGTATATACAATCAATTTCCCACTCGGAAGAAATTGTTCGGAGACATCAACGGCAGCGGTCAACAACCCGCCGGGATTATTGCGCAAATCGATGATGACTCCCTGCACCTTCGCCTCTTTGAATTGTTTAATGGCCTTGGCAAGATCCTTCCCTGTCGACTCTTGAAACTGCGTCAACCGCACATACCCCAAGTTATTTTCGATAATTTTTGCTTTGACGCTTTCAATCTTGATGGTATCTCGAATCAAGGTGAACACCAGCGGTTCGGTCACTCCCTCGCGCTGAACGGTCAGACTCACCTTGCTGCCTTTCGGGCCTCGCATCTTCTGAACCGCATCCATCAAAGTCAGATCCTTCGTTGTTTCATCATTGACTTTGATAATGAAATCCCCCGCCTTAATCCCGGCGCGATGGGCTGGCGTCCCTTCAATGGGCGCGATTACCGCCAATTTATTGTCTTTAACTCCGATCTGAATCCCTACTCCGCCAAACTCACCTTTGGTTTCCACCTGCATTTCCTTATACATTTCAGGGGTCATGTAGGCAGAGTGCGGATCGAGCGTCGCCAACATGCCGCGGATGGCGCCTTGAATCAATTCCTTTGGTTTCGTCTCATCGACGTAATGGCGCTGAATCTGATTCAGGACTTCCGAAAACGTCTTGAGCTCTTCGTACGTCTCACTGGCACAACCAGTCCGTTCCCATCCCTTGCCGATGAGAATTCCTCCCACCAAGGCAATCGCAACCATCGGCCACACAATCCAAGACCTTCGCTGCGGCTGCTGTGTCATCATCGTCCTATCCCTTCGTTTACCCCATCATATACTTGTTACCGCTTGTTTGTACGCTTGTTTTTCGCACAGGCTACCGTTTCGCCAACCACTGCAGCGGATCAATCGGCTCGGCTCCCCGCCGCAGTTCGAAATACAACGTATTCTCGCCGATCATCCCCGTATCTCCTGTCTCACCGATCGGCTGCCCCGCAGCAACCTGATCGCCGACGCTGACCAGTATTTTTGAGGCATGAGCGTACAACGAAAAAAAGCCGTTGCCATGATCTAAAATTATAACGAGTCCATAGCCTTTCAACCAGTCCGCATACACTACGGTTCCCGGCATGACCGCCTGAATAGGACTCCCATCCTTTGTTCGAATCTCGATGCCCCGCCGTTGCACATAGGTGTTGAAGGTGGGGTGCTTCTGCCGGCCAAAAAAGGAAATGATCTGGCCCTCAACCGGCCAGGGCAGTGTCCCACGCCCAACAGATGCCGCGGCAGGGGCAGAGGCGGGCGGACGCATGGCCAGAGCCTTGCGGCGCATTTCCAATTCCCTCAACAGACCATCCACCCGGGACGCCGACCGCTCTAGCTCTTCCACAACTCGGTCGTACGATTCTTTTTCCTGGGTAATTTTGACCAAGTAGGCTCGCTTTTGCTTGTGGAGCGATTGAATATCCGCCAGTTGTTTCTCAACACTGTCCTTAAAGGCTATGAGCCCAGCACGCGCCTCTGCCCGTTGCCGTTCCGCCTGTTCCAGACGGGCCATGTCGGCCTTAAAGTTGCTCATCAATTCGTAGTCTTTATGGGTCACGGTTGAGAGATAGTGACGGCGACGTTGAAAATCGACATAGGAGTTCGACGCCAGCAGCGCCTTAGCATAGCCATAGCGCCCTTCCATATACTGGGCCCGAAGGCGGGCAAGAATGGCCTCTCGTCGCTCCCGCATACCGGCTCGTATGATGCCAATTTGTTCGGTGATCTGCTGGATCTCTCGATCTTTTTTGCGCAGTTTCCTGAGGATGTCTTGATAATCTTGACGACGACGAATCAACTGCTCATCGAGGGACTGCATGCTCTGGAGCAACGATTCTCGTTTCTTCTCAGCCTCGTATGCTCGTTTTCGCTTTTCCTCAATCGTGCCTTTCAGTCGTTCCAAGGTCTTTCGTTCACGTTCGATTTTTTCCGCGATTGAATCACCGGCAAGGACAGATTCTATCTCGCTCCCCATCACCACACAGCAGAAAACCGCCGCTATCACTCTGTTCATGCTTGCCGCTCTCCAAACCGACGCAATGAGATCATGCTGCTGACAACCCCTAGCCCTACCCCTGCAACGACGAACGCTGCAGCAATCGATGGCGGAAAAAACGACACCATTTCCTCCGCCCCCTGAAACCGACCGGCCGATCCGATTTGATGCCTGAATACCTCAAATCCTATTTTGAGAATTCCCAGGGCAAGCCCCCCCCCACCTCCCCCCAATACTGCCCCTTCCAGCACATAGGGAAGACGGATGAACGAGCGAGTGGCTCCTACCAGTTGAAGAATGGCGACTTCTTCACGTCGAGCAAAAAAGGCGAGCCGGATCGTGTTGCCGATGATCGTGACCGCTGCGGCCGACAAAATTACACCACCTCCGATCGCCGTCAGCTCGAGGTAACGGACGAGTTCGAACAGGGCGTCCAGCCATTCTTGATTATAATCAATTTTTGCAACTCCGGTCATCGCACGAACCTGGTCAGCCCATCGATCGACAGCCTCAGGTGAGCGATGGCCCGGCGCTGGAGTAATGACAAACGACGCAGGTAGAGGGTTTTCACCGAGTCCCTCAAGGAGGTGGGAGTCGTGAGGAAATTGTGCGCGGAATTCACTCAGAGCTTCCTCTTTCGAGATATAACGAAGGTCTGCAACGACCTGATCCGACGCCAACCGCTCCCGCAGCGTCTGCATGTCTTCCATCGAGAGGTCGTCATCCAAGTAGACAATGATTTTGATATCGTCTTGCAACCACATAGCAGCGTTCCGAAGATTCACATAGGAAAGAACGAAAATCCCCACACAGGCAAACGTAAATGCCGTTGTCACCATCGCCACAATCGTGGTTGCCCGATTCGTACGCAAATTGACCCAGGCTTCACGCACCCAATACAGTAGCCATCTCATGGCTTCAGGCTCCCGACTCCTCCGTTCCAGCCACCACCACTCCCTGCCTCAAGGTCATCACCCGCCGGTTGACCAAGGTCCTCACATGAGGATCGTGAGTCGCCACCATAACTGTAGTGCCCCGCTCGTTGATTAATTTAAACAACTCAATGATCTCCACAGTCCGCTCGGGGTCAAGATTGCCCGTTGGCTCATCGGCAAGCAGCACCACGGGACCATTGACAATCGCCCGGGCGATACAGACACGCTGCTGTTCCCCCGCGGACAAGTTCTTGGGGATCTGATCTTTTTTATGCTCAATACCGACCGCACGCAATGCTTCGGTCACTTTCCGACGAATATCGGCAAGCGACGCCCATTGGACAACCAACGGGAGCGATACATTTTCAAACACCGTCTTGTGCGGAAGCAGGCGGAAATCCTGAAAGACAATCCCAATTTTTCGGCGAAGATACGGCACCTCATCCCGAGTCAGTCTGCTGACATTTTTCCCGTATACAAAGATTTGCCCTTGATCCGGTCGCTCCTCCCCGATTAACAGGCGAAGCAAAGTCGATTTTCCTGACCCGCTCGCCCCCATCAAGAGGACAAACTCTCCCTTGGTAATTTCCAGTGTCACATCTGTCAAGGCCGCACGACGATCGTAGCTTTTGGAGACGCGAATCATCTGAATCATTGTCTCCGTCGAGGCCACCAATGGATCAAGACTCAACACAGCTCTCCCGTCGAAGCGTCGAAGGCATTCTTGATGTGCAAGATCTTGATTTGTTCTGGGGGCGTCCCCTCAATCACCACGACATCAAAGCGGCACGACCGATCCCCCCAGCAGCGCTGCATCAGGTAATATGAAGCTAGCCGTACCAATTTTTCCCGCTTCCGTCGATCCACAGCACTCAATCCGCCCCCAAAAGCTTCTGACGCGCGAGCCTTGACTTCAACAAAAACCAGCACTTCTTTTTCCTCGACCACCAAATCCAGCTCTCCCAGCGGAGTTTTCACATTCCGCTCCACAATCCGGTAGCCTTGTGCCCGAAGGAATTGCTCGGCCAAGAGCTCACCCGTGCGCCCGAATCGATGTCGAGGATCCTCTTTGTCAGGCGACTTCATCGGCAGCGGTGTCGCAGCCTCGTATCATGACGCGCCCAGCAGGTGGGCAAAAGCAGCTTCCTGGACCGGCCTGAAGCTGAGACGATGAATAGGGCTGGGCCCGAATTGCGTCAAAAGGCGCAAGTGTTCAGGCGTCCCATAGCCTTTGTGCGACAGGAAATTATACTGGGGATATTGCTCGTGGTACTCCGCCATCAGGCGATCGCGCGTGACCTTGGCAACGATCGAAGCAGCAGCAATGGACAGAGAGAGCACATCTCCTTTAATGATAGGACGGAGAGGAAGCGAAACGAAAGGAAGCGTCAGCGCGTCCGTTAACACATAGTCAGCAGAAGGTCGCAGACGGGCAAGGGCCCGGACCATCGCCAAGCGCGTCGCCTCCAAAATGTTGAGCCTGTCAATTTCGCCGGCGTCAGCAAACCCAATACCCACCCCTCTTGCCCGCTCCAGAATCAGATGATAGATCCGCTCCCGCTCTTCTGCTGACAACTGTTTTGAGTCGCGGATGCCGATTGACGGCGCACGGCTAGGCCAAATGACCGCAGCCGCGACCACAGGACCAGCCAAAGGACCGCGTCCTGCCTCATCAACGCCGGCCACTCGTCGATAGCCTCGACGTCTGGCTTCTTGCTCAAATTCGTCAGCTGGTACCATCCGGTTGAGAGCTTAGCCTGGCGCCCCCGCTGAATCAGCCATCTCCTTCGGTCCATCCTACCAGTTAGAAACTGATCCCGCACTCACATCCCTTACGCTTTGGGGGGCTCTTCGGCCGTCGCTGTTTTCGCAGCGGCCTTACTCGCACCACCAAACTCCCGCTCTTCGAGTTTGGCAAATCGTCCCTTCTTGCTGCGCAGGTAATACAGTTTGGCCCGACGCACACGCCCATGCCGCACCACATCGATTTTGGATACAATCGGCGAATGAATCGGGAAAATACGCTCGACCCCAACACCGTACGAGATCTTCCGCACCGTAAATGTTTCGGTGTTCAGAGAACCTTTTCGAGCGATCACGGTTCCCTCATAGACCTGAATACGCTCTTTATCCCCTTCGACGACTTTGACGTGGACCCGCACGATATCTCCAATCTCGAAATGCGGAATCGACTTTTTTGTCAACGACTGACGCACTCGCTCGAGCTGATTCATAACCGTCTCCCTCCCTCCTCCCTATTGTGCGTAGAGGTCGCCACGACCCCCTCACGGATCACTTCATCCAGCAACCGTTGATCTTCGACCGTTAAGATGCGATTTTTCAACAGATCCGGTCTTCGGAAATATGTGTTGCGCAACGCTTGCTTCCTCCTCCACAAACGAATTGCCTCGTGGTTCCCTGACAGAAGCACATCCGGCACCCCCAGACCACGCACAGAAGCAGGTCTCGTGTAGTGCGGATATTCCAACAACGAATCGGCAAACGACTCCTCCTTGAGAGATTGAGGATCACCCAAGATGCCAGGGACCAAGCGCGAGGTTGCATCGATCAGCACAAGCGCCGGCAACTCACCTCCCGTCAACACATAATCACCGATCGAAATCTCTTCCGGCGACAACGCGAGTCGTACTCGCTCATCCACTCCTTCATAATGACCACACAGGATCACCATCCGACACCGCTCGGTAGCAAGTTGTTGCGCATACTCATGAGTAAAAGGCCGGCCTTGAGGGGTAGGAAACAGGAGCCGGAGACGCTCCCCCTGTGCGAACGCCTCGCGCTCGAGTGCCTCGACAGCGCGAAAAATGGGCTCGGCCTTCATCACCATGCCTGCTCCCCCGCCATAGGGCACATCATCGACCGTTTGATGGCGATCATCCGTATAATCGCGAAGATTATGAACTCTAACCTCCAACAGCCCCTTGTCTCGGGCACGCTTGAGGATGCTGTGGCCCATGACAGCGGACATCATGTCGGGGAACAGGGTCAGCACATCAAACCGCAGCATCAGCCTTACCTTGCGACTTCGCATCGTGGTCAGAGTCGAGCAGGTGGACAATCATGGTACGGCCCTCCAGATCAACATGCCGCACCCACGCCTTGGCTGCCGGAATCAAAGTTTCGCGTTTGCCGTCTCGAACGACCAACACATGGTGGCCCGGCAATTCCCACACCTCTTCGACCCGCCCTATTAGCTCTCCGCGGTCACTGTGTACAACGAGCCCTACCACATCACATTCCAGATAGTGGTCGTCTGGAAGTGACGCCGCGATTCTGGTAGCTTGAACAAGTCCACCACACCACAAGCGGGCTGTTTCTAAAGTGGTTATGCCAGCGAATCCCACAATGAATTCGGTTGCGACCCGCCTCACCGTGGTAACATTCGTGTCCCAAGTCTTTCCATCCCTGGCCACCAAGCTGACCCGCGACAACGTTTCCCACCGTGCCGGCACATCGCTTAAGGAACGAACCCTGACTTCTCCCTTCACGCCAAATGGCCGCTGAATAATCCCAACCACCACCACTTCACGTTCCAGATCACGTACGCCAACAGGGGACTCGTCCATCAGTTCACGTCGCGGCAGCACCCTTCTTGGCCGCTTTTTCTGTTTCAAATTGTTTCCAGATCCCAGCACGACGAAGCAACGTCTTCACGGTCATCGTCGGCTGCGCCCCTTGGTGCAACCAGGAGAGCACCCGTTCTGATTTCAACTCGGGTACCCCCGTTTCCTTCAACGGATCATAGGTACCCAGAATTTCAATGAACTTCCCATCCCGCGCCCTTCGAGAATCGGCCGCCACTAGCCGGTAAAAGGGTCGTTTATGCCTTCCTGCCCGAGCAAGTCGTAAATGAACAGCCACGAACTCCTCCTTCCCATCAACAATCTCAACTAGATCAATATGAATTTGAACGACCGAGCTTATTCTCCCACCGTTCCAGGGCCTCGTTGACTCAGCGGTCGATTGAGTTATCACAACAGGGCCCGTCGGCGTCCTCTTGCACTGCTGCACTGCGCTTGAACGCCTCAGCACTCAAGCGCACTAACAGTCCTCTTACCTGGATCGCATGAGCTGAATCAAATGTCTCCGCGCGCCAACACCAGCCATGGCCTTGGCCAATTTTTTTGCCGATAAGAACTGTTTGAGGAGTCGATTGACTTCCTGCACACTGGTACCGCTCCCTTTGGCGATCCGTTTTTTCCTACTTCCGTTGATGATTGTATGATCGCGCCGCTCACTGACAGTCATGGAATCAATAATCGCCAGGACTCGTTTGAGTTCTCGTTCCGGCTGGTCGCCTTGGATCATGGTTTTGAGCTTCTGCCCGCCGGGCAATAGACCAAGAATCTGATCGAGGGAGCCCAAACGGCTCATCTGCCCCAATTGGATACGGAAATCTTCCAAGGTAAAGACGTTGTTTGCCAGGCGTTGGTGTGCCTCCAGCGCGTGCTGGTGGGAGAATGTCTCCTGCGCCTTTTCAATCAAGGACAAAACATCCCCCATGCCCAGGATCCGTGAGGCCATGCGATCAGGATAAAACGCTTCTAAAGCATCCAGTTTTTCGCCCACTCCAATAAACTTGATGGGTTTGCCGGTCACAGCCCGAATGGACAACACCGCCCCCCCGCGTGCATCGCCCTCGACTTTGGTCAAGATCACACCGGTCAGGCCAAGCCGCTGGTCGAACTGGCCCGCCATCGTTACCGCATCTTGACCAGTCATCGCATCGGCGACTAACAACACTTCATGAGGGGCCACTTGCTTCTTAACTGCAACGAGCTCTTCCATCAGTTCATCATCTATGTGCAGGCGACCCCCTGTATCTATCAGAACCACGTCAAAGCCCTGCGTTCTGGCCCGTTCGACACCAGCCTGGCATATTGCCACGACATCTGCCTGGGAAATCGACCGCCCATCACGATCGCTATCAACACGATGGACATCGATGGCAAGATCACGCCCCAGAGCACTCAATTGCTCCCCTGCTGCAGGTCGGCGAGGATCAGCAGCCACCATCAAGACACGTTTTCCCTGGTTTTTATACCAACGGGCCAACTTGCCGCAGGTTGTCGTCTTGCCGGCTCCCTGCAGTCCAACCAGCATAATGACCGTGGGAGGCTGTGAGCTGAGTGCAATCCCTGAACGTTCCCGCCCCATCATGTTGGTCAACTCGTCCATGACGATTTTCACAACCTGATGGCCGGGTGTCAGACTTTGCAACACCTCTTGCCCCACAGCTTTCTGGCGCACCCGCTCGATAAAATCCTTGACAATTTTGAAATTGACATCAGCTTCCAGAAGCGCCAGCCGAACCTCCTTAAGCGCCTCCCCAATGTTCTGTTCCGTGAGCACACCCTGCCCCCGGAGTTTTTTCAAAACTGCCTCAATCTTTCCACTCAATGTTGCAAACATGGCTCACAAAGAAAGAGGCCATCGAAGCCCTAGAGGAGAGACTTCCGATCGCCTCGAAAAAATTAACAAAACGGTGGGAGGCAGTCTATCGGACCCTCCCTCACAAGTCAAGGCTCCCCCCTTGACTCAAGTCGCTGGATTTATTGACTTATCGAACACCTTCCGATAAGGTGCCCGATAACCTGCTGGTTCGTGTTGGTTATCAAGAGGACGGAACGCTCGTGCGCAAGTCACCGGGGGTGTTGTTCATCTTCATTTTGACAGGGGGACTTTTCGGTGGAATCCTGGGAGAAATCCTCCATGTCATGGCTCCTCAAGGCATGATCCAGAACATTTTCGCGACTCATTTCACCCCCGGCATCAATCCCCCCGTCACCCTTGATTTGGTCCTGCTCAAACTCACAGTCGGAATCGGAATCAAGATCAACATCATCAGCATTCTGGGCATGTTCGTCGGAATCTACTTGTACAAGCACCTCTAGCCAATTAGGCCTTGACCCCCAATCCTTTCAGTCGCAAGGCGCGAAGGCGGTCGCGCAATTCGGCAGCGCGTTCAAAGGCCAACTCCCGCGCAGCAGCCTTCATTTCCTCCTCAAGTTTCTTGATGACCTGCTCAAGCTGCTCCCCCATTCCGTACGATTCCCCTGCTTCCGCTACTGCCTCCAGTTGCACATAATCCAAGTTGGCCATCGCGTATTCAAGAGCAGGAACTCCTTTCTTGACACTCATCGGAGTAATGCCGTGTTGCTGGTTATACTCCGCCTGTATTTTTCGCCGCCGTTCCGTTTCTTCAATCGCCAGGCGCATTGATTCCGTGATCGTATCGCCATAGAAAATCACCCTGCCTTCAACGTGGCGTGCCGCCCGCCCCGCCGTTTGAATCAGCGACCGATAGGAGCGGAGATAACCTTCCTTGTCTGCATCAAGAATGGCTACGAGACTCACCTCCGGCAGATCCAGTCCTTCACGCAAGAGATTGATTCCCACCAGTACATCAAAACGGCCAAGACGAAGGTCCCGCACGATTTCAGCCCGCTCCAGAGTTTTGATGTCGGAGTGAAGATACCGCACTTTGATGCCGAGATCATGATAGTACTCCGTCAGATCTTCGGCCATCCGCTTGGTTAAGGTCGTGACCAGTACACGCCCCCCCTTGGCAACCTCTGCTCGCACCTGACCCAGCAGGTGATCCACCTGACCTTTGGCTGGCATCACAGTAATCGCCGGATCCATCAACCCTGTCGGCCTAATGATCTGCTCCACGATTTCGCCCTTCGCCCGTTCTAATTCATAGGGACCAGGGGTGGCCGATACATAGACCACTTGATTGAGACATTGTTCGAATTCTGAAAATTTGAGCGGTCGGTTATCAACTGCCGAAGGAAGGCGGAACCCATATTCCACCAGGGTCTGCTTACGCGAATAATCCCCCTCATACATGCCTCCCACCTGCGGGATCGTCGCGTGCGATTCATCAACAATCAGGAGAAAATCTTTCGGGAAATAGTCGAGCAACGTGGGTGGAGGCTCGCCAGGCGCTCGCCCGCTTAAATGGCGAGAATAGTTCTCGATACCATGACAATAGCCAACGGCGCGAATCATTTCGAGATCGAATCGCGTACGCTGTTCCAGGCGTTGTGCCTCAAGGAGGCGACCGGCTTTTCGAAAGAAGGCCAATCGCTCTTCTAATTCTTCCTCAATTCCTGTCAACGCCCGTTCATACCGATCGGGGGCAATAAGGTAATGTGTGTTGGGGTAGATCGCGATCTTGGGAAGTCGTCCTAACGACCTACCTGTCAGTGGATCAATTTCGTGGATGGCATCAATTGTATCGCCAAACAATTCGATGCGAACTGACTTAGCCTCAGACGAGGCGGGAAACACCTCAATGACATCTCCCCGGGCACGAAAGGTCCCCCGATGGAAATCGACATCGTTACGTTCGTATTGAATTTCCACCAGCTTTTGGAGAATCTTTTCCCGCCGGACTTCATCGCCCTCTTCCAGATAAAGCAGCATGTCATGATACACCTCCGGTGAGCCTAGCCCGTAGATGCATGAGACCGAAGACACAATCAGTACATCGTTTCGCTGGAGCAGGGCCGTCGTCGCGGCATGCCGCATTTGGTCAATGGCATCGTTGATCGATGCGTCCTTCGCAATATAGGTATCGGTCTGGGGAATATAGGCCTCGGGCTGGTAATAATCGTAATAACTTACGAAATACTCGACCGCATTATGAGGAAAGAATTGCTTAAACTCTTGATATAATTGGGCAGCGAGTGTCTTATTGTGCACGAGCACGAGGGTGGGCTTTTGCACCTGCTCGATCAGATTGGCCATCGTAAACGTCTTGCCGGATCCTGTGACCCCCAACAAGACCTGGTGATGCTTCCCCGCTTTGACACCGGCCACCAGCTTAGCAATCGCTTCTGGTTGATGGCCACAGGGTTTAAACGGTGCTTCCAGTTTGAATGGCGGCATTGGGATTATTGCCCCTTGCTCAGGCTCTCCCGATCACCGTGCTCATTCTCATAGATCGTTAGCCAGCATCCAACAAACAGAAAAGGGGAGCCAGCTACCCAGCTCCCCCTTCTAATTTTTTATTTTTCTCGCTTGTTCTCTGCGCTGGACGATCGCGAAATCCGTCAGCTCCGCCCTCCGCTTGCAGCACCTCGCTGGCCTCCCCCGCCCTGACGAGGCTCCTGAGGACGAGCTTCGTTCACTGTCAAGGTTCTCCCTCCAAACTGCGTTCCATTTAAGGCCGCAATCGCAGCCTGCGCCTCGGCTTCCGATGACATCTCGACAAATCCAAATCCTCTGGATTGTCCAGTGAACTTGTCCGTAATGATCCGCGCCGATGCCACCGTCCCATGGGCAGAAAAGAGTTCGCTCAGTTGTTGTTCGGTTGTTGCATACGGCAATCCGCCCACATAAATCTTCGCACCCATCAGACCCTCCTTTGACACAGTGGTGTTGTTTTGGACACGAGAAGGAAACGAGGAAGGAAACGGGCTGAAGCTGTCACGACAGCGCGTCGGCTTAACTCTGGTTTCCGATCAGATTCCCAGGCGGGACCAAAACAACACCCAACCAGGCCTTGTCGCTCTCCGCGCTCAGCTACTAGGCCTCTTGCAGCCAAGCAACTTTATCCTACCTCACTTGGGAAGTAAAGGCAAGGTCCCCCCCTTCATCAAGAGGAACCCGGCTCAGCTAAAAGTGCTCGCCACCGCTCTCGGTCCCTCATCTCCCATTGATCGGGAACCTATCCAATTTAATAGGCTGGCGGTGGCGAGAACGGTCGGTGTGAAAAGAGCGGCACGGCATGAAAGGTGTCAAACGACAGGACTGTGTTACCTCCCGCCAAAAGCCCTACTTCCCCAACTCCCAGAGTCTGATCTTCGACTGACAACACCAGTATCCCATCAACAAACATCTCAATAAAATCTTTATTAATGATCGTATTCCGTTGTGCTCGCAAAGAATGCCACTCAACCTGTTTCAAAGTGACTGGCGTTTGAGCCAGTACCTGTTCATATCCATCCACCACTCGAATCACTTGGGCCATAGATTTCGCCAGATCCACGATTGCCGCATAAAAATTCGCAGGATTTTGAGCTCCAAAGACCACGCCTCCCATCCCTTCTGCTCCCCGGAAACGAACAGACAAGTCCGGGTATTCATATCGCAGTCCTTGAGCCATCAACAACTGGTAACAGGGATTTTTCTCGCACCGAGCTAAAACGGTCACAATATGAGGCGGCGAAGGCGCATCCGCCGCGAGTCTTATCACCCATCTCACAGGAGCCACATTGCCAGTCGCTAAGGCTGTGAATCCGGCTGGAGACCCATCCGGCTGATCGTGATCAAACGTCCAGCGTTGAAAGAGCCCACCCTTTGCTTGTTGCTGAAGAAAGAGTGCCTTCTCCTCCTGTGTTTCCCACTGAACGGCACCTGTCTCCCCGCCAGACACTACGATGCTCAATCCAGCCACAAGACCCAACCACCGGATGTTCTTGGCTAACATAGTTCTGCTCTCAACATATCCCTGGGGACGCCTCTCCCCCGAAACATTGCCCTGCTGTTCATCCCCTCTCTTCCTTCTTTCTCTTCCTTGAAGGATGCCTCAAGGAGCAAGAGAACACGTTGAACCGGTCCCCTCCCTTGATTGACTGCCATTTTTAAGCTGGAGGATTTCCTGCTGGAGCCGATCACGCTCGGCAAGAATCTTTTTTCGCCGCCGCCATCGATCCCATGTCCACCACCGCAGCTTTTCCCCGAACGTCACCGTCGGTGGCGGAATACTACCCCCCGGTGCCTGTTGAAACAAATATCCCTCATGACTCTCTTTCTGCTCATAAAACCGTTTGTATAGATGGTCGTACAAGCCGTCTCCCCATCTTCCTGCTGCCACTGTCTCATCTCCCTTCTCTTATCCCTCACCAAGATACTCTGGACACATCGTAGTCTGCGAACCTCGCCACCACCTTTGCAGACTTCACTGTTTCCGCTCTTGCTTCCTTCACCTCAACATCACCGCGGTCGCTGTAGCCAATTCACCGAGTACATAGTACCCCCTCCCTGAAAAGTGCCGCAATGGGCCACGAGACCTATGCTATAGTTCTACCTTCTTATGGCATGACTCCTTCTACCGTTGATCGCGGTAAGCCCCATGCACATCTTGACATCATCGCTGACTCTCTGCGCCACCCTGTCCCTTGTCGGCTGTCTAGAGATCACAATCACACCTGACGCGTCTTCTATTCCGGATCAGGAGAACTGGCTTGACCTAGCTCTGACCCATGTCTCAGACGCACGGATGATGGACGATATTAAAGAGCTGAGCGGTCCTCGTTTTAGCGGACGACAAACCGGCACTGCCGATGATCGATCATCCGCAGCCTTCGTCGCCGATCGATTTGCCCGTCTGCTGAACCAATCTCGAGGTGCATGCCCCCCTTCCTCGATTGAACAAACCAACAGCCCTCAGTTTCATGAACACCCATGGATACAGACCGCTCCCGTCACCGTCCGCCGCATCAGCGACAATCCGCTCCTGTATTTGAGCGGACACTCTGAATCCCGATCTCTTCGGATCGGATCGGAATTCCTTCCCGTTTTGGATTCCCCCTCTGTCGATCTCACTGCACCCATCGTCTTTGTTGGATACGGCATCTCGGATCAGGCTGGCGGTCATGATGATTACGCGAACGTCGATGTGCGCAATGCAGGTGTGTGGTTTCTTCGCGGCACCCCCTTGGCGTGTTCTTGCACCGTCGCCTCTGGCGATATAGATCTAGTCGCGGGTGAAGGGGGCGCGGTAGCCTACG
>JANDJK010000037.1 GCA_024330925.1 Nitrospira sp.
CAGCCTCCATCTCATTCAAAGGCGGAAGATCCGCACCCCGTCTTTTTTCAAGATCACTGCGGAAACTGGCCACAGGGAACCTCCTTGTTGCCTCTCTATCGGCTCCTTGCTCGGAAAACTTGATCTTGATCGTGAGGCGACGACGGGACACGTCATTTTTCGTCGATCACGCTATCCACTTTCTACTTGCGATTCGTTTGATTTGTTTGCCGATAGTTATTGTCGTTGGAAACGGAACGGTCCACCGGAGGCAAGGCTCCCAGATACGGGAAGGTTCCTCGATGAACGAGAAGTGACGTAGGAAGAAGTCGATAATCGTCATGGTCGAGGTCCGCAAAGAGCGGATCCGTAACAAGGTCAGACTCCGACATCAATTCAGGGGCTGGTGTCGGGGGAGAAGTGGCTTTCATGTAGTTTCCTTCCCGATTGAACAAGGCATTGAACGACACCATCGTGTGACTGGACGGATCAATCACAAATCCCAGCTTATTGAAGGCCACAATATTGCCAGACACGTCGTTGCGCGAAGCGCCAAGAAACGCTGCACCGCTCCCATTTTTCACCAATGTGTTTCCCACGAGCGTCACCGTTGCCCCATCTTCCACCACGATCGCCTCAAACAGGTTGCGCAAGATGACGTTCCGCTCGATTCTGACCGTAGATTTGCCGACTACGTTTACACCGTGATCATTGTCATGAATCACGTTGCCGATGAGCACCGCTTGAGAATCGGCCAACTGTACGCCCGTGGTTTCACTTTCCCCGATCACGCAGTTCTCGATGCGCATCTCTTTTACCTGCTGACTGAACAACAATCCTTTGACGTGAAGAGCACGGAGCGTTACACCCCTAGCGTTGAAAATTCCGACCGCGTGTCCCCCGTGATCGTGAATCGTCAGACCAGTAATTTCAATATCGCTGGCGCCGTATGGCCACTTCCCAATATGAAGCACTCCCACGTATGAGCCATCTCCCACCAAAGTGACGTAGTCGGCTCCGGCTCCAACCACTTTGATGCCTTCCTTGCTATGAATCGTCAGATCCTGAGCATACACCCCGGGCTTGATAAACACCGTGTCTCCCTTTTGAGCGCGATCAACGGCTTCTTGGATGGAGGTAAAGTCTCCAGAACCATCGATGGCCACCACGATAGTTCTGGAGAGGCTCTGGGCACCCGCGAGATTGTCCTTCAGATGGGCAATGAGGACCGCGAGCCCTAACACTGCGATCACGATTGTCTGGAACATGAGGCATTTGTATCGACCAAGATAGGAACAAGTCAACTATGCTGGTGAGGGATGAGCAGAGACCTCTGCCAACAATGGTGCGCGGACTCAAGGGGACAGTTGAGAAGGCGAAGACGGTGAACCTCATGGCGTCGATGCTCGTTCTCGACCATAGGATGACTTTTTGTGTATGCTCACGGCATGGTGCTCGTTGGATTGACCGGCGGCGTCGCCACTGGCAAGAGTACGGTGGCGTCGATGTTTAAACGATGCGGAGCAGTTATTATCGACGCTGATGCGCTGGCTCGCTCGGTCGTGGAACGGGGTAAGCCCGCCTGGCGTGAGATCGTCAAACAGTTTGGACGAGCGGTGTTGAATCCGGATCAAACCATCAATCGTTGGACACTCGGTACCATCGTGTTTCGTGATCCGGCCAAACGCAAACAACTTGAACACATCGTTCATCCACGTGTTGCCCGGGAACAACAGCGATTAATCCGAGAGGCTTGCAAACGGGATCCCCATGCCGTTGTCGTCTATGACGTCCCACTTCTGTTTGAGGCAGGCATCGAGAAACTTGTCGATTACATCGTGGTCGTCAGTTCTGACCGGAACACCCAAATTGCCCGACTCAGGACAAGAGACGGCCTCTCGCGGGCAGAGGCCCTGCGGCGCATCAAGAGCCAACTGCCCCTTGCGAAAAAACGACGTCTGGCGGACTTTGTGCTGGACGGGACGATGAACAAACGCCGCCTTTTTACCCAAGTCAAAGCGCTCTTTCGGCACTTTCAAGCGGCTGCGTAAGGAAGTAGTTCTATGATAAAGTGCACCTCATGAGTCATCAGGTGGTAATCATTGGGTCGGGACCAGCGGGGCTTACAGCCGCTATTTACACGGCTCGTGCCAATCTCTCTCCGCTGGTGATTGAAGGGTGGCAGTCTGGAGGGCAACTCACTACGACAACCGAAGTGGAAAACTACCCAGGGTTTACCCATGGGATTATGGGACCGGAACTCATGAACGCAATGCGGCGGCAAGCTGAGCGCTTTGGTGCTCAATTTATGGCCGGTGATGTCAGCCGAGTCAACTTCCGCCGCCACCCATTTGAATTGATCGTGGAAGATGAACAAACGGTACAGGCCATGACGGTGATCATTGCCACTGGTGCCTCCCCTGTTCAACTTGGCTTGTCGAACGAAAGACGACTGACCGGTCATGGTGTGTCCACCTGTGCCACGTGTGACGGCTTCTTTTTCCGAGGCAAGGACCTGGTGGTGGTTGGTGGAGGAGATAGCGCTATGGAAGAAGCTATCTTCCTTACCAAGTTTGCAACATCCGTGACAATCGTTCACCGTCGAGACAAATTGCGCGCATCAAAGATCATGCAGGATCGGGCGATGAAGAACGAAAAAATCCGTTTTCTTTGGAACTCGGTGGTGGAGGACATCCTAGGGCAAGACACTGTAACCGGCGTGCGACTCAGAAACGTCGTGACTGGTTCGGTCCTGGAGGTGCCTTGCGCCGGCGTGTTCATCGCAATTGGCCATCGGCCGAACACCACGTTGTTTGCCGGTCAACTCGCAATGGACGAGAGAGGTTACCTGCGTACCTACAATGGAACAGCTACCAGCGTACCCGGTGTCTTTGCTGCTGGCGATGTGCAAGACAGTAAATACCGTCAGGCCATTACGGCTGCCGGTTCTGGCTGTATGGCCGCTATCGACGCTGAACGGTTTTTAGAGACACTGGAGCATCGGTAACACGGTTACCACCACGTCTCCACATTCTCCGCAAGCAAACTCCTGGTGGATTCCATGCGATGTGCAATTGTCCACTATCATGAGCTGGGCCTCAAAGGGCGCAATCGCGGATTTTTTGAACAACGACTGGCCCGGAACATTCGACTCGCCCTCAAAGATGTAGAAGGAACAAGGGTTGAGCAGCTCCATCGACGTGTGCGCGTGCTGTTTCCACCTCACACCAAGCTCGATCTCATACGAGAGCGGCTACGGCGCGTGTGCGGTGTGGCCTACTTTGCAGTAGCACGGGCCGTGCCGCTGGTGTTGACGGATCCCCATCTCGATGAGGTGGGGAAAGCCGCCGTGGAGGAATTCCGTACACAGCCGTTTTCCACATTTCGTATCACAGCCAAGCGGGCCGACAAACGACTGCCCGTGACATCCATGGACGTGGAGCGGACTGTAGGAGCTGTGGTTCGCCAACTGCTTAGCAAAGAGGTTAGTCTCAACAATCCTGATTTGACAATCCACATCGAATTGTTAACCGATCAAGCCTACCTCTTCTCAGAAAAAATTAGCGGGCCGGGTGGCATGCCGGTTGGGGTCAGTGGCCGTGTCGCCTGTCTCTTGTCCGGCGGCATTGACTCGCCGGTCGCTGCCTATCGGATGATCAAGCGCGGCTGCCGCGCCGTCTTCGTCCATTTTTCCGGCCGACCGTTGGTCAGTCGTGCCTCTGAGGAAAAAGCCCGTGACCTTGCAAGGCTGCTCACCACCTATCAATATCGATCCCGTCTCTATATTGTTCCGTTTGGAGAAATTCAACGGGAGATTATCTTCAAGGCACCGGCACCATTCCGTATTGTGCTGTATCGGCGCATGATGCTCCGGATTGCAGAGCACCTGGCGTTACAGGAGAGTTGCTGGGCGGTCGTCACCGGCGAGAGCCTGGGGCAAGTGGCGTCGCAAACACCAGAAAACCTTTGTGTGATCGAACATGTCGCAACCAAACCTCTTCTCCGGCCGCTGATTGGCATGGATAAACTTGAGATCACCGAAGAGGCCAAGCGACTAGGCACCTATGACATTTCTATTGAACCTGATCAAGATTGCTGCAAATTGTTCGTGCCTCCTCATCCCAGTCTGAGAACAAACCGTGAGGCACTGGAACGGGTCGAGGCCGCCTTGGACATTGAGCATCTCGTTCAGAAGGGAGTTGAAAAAGCTGAGGTGGAAGAGTTCAGCTTCCCGGACTGATGGAGAACACTGGAGCGGTGCAATAGACGACATTCCAGTTAGAACCGGGCGCCGAGACGGCTCCAATCCACCCAGGCTCAAGATCTAAAAACCGCACAAAGCCAACCTGCTCGTGTCCTGCTCCCACACCTCGAATGAGCCATCCGGCGGTAGCATGTTCATTCGGTTCAAACCACTCCTGGTAAAGGGGAAATCTGATGCCGGCACCATCCGCTTTGGCCACTGCTTCCCGCGCTACCCAGGTCATCAAAAAGCGCTCATGAATACTTGATGGCCCTTGCCCCTCAATACGATCGTTCTCAATGAAACATCGATCCTGGATCGAGAAGAACCGTCGGGTTAGACCTAGGACATCCCTTTCGAATCTGACTTTCTCAAGATCGACGCCGACATTGCGACCCTTGGCCACAGCCACCACCGCCTTTTCATGGGAGTGTGTCAAACTAAAGCAAAGTGATGGGAAATCAGGGAGGTAAGGTTTCCCCTCGACGGTCTTATTGATCACAAGCGATGGGCCGTTGCCACAATAGGAACTCAAGAGTGTTCTGAGGGCTGCATGGGCGGCAATATACCGTCGTCGATGAAGGCTCGACAGGAGCCGATCGGCCCGTCGTTGCTCTTCCTCCGAGAGCAGTGACCACGCGTATGGAAGATCACCTTCTTGAAGATCAAGATTCACTCCCCATACATGCACAAGGGCATCATCGATTGAAATGACCGGCCTCGGCTGGTTGGCCCAAGAGAACCGAACCGTGTGAAACTGTAGACCACGCCCCTGCTTGAGGGAACCGCTCAGCTCATCTGGCCCTTCCCATTGCAAAACGTTTTCCGACACGGTAAGCTCCTGTCGCACCTATCCAGCTTTCACCTCGCTGGCTTACACCAGGCTTCTCTTCTTCCATCGGAGAGGTGCGAGAGTGGCCGAATCGGGCAGTCTCGAAAACTGCTGTCGGGGCAACTCGACCGTGGGTTCGAATCCCACCCTCTCCGCCATCCACCTGGAAGAGGCAGGCTCAGTGGTTCTCGTATCCTTTGTCTCATTTCCCATCGGTTTATGTTTTGAACACGCTTAGTCCCCTCTCTTTCTGACTGCATGGATGGAAGCCTTCTCTTTTTTGCCAGATCGTTTAGTTGGCTTCCTCGATCACCTTCATCTTTACCGATCACGTCCCTTTCGAGCCGTAATGTTCTTCAACCTTCATTTGAAGAATTCTCCGTAACTCAACAAGTGCTAGGGTGTCTCTTGAGCAGTATTGAAGTAACGATGCTTGCAGAGTAACTCGCTCAACCCAATCAGTTTCGACAAAGACCATATGGTAATACTTAGCGGCTGCCTGGGCTCCCGATTGAATAGCCAGATCCTCATATCCCAATGAAGGAACAATAGCCGGTAACACTGCTTTCATTGAATACGACCCATTAAACTGAGGATGATAATAGTGCTCTTTGATAAGCTGATGGAGGTCGCAGAGACGTTTTAAAATTGACTGGAATGCTGAACGGAATTCTGAAAAAGTCTCCATCAGTTGCCGCATCATGGCTTCTTCATAGGAAGAGTACACACAGATGGTCCCTTCCTGTCCCAGTGATTCAATGAGCGTCTCCGCCCACCGTTTCCGCGGGTCGGTCGGCTCGGTATGAAGAAATTCCTGATGACGGAGGCGACCCGGTTCTTCTTCAATATGATTCGACCACTGCACAGGAATCGGCTGATAGGGCCTGGTGAAGGGGAAACGGGGCACCGCCAACATAACGCTTTCAAAATCCACGTGATGAACCGGATAGCGGATCGATCGCAAGGCAGTTTTGAGACCAGGAGAAATCCACTCGACATTGTCCTTGACTCGGCGTTGAGAGGGCGAAAGAGGCACGTCTGCTGGAATGTCGTCGATGGTCGAGATCCCCTGCTTAGCCAACCGTTCGGCGATGTCTTTGGAACCCGGCAAATAATAGATCCAGCGATCGGGCTTGTTTTTGGTGCAATGGTTCCAAAAAGGACATTGCGAGAGGCTGTGGCACTGGCGGCCCGGCTCGACCGCGGGAGGGACGGAAGCTTGTAACAAGGTCTTCATCGTGGTAAGCCGCTCTGGTACCTCAATCCGCCGATTTGCCACGGCTATCGTCACATCTTCTATCGTAAATAACTTTTGCCAATCGACAGAGCCTCCTTCGTACACGTAGTTGGTGTCGATGTGCATAAGACAGACGGCTGAGAGGAGCAGGCCGGCACCTTCCAACACCACGCTTTGGATCGCTAGGTCGTCAAGATGAATGTCCTTGACACGGGAGGACGATTTCACTTCGATCAACCGCCATGAACGGCGGTTGCCATCCGGACCTGAATCACGTTGCAGAATGTCCGCACGCACGAACACACCGTCATGCTGAAACGCGCCTTCAAACACCGCTGATACGGAAGGATCGGTCATGACGGAGGCCGTGCGGGCCAGAGCTTCTTCCCGCTGCCGTGGCCCCTCATCAATTAACACACCTCCAGGAAACAGACATCGTGCATGCCTGCCCACTTCAGTTCCCTGCTTCAAGACTAGTTGGGTGGCAAGGTCCGGAGGGGTTGCGAGCTCAGGGTGATGCACTTCCAGATACAGCCGTTTGCTGCACTGGAGCCCAGCCAGATATTTCGATTTTGACAAGGGGGGGATGATGCTCAAAGAAGAAAGTTCGTCCACCTTGCTGATTTCGCCAGAAGCCTCTTGTAATAACCGTAACCAACCGTAAACTATTTGTCTAGTCAGGTCCGCACGACCTTCTGTTAGGATACCCCCCAATGGCTGTCCGACAACGTATCAGACGATCTGTTCTGACGCTCGCTCTTCCCGTTACTGTGAGCACCTTTCTGCAACGAGCAGAGGGGATTGTGGCCGTTTTTTTGGTTGGAGGGCTTGGTGCGGAATCAATCGCCGCCGTTGGTCTGGGCCAGCTCCTACTGTTTATCGGCACCACGTTCCTCTCCGGTCTCTCGGTCAGCGCCAACGTCTTGGTGGCGCAACTCTGGGGAGCTAAACGGCTTCATGATGCCGGTGAAGCCGCAGTCCATCTGATCGGCTGTGCCGTCGCCATGTCTTTTCTCTTAGCCTGCATAGGGTTGGGTGTGAGTCAACCAGCCATAGCAGCCATGGGTGCGCAGCCTGATGTGCTAGCACTGGCAGCTCCCTATTCGCGAATTATCTTCCTCTTGGTGCCCTTTACTATGCTGATTCAAGTCTCGTCATCCATCTTGCAAGGAACGGGAGACACAAAAACTCCCATGTATACCCTTCTCGGTGTGAACCTTCTGCATATCGTGATCGCCTATCCGTTAATTTATGGGAAATGGGGCGCTCCGGCATGGGGCCTTGAAGGAGCAGCCTGGGCGGCCGGAGGAGCAGAAGCAACGGGAGCCCTTTACCTCCTCCGACGTTGTCAGGCCGTGTTTAGAACATCTGAGCGGGTTCGCATTGATCTGATCCGGTCGGCATGGGAAATCGGTGCTCCCGTTTCGGGTGAACGGATTCTTCAACAAGCAGGTGTGATGTTGTATACCAAAATCGTCCTGTTGTATGGCACTGTCTCCTATGCGGCCCATCAGGTAGGTTTGTCGATCGAATCGTTCTCTTTTCTGCCTGGCTATGGCTTCGCCATTGCGGCCGCCACCATGGTGGGGCACAGCATCGGAGCCGGCAAGTACATTCGCGCCAAACTGGAAAATTGGGAAGCCAATCGCCTAGCTGCCGCCGGGATGGCGGTGATGGGCGCCGTATTTTTCTTGTTTCCTTATGTGCTGATGCGAGCGTTCACGCAGGATGAAGCCGTGGTGGAGCTGGGCACGCAGTTTCTGCGGATTGTGGCTGTTCTGCAGGTTCCCCTGGCTCTCACCATGGTGTTAGCTGGATCGCTCCGCGGAGCTGGTGATACCCGTTTTATTCTTTGGGCTACCACTGTTGGGATGTGGGGAGTCAGGGTTCCGTTGGCCTTGCTCGTCGGTGTCTGGCTTCACTTTGGCGTCATCTATGTGTGGATGGCCATGATCGCCGATTGGTCGGTTCGAATGGTGTTATTACTATGGCGCTATCAATCGGAACGATGGCGAGCAATTCAACTCTTGCGAGGATCAGACCAGGCGTAGGCGGCACCAAAACAGATTCCCGCTGCCGCTGCTCTGACAAACATTTCGTCAGCACGACTAGCCACCATCCACCAGACGACGGCGGCCAGCAGACCAGACACCGCCCCCACGAGGATCTTACCACCTGCCAGTTGCAACCAATCAGTTAACAAGACACGAGCCCCCATATAGGTAACGCCCGCAGCCATCGCCGCCCAAAGAAAAAAGAGAGCGTGACCCCACAACCAAACCTGGACCGCGCCAACGAGTGTCCCGATGATGAGACCAGTGATGACGCGGGCAACCAGCGAAATGACGATGGTTGTCCGCTCTGCAGACGATTGCTCGTCTCCCATGAGCAAATTCATACTCCACGACCTTCCAAATAGCAAGCGGGTCGAACGACCCATTGCACTCAGCTTGTTCCATCCCCACGATGCAACAAGCTGGTGCAACAGATCCTTGTCGCCAGGTACTCCCGATCTTCTTCAATCCACATGCCCTGGGGCAAGCGAAACATGCACAAAGGCCTGGTCACGGCGTTCGACCAAAGCCTGTCTGGCACGTGCCACAGCAGAGAACAGAACGGTTCAAGCTACAGGGGCGGATAGGGGGTGCGCCTTCTCATACAACCACCCTCCCCTTGTTCCAGGCGACGCTCCCTTGCAGCAAGACTAGATCCCCTGCTACCCCGGGATCCGGTCAACGGAAAACCCCACAGAGTGTCATTGTCAACATGGCGCACGAGGACCTGCGTTGGCTTTTGCGGTCTTGCCTCCAACTCGTTTCCTCAAGCCTGATTGGAAAATGCGGCAAGGTGCGGAAGAGAAACTGACAGGGCCCCCTTACAATCAGCTATATCGAAAGGCTGTAAAGACCACTTTCTTGCGGCTTCGGATGGCCTAGCTGGGCTGACAGCCGTGTAGAATCGCCTGCTCACATTGCTCGAGCTACGGGCTCCGGTCCGTTTGCGACCATAAGCGATCGAAGCGGCCGGTATGGCACCTCCCTGCAAGAGCTGATGGAGATTTAGGGTGTCGTGGGCATTCGGTCATCGGGAGCACACCGGGTTTGGCGCGTATCGCGGTCTGGGCCCTTAGTGATCGTGATTCGCTCAACATGTTTGACATGAGCGCAACGATCTCCAAGGCCAGGCATGATCAGGCGAAACGGCCCGCCGGAAGATTCTACGAGGGGAGCACCGTTAAGCTCATAAATCAGCACGCCGTATTCTTTCGCTTGCTGAAGGGTAAGGCAGACTGAGTATGAATTGCCGATCGAATGAACCGTGACATGATCGGCATCAACAGCCAGGGTGGGCACCTCCAGCAACCCGCTCAGCCGAATTCCTCGTCCTTTCATACCTGGCATGACCGTTGCCACATCAACATGGTGCTCTGCCGGCAAAGCTGCAATCGCCGCGTGGTCGAGTGAAACAGGCTGAACAACCGCTCCCTCAATATGGATCCGTCCTGGACCGGTCCGTTCTTTTTCCGTCAGGGTCTTGATCATTGCCGTGAGCGCCTCGTTCACCGGTGTCGGAATACCCAAAGCACGGCCCTTTCTTACAATGAACCCATTTAAGGTATCGATTTCAGTCCGGCGCCCTGCTTTCCAGTCGTCATACATAGATGTGTGAATATCGCGGATTTCTTGAGTCGCTTTCACAACCCGCTCTGGCATATCAGGCGGAAGTGGAACTTTCATGGCCGCAGAGACAGCAGCCACTTCTCCAACGACCTGGCGGATGACGCCCATCATCTCCGGGTGATCTAGCGCTTGGGCAACCCGATCATTAATGAGCACGGTGATGGGATTGAACACACAGTTCCAGCACATTTTTTCCCATTTGGTCCGCCTAATGTCCTTGGATAGATGACAGGGAATACTCGCGGCGGCAAAGAGGTCGCGAATGGCCAGCAGGCGAGGGCTCTCGTGTCCCATCAATTCGCCAATAGTCACGGCGCCTCTCTTATAATGCTCAATGATGCCGGGTTCAGCAATTTTGGAATAAATATAGGCCACTCCTCCGACGACGCAATCCCGTTGAAATCGGTTGATGAGCCGATCTTCTGTATCGACCCCATTTTGCAGCGTGAGGATCACCGTCTTGTCGGTCACAACCGGTTCGATTTGATCCATCACCTCGTCAAGGTCATAGGCCTTGACTCCCAAAATAATCAGATCGGGCGTGGGAAGATCATGAACGTTTGAGGCGGCTTGCGGTCGCACTGTGAATGATCCCGCTGCACTTCTGACTGTGAGCCCCCGTTGCCGTACTGCCGCCAGCGTCTTGGGCCGTAGCAAGAAAGAGACATGGGAATGGTGTTTGGCCAAATAGGCGCCAAAGTAGCCACCGACTGCCCCCGCTCCAACCATAAGGATCTGTTGCATAGCACCCCCTGAATTTTCTTCGCTCCCGAACTTCGGCTGATGATGTTAATGACTCTTCTGAGTTGGCGCAGAATGCGGTACTATAGCATGGCGCATCGTACGACGCAGTAAGGGCGTAGTCTCCGGGTGAGGATGGTCTCTTTATCTGATCTCGACCAAGTGAAGCACAGACTGGCCAGTGCCCGGTCGCTCGTCGTGTTAACTGGGGCCGGCATTTCCGCCGACAGCGGCGTCCCCACTTTTCGGGGAGCGGACGGTCTTTGGCGGGCTTATCGAGCTGAAGAACTAGCCACGCCGGAAGCTTTTGAACGGGATCCTCGCTTGGTGTGGGAATGGTACAACTGGCGGCGGGCGCTCCTCGCGACCAAAGGACCCAATGACGCCCATTATGCTCTTGCTCAGTTGGAACAACGTGAAGGACGATTTTGGCTCATCACCCAAAACGTGGACGGCCTCCATCGAGAGGCTGGCTCACGTAACCTGTCAGAGATTCATGGCAACATCTGGATGGTCCGCTGCACTCAATGCGGGCGTGTTGAAGAGGACCGATCGGTGCCGATCAAGCTGCTCCCGTCCTGTACCAGATGCGCTGGTCTGCTCAGACCGCACGTCGTCTGGTTCGGCGAATCGCTCGATCCAATGGACATGGCTCGTTGTCATGACGTGCTTCGTTCGTGCGACGTGTTGTTGATCATCGGAACATCTGGTGTGGTCTACCCGGCGGCCGGTTTTGCTGCTATCGCCAAGCAAGCGGGCGCGTTTGTGGGGGAAATCAATCCTGACGAAACGCCGCAGACTGCCTTCGCCGATGTCTCGTTGCGCGGGCGAGCTAAAGACCTTGTCCCCCTGCTGCTCAAGTGGTGACCACGCATGTGGCCTCTCGATCAGAACCGTCGGATGCTTTTTCTCGCTTAATCCGCCCGATTCAACAGATCGAGCACCTCTCGTAAGGTTCGGATGCAGCGGCTTTCCATCCCTGAACACTTCCCTTCTCGATCCAACAAAACCGCTTTGAGACCAGCTCCTATCGCTCCCTCGACATCATCTCGCAGACTATCACCTACATGTAACGCTTCTTGTGGATCAGCCGCGTGCTTGTCTAAGGCTAGGCGAAAAATTTTGGCGGCAGGCTTTGCAGCTTGTGCGAGGCTGGAAATGGTAACCGTATCGAAAAACTCGGCGAGCCCTAACCCTCGCAAAATTGTAAACACGCGCGAATCAAAATTGGAGATAATGCCCAGTTCGAGTCCCTGCCGTTTTAGGTCGGCCAAGGTCGCAATGGTCTCTGGATACAGTTCCCAAGAAAGAGGGTTTTCAAACACGTCAAAGACACAATCAAAAAAATCATCGAACCGCTCAAACATCCCCACACGGTAAAACACGTTATGCACGATGTCAAACCACCACAGCCGTTCGCTTTGTTTAAGCTGTGCCGCCTCCGTCACGGCAAAGACCGGCGGTGGCGCTTCACGAAACGCTCGACTGAAGGCCTCTTTGATTGCAATCAGTGAATCAGCCTTTTCCTGGAAGCCAAACTCAATGGCGTACCGGAGGTAAATCTCGGCGACAGACCCACGCACACGAAACAAGGTGCCAGCTGCGTCAAAGAACACCACCCGGATGGGAAGATCAGCTTGCCTCATGCCCTTGCTTTCACCGAGGAGTTTGCGTGTCGCGTACCAAAACATTGTGTGAGCTGCTTACCACGGTCACCACCAAACCGTCGTTTTCTTGACAAAGCTCCTTCTCATTGTTAGCGTCGAAACGAAGAGGGGCATTCCTATGCCGACTCCCATTTTTATCGTAGACAGCAGTCCTGTAGTCCGCCGCATGGTAGAGGAGATTTCGGCACCAGCCGGCTTTGAGGTCCTCGGGTTTCACGATGGTCCTACCGCATTGGAGGCAGCTCGGCGGACCAGCCCTGCGGTGATCATTGCGGATTACCACCTTGACAACATGACTTTTTCTGGATTTTGCCGAGAACTGTCCAAGCTGGAACATTTATCTGACACTCGCCTCATTTCCTTGATCAACCCAGCAGACCATCCTGACGAACAACATCTGCGCTCGTTGGGGGTGACGGCCTGGCTGAACAAACCGTTTCAAGCTGATGAATTGCTTGATCTCATTCAAAACGCTCGCGATGGTTTCCATGGCACAGCTAACGGCCTACGCCCGAAACGGCCAAGTTGGCCACCACCTTCTGTTTCCATGTATACGGAGGGAAAGAGCGATGCCGCAAACTCCATCGTCAACCTTACGGATCGGCAAGGAGGATATACTGTGACCGAGCCTGCACCGCCCCAACCTGCTGAGCCCAGTGTGCGATCGGCCGCTTCTCAGCCGCAAGACGCTATCAAAGGCTTCTTCGATCAGCTTCTGCAATCTGCTGTCAAAGAAGTTGAAAGTCGGTTGGTCGACACCTTGCCCCGTATAGTTGAAGAAACAGTCTCGCATCACATGCAATCTGCTCTTCGACACGAAGTTCATACTCGATTCAATGAAATGTTATCCACTGGTCGAATGGCGGCATTCCTGCAACCGCTGGTCTTGCAGGAGCTGCCTGCTCTTGTCGGAAAGGAACTGGCACAGAACGAGCCCCTCATCAACCGAGCGGCTACCGATGTCATTGGTGTCTTGATCAAAGAGAAACTGGATCACTGGGTGGCTGACCACGCCAGTGGTGTCATTCGCGAGCAGCTTACCGCACGACTCCAGGCCCATCCCGACATAATCCAGCAAGCCATTCAAGACGAGATCCGATCATCAGTGGCTCAACAGATGGCATCACACGTCGAGCAAGTCATCACCCCCCTTGCCCGAGAAGCCATTGATCGATCGGTCCAACATATTGTTCCGGATCTTGCGGAACAGCACATCAAGGCGGAACTTAAACGACTCACCGATTCGCTCTGACCCCTCTCATCCCCGTTTCCCCCGCTTGGCAGCCACGCGGCGCGCTCGAGCCAAGCGCTTCAATCGTTCTTGATTTTTTCGATGTTTCTTTCTCGTTTTTCTATCCTTTTCACGTCCTCGCGCCATGTTTGCTCCCCGCGTTAAAGCACGTTTCGCATGATGCAGATGATTGTGATTGTATAGCACAGGCGAGACAAGGTCACAAGCAACCTCTCCCCTTTGCGGCGGCACGCCGACATTGCTATGATGCCCCCCGTGGAGGAACGCGTGCTATGACTCTGCCCCAACTAAGCAAAACCTATGACCCGCAATCGGTGGAAGCCCGCTGGTCCCATTTCTGGATTGAGAAACGCTATTTTCATGCGTTGCTTGATCATCCCGGTGAACCGTACTGTATCGTGATCCCCCCGCCAAATGTGACCGGTTCGCTGCATGTCGGTCATGCACTCAACCATTCGCTCCAGGACGTCCTGGTCCGGTGGCGCCGGATGCAAGGACGCAACACTCTGTGGCTGCCAGGAACGGATCACGCCGGCATTGCGACGCAAAACGTCGTAGAAAAACAATTGCTGGCGGAAGGCCTCTCGCGAGAAGCCTTGGGTCGAGACCGGTTTATCAAGCGGGTCTGGCAATGGAAAGCAGCTTCAGGCAACACCATCGTGCGCCAACAACAGCGGCTTGGTGAGTCCTGCGACTGGGACCGTCTTCGGTTCACAATGGACGAAGGACTGTCCAGAGCCGTGATCGAAGTGTTTGTTCGACTGTACAATGAAGGGTTGATCTATCGGGGTGAACGACTGATTAATTGGTGCCCACGATGCCTGACCGCGCTATCTGACATTGAAGTCGAACATAACGAAATCCAGGGCACACTCTATCACATCAAGTATCCCTTGGCCGACGATTCGGGAATGTGTCTCATCGTTGCCACGACCAGACCAGAAACCATGTTTGGCGATACGGCAGTGGCTGTTCACCCTGATGATCCCCGCTATCGCCATCTGATAGGAAGAACGATCCGCCTACCGTTGACAGACCGGACCATCCCCATAGTCGGAGACCCCATGCTGGTCGATCTCGAATTCGGGACTGGTGCGGTAAAAATCACTCCAGCTCACGATTTCAGCGACTACGAAGCAGGCGAACGCCATAGACTACCTCGGTTTGCTCTGTTCGATCATCGAGCGTTGTTGGATCATGCCTCCTTGCTCAATGCCGGTGTGGAACCAGAAATTGCAGCGGCTCTGGCTAAACTCCCTGTTCAGAAAGCGCGAACGGCTCTCGTGCGCCTACTGAGCGAACGTGGTTTGTTGGTCAAGCAGAGCAACCATACCATGGCGGTCGGCAAGTGTTACCGTTGCAAGACTGTAGTGGAACCATTCCTTTCGCCCCAATGGTTCGTCAAGATTCAACCGCTGGCCGATCCGGCCATCAAGGTTGTCGAGGAAGGCCGTATTCGCATCATCCCGGAAGGTTGGATCAACAACTACCTTGGCTGGATGAGAAACATCAAGGACTGGTGCATCTCCCGCCAAATTTGGTGGGGCCATCAGATTCCAGCTTGGTACTGTCTGGCATGTAATGAGCCTTATCTCGTTACCCGGGAAGGCACAACGATCTTCCTGCAAGGCGCCCGCCCCCTCGTCGCCCCATCAGTTCCCGCTCAGTGTCCTACCTGCGGCGGATCCCGTTTGATGCGCGATCCCGACGTGCTCGATACCTGGTTTTCTTCCGCTCTCTGGCCATTTTCAACATTAGGCTGGCCAGAACAGACCCCAGAACTTGCGCTTTATTATCCCACGGCAACCCTCGTAACGGGCCTTGATATTTTGTTTTTCTGGGTCGCCCGGATGATCATGATGGGGCTTAAGTTCATGGGCGACGTCCCTTTTCGGGATGTGTACATCCATGCGTTGGTTCGTGACGCAGAAGGCCAGAAGATGAGCAAGTCCAAGGGCAATGTGATTGATCCGCTCCATGTCATGGACAAATATGGGGCGGATGCCCTGCGCTTTACCCTAACCTCAATGGCCTCACCGGGACGGGACGTCAAATTGGCTGAAGAGAGGATTGAGGGCTATCGCAACTTTGCTAACAAGATCTGGAATGTCGCTCGTTTTACATTGATGTATCTTGATGGACCACAAACCTGCGTCCCCCTGAAGGACCGTCCTTTTCCCGATCGTTGGATCATAAGTCGGCTTCATCGAACAATTCAGACTGTTCTTGCGGAATTGGAAGCTTACCGATTTGATCGCGCTGCCTCGGCTCTGTATCAGTTCATTTGGCACGAATACTGTGACTGGTACGTGGAACTTAGCAAACCGGTCTTGCAAGATGTTTCTCACCCAGATGGGCCGGCAACAAGACAGACCATGGCCGAGACACTCGAAACAACTATGCGGCTATTGCACCCCTTCATGCCGTTCATCACTGAAGAGATCTGGCAGACGATTCCTCATAAGGGGGACAGCATCACCGTCCAACCCTACCCGACGGCAGATGCCACGGCTGTTGCACCTGATGTCGAAGAGCAGTTTGCGCTCTTGGAACAGGTGATTAGATTAGTTCGAACCGGTCGCGTTCTTTTACATTACCAGCCAGGACAATCTATTCCCCTCTTCGTCGCTCATGTGGATCAAGACCGGCACAGTCAACTTCATCAACTGCATCGTCACTTGGTTCATATGAGCCGCGGTCTGCTGGAAGTGAAACCGATTGACGAGTGGCCGTCAGATAAACTCTTGAGGTTGGTAGCGGAGGGAATCTCCGTGGGGATGATCGTGTCCAGTGACGTCGATCTAGGTAACGTGCTGGCCCGATTGACTGCTCAAATTACCGAGATAGACAAAGAAACCAAGCGAATCGAGGCCAACTTGGCCAATGCGGAGTTCTTTACGAAGGCTCCTCCTGACGTCGTTGCCGAGCACCAAGCGCGGCTTCGAACCGCCACACGGGATCGAGCGTTGCTCGTAAGCAGCCGAGAACAGTTGCAGGCTATGTGGGACCATTGACCGATGGCAACACTCCCTGCCGCAGAAATCAGGCGCGCCGTCCGCCTGGGATTGGAAGAAGATCTGGGTCAGGGCGATGTGACAACACAGATGCTCTTTCCCACACCAATCCCCGCTCAAGCCATTATCATTGCGCAAAAACCACTGGTTGTAGCTGGAATGTCTGCCGCTGTGCAGACCTTTCTCACCATTGATTCTTCTCTAAGGATAACAGTGGAGCGGCGTGATGGCGAGCAGGCAAAGGCGGGAGAAACCGTTTTGCGTGTGACTGGCGATGGACGTTCCATCCTCCAAGCCGAACGGGTTGCCTTAAATTTTCTCCAACACCTGTCCGGAATCGCGACGCTCACACGGAAATTTTGTCAAACTGTTCGAGGCTACCAGGTCCAGATCATGGACACCCGAAAAACGATACCGGGATGGCGGGCCCTTCAAAAATGGGCGGTTCGGCTTGGAGGCGGTACTAACCACCGTATGTCGCTCAATGATGGGATTCTCATTAAAGACAACCACCTGGCCCTCCTTCGTCCTACCAGACAGGCCGTCCGAGTAGCTTGTCGTTTAGCTGCCAAGAGGTCGCAGGGAATACCCATTATTGTTGAAGCAGAATCCCTCTCGCAGGTCCAGCAGGCCCTCGCTGCCAAAGCTGACATTATCCTTTTAGACAATATGAGCCTCTCGCAAGTTCGTCAGGCGATGCGCCTCATCAAAGGACGGGCACTAGTAGAGGTATCAGGAGGCATAACCCTCCAAAACATCCGCCCCATGGCGGCGGCCGGTGTCAACCGCATCTCCATCGGCGCGTTAACCCATTCTGCACCCGCCGTCCCGTTTAGCTTGATTCTCAAGCGACTCGGCCGCCGTTCTTGAAATCATGATGGCTGCTCTACCATTGTCAGCTGATGCAATTCGGAGCACCTTGGACACCATGCGAATGGGCCACCACCTGTACGTCTTTGACGATGTGCGGTCTACTAACAGTGAAGCTATGGCCCTCGCCCAAGCAGGCGCTGAACATGGCACTGTCGTTGTAGCCGACTGCCAAACAGCGGGCAGGGGGCGCTTGGCTCGTCAGTGGTACTCCCCACGCGGGATGAATCTCTACTGTTCGATTCTTATCAGAGAAAAAGGATCTACCACGGATACCGCAGAATGGTTGTCTTGGATACCGCTCGCGACCGCTCTAGCTACTGCGGAAGCCGTGCAAACTGTGAGTTCGATCGCGCTATCCCTCAAGTGGCCAAACGATCTCATCTATGATGAGAAAAAAGTAGGGGGGATTCTCTGTGAAAGTTCCCATCCCGTTTCTCGCAGCCCCATTGTCGTTATCGGGATTGGTTTGAATGTCAACCTGCCTCAGGAATCCCTTCCCAAAGAGCTGCAAGAAACAGCCACCTCCCTGTTTGAAATTGTAAAAAGTCCTCTGGACCGAAATCGACTGCTTGCCCAACTCCTAAACGAGCTCGAACCAACGCTTAATGAGCTAACAGGGTATGGAGTCGATCGGTTGCGAAACGCCTACCTCCGGCGCTGCGCAACACTTGGCAAGCAAGTCCGCGTGATCATGGGAGCTAACAAAGAGGTTATCGGCCGGGCCGAGTCCATCTCCCGTTCTGGTGCCTTACAATTGCGCACCTCCTGCTCTTCAACGATGGGAACAGCGCCCGACTTGATCGAAATCCATGCTGCTGACGTGATTCACCTGCGAGGAATCACTGCCAATCTCTTTTCTCTCTAGCTCGCTCACGCAAACAATACCCACATGGCTTCACCGGTTGTTTTGTTTCGCTTACGGCGCAGCATCTCCCATCGTGGACTCAACCACGGACGCAGTAACATGTACGCCAACTATCGTGGCCGGAAGACATCCTCATAGCGCTTCTTCTCTGTCATGCTGTCCGCCACCAGTGCGCAGAGTCGCGACGTTCCCTCCTCGTCACCAGCTCAGCGGAGCCAACCGCGTCTCCTGCAAGAAAAATCCAGTGATTAGCAAAAAAGTTTATTCTAGGACCGAGAGGAGTCACAAAACCTCATCACTCCACCGCTCGAGGAGCAGCACAGCCGAGCATGTCGAGATAGCGACCAATCGCCACACGAAGGTCATGTTAGTGAGGAGCCGTTGACAGAACTCCGATGACAGGTGGTTACCATGTTGATTGAGTCCTCGTGACAGAATACCCCCTTCACATCACATTGGTCGCATACTGTGGCTTCGTGGGCCTGCGTAACAGAGAGGAGTCCTTGATTGAACTTCTCCTGCTCAATAGCCTCTTTGTTTTACCACATTGATGGATTTCAATCGGCACCATCTGTATGGTCCAGCTGCCAGTCCGCCACCGCAGACCTTGTAGCGCGGCAGGGGAGCTTTGCGAGCAGACGCCAGATGAACTGTTCTCAACTACAAAGAGATCTTTCCAGGAGTGCGCCGCCTGACAATTCATCTATTGAGCGCTGTCATGTTCAGCGTTCTTCCAATGAACCTAGAAGGGCGAAGTCCTTCCGAGAAAGGACAAAAGAACTCTACCGTGGGAGATGAAGCGCCCAGGTGAGTACCTTATCGGACAGGCGATCAGGCAGGAGTTTCACCATGAGCGCGCGCAGTTTAGCATCGGTTCCGACCAGATATCGAGTTTTAGGCCTAGCCGACGTCAACGCGTTTTCGACGGCGCGCGCCACGACCAGGGGAGAAATCGCCCGTTCCGCCGCTCGCCCCACCACATTTCTGACTCCCGTCGCCACTTCTCGATAGAGTTCCCGCAACTCCGGCGTCATGTTGGCTTCCAGCTCAGCCGCCCGTTTCCTGGACTTTTCCCAAATGGGGGTGGCAATGGCACCCGGCTCGATGATGGAAACCTGGATTCCCCATTGTTGAACTTCCAAACGCAGCGCATCGGTGATAGCCTCCAGCGCAAACTTTGAGGCCGCATAGGGCCCCATCAACGGCATGGCCCCGCGTCCCGCGATGGACCCCATATTGATGATCCGCCCCTTGGCCCGTCGGATCAAGGGAAGAAACGCCTGAATCACCGCGACCTGGCCGATCACGTTCACTTCTAACTGACGACGCAGATCAGCAATCGGCACCGCCTCCAATGGTCCGGCAACCACTATGCCAGCGTTATTAATCATCCCATATAATCCACTGTCTCCAACAAACTCTTCGACTAGAGCATGAGCTTTCATGATCGAGGAGGGTTCCGTCACATCCAGGACAATTGGAATGAGACGCTCGGTCCCTCGTTCCTTCAAAACTTCTCCGTCCCGTTCTTTTCGCACTCCCGCAAAAACCACAAACCCGAGTCTGTCCAGGTGAAGCGCGCAGGCTGCTCCGATGCCGGTGGATGCACCAGTAATCAGCACAGTTTTGCTTTTGTTCATCGATTCTTTCATGCCTGACTCATCAGGGCGTGGAGAGCGTTCGATGGTCCGTTCACATCGGTTGAACTTTGTAAAAATTCTTCTCGTCGGAGACTCCGTTCAATGCCTTCTCCCCGCTTCCACAGGCCTGTCACATGGATCGAAAACTGTGCCGATCGTGCTTTTCAACCTGTTGCAAAGAAAGCCGCCCGCTTCGGCGGTTGCTAAGAACATCGTCACAGCTCCGACCACCATGCCGGCTCCCAAAGCGGCTCCTATTGTCATTGCGCTCATCACATCCACACAGGGCTTTGAGGCCCGTGTCTCAGCATGGTCGGTCCGACCAATCTGTCGTGGCGACGCATGCACCTGCCTCCTGACACCGCCCCTCATGAGACGTCCCAATCCAACACCGGCCAGAAGGACGACGCCTCCGGCGATGACGCCTCTCAGCAGCGAAGCTCTCGGCTCATTGGGGTGGAGACGGATCAGTGTTTCTCCACCAAGCCATTCCGTTTCCTCTCGATTCCGCGATCGAGGCATCCT
>JANDJK010000038.1 GCA_024330925.1 Nitrospira sp.
GAGCAATTGGTAAGGGCTTCGCAGGAGTACGAGCGTGCCAAGCGTGCGGCACTGACTGATCTTGTCGCCGGCCTGCATCTGGGCGGCAAACGAATGGCCCGTCGAGACGAGCTGCATGAGCGTTAAGCTGTTTTTCGACACCAACATACTGATCCATGCCTATGATCTTGACGCCGGTGAAAAGCGGGAACACGCCCGGCGTGCCCTGCAAGACGCATGGGAGAACGAAAATGGAATACTGAGCACGCAGGTCTTGCAGGAGTTCTACGTCAATGTGACACGCAAGATTCCGCAGCCGATCCCGCCAGCCAAAGCCCGTGGCATTCTCGGTAATTACGCGAGCTGGGATGTGGTGAGGAACGGCCTAAAGACTATTCTCATGGCGTCCGAAATAGAGGAGCGACATCGGCTCTCGTTTTGGGATTCGATGATCGTAGCGGCGGCCGCCGAAGGCGGCGCCACCCGGATACTGACCGAAGACCTGGGCCACGGTCAGGTCATCGAGGGTATAGAAGTCGTAAACCCGTTCCGGTAGCTGCCCCCCAGGGCATTTCAGCTGAAGCATTGGCTCCTTCTCTGCGGTAACCCTTTGGGAATCAGCCTCTTAGGCTTGATCTGGAAGATTTTCAAGGTATAGTGTTCAAATTATGAACACAGAACGCAGTCGGGAAGACGCGCTCACCCTCGAAATCCTCGACACCATCGAGAAACGGGAGGATGTCAGCCAGCGCTATCTGGCCCGCCATCTGGGCGTGGCGCTCGGGCTTGCGAACTCTTATCTCAAGCGCTGTATCCGCAAGGGTTACGTGAAAGTGACCCATGCCCCGGCCAACCGCTACCTCTATTACCTCACTCCCAAGGGTTTCGCCGAAAAGAGCCGGCTCACCGCTCGATACCTGAGCTTTTCCTTGACGTTCTACCGTAAGGCCGGCGAATCGTGCCTGCGGTTGTTCGACGAGTGCGAGCGTCGTGGCTTTCGGCGGTTGCTGTTGTGCGGGGTCTCGGACCTGGCCGAGATCGCCACGCTGCGCGCCATGGAGCGCGATATCGCCATCGTCGGGTATTTCGATCCGGTGAGCGAACGCAAACGTTTTCTCAACCGCCTGGTGTGGCAAGTATTCGGCGGCATCGACGGGTTCGACGCCTGCATGCTGACGGACCTGAACACGCCACAGGCAAGCTACCAGCAGTTGCAGAACTACGTGAAGCGCGAGCAGATCCTCGTGCCCGATGTGCTGTCGATTGATTTGCAGAAGTCGTAGGGCGGATTAAGCGCATAAGCGCCAGATCCGTTCACAGGAAAACGTTGCGAATGCTTTCCCTCCCCTTCAAGGGAGGGCGAGGGAGGGGATGGGGGAAAGAAGGGTTCTTTGCTCCTCATCCCCAGGTTGCAGAAGCAGGGTGGGTCCCGGCCCACCAAGAAATTTGTCATCGTGCGGAGCCATGCTCTGCAGGGCGGTAGCGTGCCTGAAAGGCGGATGCGCTGATTGTGAGGCAATTCCCGACGGCATATGCTGCTTCGCAGTGCATTCCGTACCTGGGACGGCACATCGTCCAATTCAGCACGCATGGGAGAACACCATGACGCAAACGGCGCAAGAACTGCGAGAGGCGGAAATCAAGGAGTTGATCCGGCACCGATTCCGGCAGATGGCGCCGCTCCTGCGCGGCCACAAGGTTTACCTTTTCGGCTCGCGTGCAAGGGGTCGGGCGAGGCCGCGGTCGGACTTTGATATTGGTGTTCTCGGAGACGAGCCGCTTCCGCTCCGGGACTTCTATGCGATCGAAGAAGCGCTCGACGAGTTGCCGACCTTGTTCCGGATCGACTGGGTTGATCTGAATCGTGCACCACCGAAGTTCCGGGAACGCGCCATGCAGACGGCGGAGCTCCTCTATGAGTGAACGGTGGATTCTCGACGACCTGAGGAACGCGGTTCCCCAGTTGGAGGCGGCGCTCGTGTGCAGCCCGTCAGCGATCTGATTCGGGCTGGTTGTATTCAGTATTTCGAGTTCTGTTTTGAACTGGCAGGAAGGCGATCAAGCTCATGTCGAGCGGGCAAGGTCTTCCGGACTGCACGTCGCCAAAGGCGTGTCTTAAACAGGCCTTCTCGCAGGAATGGTTGGAAAACGAGGATATCCGGCTGGCAATGCTGGATGCACGGAACCGCATGTCGCACACCTATAGCGCCAAAGACGCACTGGCTATCTACGACTCGCTGCGCAACTTTGTCTCTCCTCTGAAGCATCTCTCCGCCCGCCTTGAGAAGCTGGATTAAAGTCTAAGAGCGCCTAACAAAATTACCTGACATTTAACATCGTACCGTAGGGTGCGCCATGCGCACCGTAAATATTAAGCGGTGCGTGGGACGCACCCTACATCCGTTTCTCATTTTGTTAGGCGCTCTAAAACACAAACCCTCTCTCACAGGGAGAGGATTTGGCGAGGGGTGCTGTAGAGGTGCCGCGCAACAAAGAACCGATTCGGCGATGCCAACAATCTATCCCGTAATTCTCTCCGGCGGTTCCGGCACACGCCTGTGGCCGCTATCACGCGAGCACTATCCGAAGCAATTGCTGGCGCTGGCCGGCGAGCAAACCATGTTGCAGCAGACGGCGAAGCGCCTTGACGGAATGACGGATGTCGCGGCACCGGTGCTGGTGTGCAACGAAGAGCATCGCTTTCTCGTCGCCGAGCAGCTGCGCCAGATCGACAAATCGCCCGCAACCATCATTCTCGAGCCGGCCGGCCGCAATACTGCTCCGGCATTGACGCTCGCCGCCCTGTTTCTCGTGGAAAAAGATCCGAACGCGGTCATGCTGGTAATGCCGGCCGACCATGTGATTCAGGACGTGCCGGCATTTCAGGCGGCGGTGACGACCGCCGCAGCCAGCGCCAGCACCGGTTATCTCGCCACCTTCGGCATCGTGCCCAACAAGCCGGAAACCGGCTACGGTTATATCCGTCAGGGTCAGCCGCTTGCCGGTCACAATAGGGTGCGACAGGTTGCCTCGTTTGTCGAAAAACCGGATGCGGCGACAGCGGCGCAGTACTTGGCCTCTGGTGATTACCTCTGGAACAGCGGTATGTTCCTGCTGCGCGCCCGGACCTGGCTTGATGAGCTCAATCGCACCCGGCCGGACATTCTGCGGGCATGCGAAGCCGCATACCGCCAAGGTCGTCAGGATGGCGAGTTCTACCGGGTCAACAGCGACGCCTTCCAGGCATCCCCCAGCGACTCGATTGACTACGCCGTGATGGAAAAGACCGATCACGCCGTGGTCATCCCGCTCGATGCCGGTTGGTCCGACATCGGCGCGTGGTCAGCCATCTGGGAGACGAGCTCCCGCGACGTCCTGGGCAATGTCATCCAGGGCGACGTTTATGCGCATGACACACGCAATGCGCTGCTCATCTCGAAACATCGTCTGATTGCGACCGTAGGTCTTGACGATGTGATCGTTGTCGAGACGCCGGACGCGGTGCTCATTGCCCACAAGAACCGTGCCCAGGACGTGAAGGAGATCGTCAACCGTCTCAAGCAGGAGCGGCGCAGCGAGCACCTGATGCACCGTCGCGTGTACCGCCCCTGGGGGAGTTATGAGGGCATCGACGCCGGCGAACGCTTTCAGGTCAAGCGCCTGATCATCAACCCAGGAGCGGCGATCTCGCTGCAGCTTCACCATCATCGAGCCGAGCATTGGGTCGTGGTAAAAGGCGCGGCCAGGGTTACGCGCGGCGAAGACGTGGTTCTTCTTGGCGAAAACCAATCAATCTACATCCCGCTCGGTATGAAGCATCGCCTCGAGAATCCCGGCAATATCCCGCTCGAGATCATCGAAGTGCAATCCGGCAGCTACCTGGGAGAGGACGACATCGTCCGCTTTGAAGACCGCTACAATCGGCCAGTGGGTTGATGAGTTTGCAGCCGTGAGCTGTGGCATGAAAAAGAGCTTGTTGACGCGCCGCCGTGCTCTGCATGCGCGAATCATCGCCACTCCGCGTTTGAGCAGCTTATTATGAACAAGGTTGTTTTCCCATCTCTTAGCCACCGGTTGCTGGCTCGAAATGTGCTCTGGAACCTGACAGGTTTCCTGTTGCCGCTCGGCGTTGCGCTTGTCGTTATCCCGGCTCTTATAAGCCATCTGGGCACGGAACGGTTCGGCATGTTGACTCTGGCATGGGTTGCGCTCGGTTATTTCGGGTTATTTGATCTGGGACTTGGTCGGGCGCTCACCCAGATCATTTCGGTGCGCCTCGGCAGTGGTCGTTTCGAGGAAGTGCCGGATATAGCCTGGACGGCTTGGTTGCTGATGGCTGTGCTGGGCGCAGCCGGTGGTGTTGCTCTCGCTATTTCTGTGGAGTGGCTGACAGCGGATGCCTTGCAAGTTCCCAGGGCCCTGCAGAGCGAAGCCAGCGCCTCTCTGCTGATGGTGGCGCTCGGCGTTCCGTTCGTGATTACCACCACCGGCCTGCGCGGGTTACTCGAAGCTTGTCAGCGATTCGACCTCGTAAACGTCGTGCGACTATTTAATGGCGTATTTACGTTTCTGGGCCCGTTGATTGCATTGCAGTGGAAATCGGACCTCACTGGTGCCGTGGGCGCACTCCTCATCACGCGCGTCATAGCGTGGTTCGTCTATGCGGCACTCTGCCTATGGAGTATGCCAACGTTGCGACAGGGTATGCGTTTCCGCCCCCATGTTATCCCAGAAATGCTGCGATTTGGCGGTTGGTTGACCATAACCAATCTGATCGGCCCGTTGATGGACTACATGGATCGTTTTCTGGTGGCCGCCTTAGTGACACTGGCGGCAGTGGCGTATTACGCGACGCCATTCGAGCTTGTCACCAAGCTGCTTTTCGTCTCTGCATCGATCGTTGGTGTATTGTATCCGGCATTTGCTGCATCGCGCTCGCGTGACGATGAAGACGCTGAAAAATACTACATCTATGGGATCAAATTTGTTTACATCCTAGTCTTCCCCATGGTGTTGATGGCTATTGCATTCTCGCAAGAGGTGATCGAATTGTGGCTCGGGCAAGAGTTTGCAGCCCAGAGCGTTTCTGTCCTAAGGTGGCTTGCCGCAGGTGTTTTGGTCAACAGCCTGGCACAGGTCCCGTACGCCTTTCTCCAAGGTAGCGGCCGTCCGGACTTGACGGCCAAACTTCATTTAATCGAGCTTCCCATCTATTTGGTCTGTGCCTGGTGGGTCATTGGCCAATTCGGCATTGTCGGGGCGGCAGTCGTCTGGACGGCGCGCGTTGGCCTGGATGCGCTGATTCTGTTTTTGATGGCACAACGCCGCCTTTCCTCCAAGTTGGCTGTCTGCTCTGGGGGGATTGCCTGGGTGGTGAGTGCCGCGGTGTGCCTGTTGGTTGTCGCTATGCCGCATTCCTTCATGCTCAGAGTGACGCTAGCGTTGGGAATAATGTTTCTGTTTGCCGTAGCGGTGTGGGTATATCTGTTCGACGCCAACGAACGGCGTATCTTGAGAAAACCTATCCAGGCGTGGCGGTCCGCAACATGAGTGCTCGAGGTGAGATGCCAGAGGATTCCGGCATGGGTATCACCTTAGTGAGTCGCCCGCATTGTCCTTTGTGTGGTAACTCTGGGGAAATGTTGTACTGCGCGCTGCGCGATCGCCTCTATGATGTTCCGGGGCAATGGAATCTACGGCATTGCGCGGATACTGATTGTGGCCTCGTCTGGCTCGACCCGGCCCCGGTGCCGGCCGATACCTGGAAGACTTACCGAAACTACTATACCCACGGTGTCGAAATGAATCGGCCTGGCGGTATCGACGGTGTAATCAAGCGGACCTACCACGCTGTGTTGAGGGCAACCGGCCTGGGGCAGGCGCGCGATCGCGTCTATCACATGTATCTGCGCGGCTTCAAGCCCGGCCGGCTTCTTGAGATCGGTTGTGGAAGTGGCGAACGTCTTGCAAAATTCCGCGCCATGGGCTGGGAGGTGATCGGTCAGGAGGTGGACCCGGCGGCCGCGCAGCACGCGCGCGAGCGCCATGGGCTCGAGGTGCGCGTCGGCGACCTCGATACTTTGAAACTGGCGCCGTGTTCTTTTGATGCCGTCGTCATCAATCATGTCATTGAACACGTCCATGACCCTGTCCACCTGCTGAACGGTTGTCATGGTCTGCTGCGGGAAGGTGGTATTCTCGTCGCCGTCACGCCCAATGTACGTAGTTACGGCCACAAACACTTCCGTGAGTTTTGGCTCGGCCTAGATCCGCCCAGACACTTGCATCTGTTCACGCCAGAGGCTTTGTTGGCTACGGCTGCACGGGCAGGTTTTGCGGAAAGCCGTTGCTGGACCACGGCGGTCAATGCCGAGATCGTGGCCGTCGGGAGTTACGATATTCAGGCCGCGGGCCATCACCGCCTTGGCGGTTCGTCACGACTCGCGGTACGGTGGCGGGCGCTCTGGTTTCAACTGTGGGCTCTGCTCGCCATGTTTCGTGATCGATACAGGGGAGAGGAGTGTGTGCTGTGGTCGGTTCGGAAAACGGTCGATGCCGGGAGTGGCGACGCCCGCAAATCACGGTCGGCAGATGTCACAACCTGTGGATAGGAAGGGAAGGGGAGAAATGAACAAATCGATGATTTCAGTCACCATACCTGTTTTCAATGAACAGGAAAGCCTGGTGCACCTGTATGAACGGGTTGCGGAGGTGCTGCGGAAACTGGATCGTCCTTGGGAGCTGATCCTGATCAATGACGGAAGCACAGACCATTCCGCGCAGATCCTCGATGAGCTCGCGGTGCGAGACAGCGCCGTGAAGGTGGTGCACTTCCGGAGGAACTTCGGGCAGACGGCAGCGATGATGGCGGGTTTTGACTATGCCCAGGGAGAAGTGATCATACCCATGGATGGCGACCTGCAGAACGATCCCAAAGACATCCCGCGGCTCCTTGAAAAGATCGATGATGGCTATGACGTATGTTCCGGCTGGCGCAAAGACCGTCAGGATCATGCGGTGCGACGCAACCTCCCGAGCCGGATTGCCAACTGGTTGATTTCAGTGATCTCCGGGGTGCGCCTGCATGACTATGGCTGCAGCTTGAAGGCCTATCGTGGCGATGTGATCAAGGGTGTTCGGTTGTATGGCGAAATGCACCGCTTCATACCCATATATGCCAGCTGGCATGGCGCCAGAGTGACGGAAATTCCGGTAACACACCATCCGCGCGCGTATGGACGTTCCAAGTATGGATTGGAAAGGATCGTCAAGGTACTGCTCGATCTGATCGTCGTGAAGTTCCTAGACCGCTATTCCCAAAAACCGATGTATGTCTTCGGGGGATTCGGCCTCGTAAGCCTGCTCGTCAGTGCCGTGACCGCTCTGGCAGCCTTGTACATGAAATTATTCATGTCCGTCTCGCTGGTTCAAACGCCTCTACTGCTGGCGTCGGTGATGACACTTGGTATGGGGGTAATTGGTATTCTGATGGGCCTGCAGGCCGAGTTGCTGACGCGCACCTACCATGAGTCGCAGGACAAGCCGACCTATCTGGTTCAGCGTACCGTCAATGTCGACCAGAAGCATCGCCTGAGAAAGGCAGCATCCTGATGGAGCGGTACAAGATGTGGGCCGGGCAGCGCATCGCCGCGCTTTTCGTGGAGTCGGCTTGGGGGTCGTTCCTTCTTTCGCTGGCCATCTATTCGGCGTTCGCCGCGCTCGTCTATCTTCTGCATGGGTCGGAACCGGAATTGAGCGTCGACCATATCGCTTATTTCAAGCTGGCGAACGAGATCATGGCGGCGCATCCGGACGGCGCCTATTGGCGGGAAATTTCGGTAATTCGCAGCTACGGCGTGCTGCTGGCCTACTTGCATCACTGGACCGGTTCCCACATTGCGTCGCTCAAGCAGATCCTCGCTTTTGTCACCGTGTTTCACCTTCTGGCCTTCGAGCTTTTGATGACTCTATTCACCAAGACGAAATGGCGCGCGATGCTGTTTTCGCTATTGGCGGCGGTGTTCGTCTCTTTCGGTGCTTCGTTTTGGGGCGTGACGGATTTCAATGCTTCGCTCAACCGTGGACTGGTGATGCCATTCTTGATCGGTATCGTGTGGTTCACATTGCGTCATGTCGATATGCCGAGGCGGCATCTTGTCTACCCAGCCCTGGTATTACTTTCCATCCTGCATCTTAGCGTCTATTACCTGATCGCCGTTCTTGCGCTTACTTACGTCGTGGAAGCAGGGCAGAGCGGGTTCCGGGACCGGAAGTCATTGGCCTATTTTTTGGGCGGTATCCTGCTTGCCTATGCGGCTCATAAAATCCTTGCCTTCGTCGGGCTAACCAACGTGCAATATGTTGGTATCGTGCCACAATTTGCAGAGACCAGTGCTGTTGCAGAGGCCAGTGCTGCGGCATGGGAGGCCGAGCTGTTCGCGCTACCGTGGCGCAACATGCCGTTGCCGCTTGCATCCATTCTTCTAATTGTTGCGTCGTTTGGCGTTATCTTTATCCTTGCCGTTATGGGCGCTGTTCGGTGTTATCGAACAGGTCTCACTCGGTCAGACCGGTTCATGCTGGCATTCGCAGCCGCAGTTCTTGTTGTTGCCTATGGACTGCAGACTGCTCTTTGGATTCTGCGCCAGTTTACGGCGATCTATCCGCTCAACTTCGAAGAAGTGCGGACGATCAATTTCATCATGATTCCGTCGTTGTATTTCATATACAGGCTATATAGTCACTATCGCGACCAGGAACACGTGGCGAAACGCGCCATCGTTCCCGTCGTTATCGTGTTATTGGCAGTGTTCCAGCCGATTGCGGTATTGCGTCTGATGCCGGAGGCCAGCCGTGAGCGGGTATACGAGGCGGCGATGGAGAGCGGCCTGGTCAAAAGGAGCGATACGCTGCGGCAGCTTTATGCGCGACAAATACTGGGTCTGGATCACCCGGCCGGACGCTATTATTACTCAGTGCGGAATTTGCTCGACTGGATGGAAAAGAACGTCACAAAAAACGACCACATTCTTACTGACCTCAACGAGGCCAACCTATTGGACGTGAAGCTCGTTGGGGCACAGATCGGGTTTCTTGGTTTGGCTGTCGAGGGACCCGACCGCCTGAAATGGATGGCCGCGGTGCAGGATACAAGGAACGCGCTGGCCAGCGGTGATACACAGGAGGTCGTGCGCGTGGCGCGCAAGTACGAGGCCAATCTGGCCATCGTGCCCTGGCCAGTTCCGGGTGCGCTTTATCATGATGGTAAATATTCAATTTTCCGTATTCCGGGTTAAAGGTAATTATGTGCGGCATAACAGGTTTTGTCGGCCACGGGGATCTTGGCGATCTCCGGCGAATGAATGACAAGATCGTTCACCGCGGCCCGGATGCCGAAGGCCTCTGGCACGATGTCGAACGCGCGGTTTACCTGGGGCATCGCCGGCTGGCGATCGTGGATATCGACGGCGGACAGCAGCCGATGTGGACGAAGGACGGGAAACTGGGCGTCGCCTTCAATGGCGAGATTTATAATCACGAGGAACTGCGTGCCGAGCTCAAAGGGCATGGCCATGTGTTCGAAAGCGATCACTCCGACACCGAAGTATTGTTGCACGGATACCGTGCCTGGGGCGTGGACCTCCCGAACCGGTTGAACGGCATGTGGGCATTCGCGATCTACGATGTCCTCACGGGACGAGTATTTTGTAGCCGTGACCGCTTTGGGAAGAAGCCGTTCTTCTACTACCATAGGACTGGCGCCTTCATCTTCGCCTCCGAGTTGTCGGCCCTGCTGCAGCACCAGGGTGTTCCCCATTCCCTATCTCAGAAAGCCTTACGCAAGTATTTCGCCTACGGCTATATTCCCGCCCCGCACAGCCTGGTGGAGGGTGTCTACAAGCTGCCCGGTGGGCACTCTCTGGTTTACGACATTCGTTCCGGTAGCCTCAGGATATGGAAATATTGGGATTTTGTGATCGAGCCATTCGACCAGGTGCCTGCCGACGCAGAGGATCTCTGGGCAGAAGAGTTGCGAGCGTTGCTGGACAAGGCCGTACGACGCCGGTTGATGGCGGATGTTCCGCTTGGCGCATTCTTGAGCGGGGGCATCGATTCATCGGCGGTGGCGGCATTCGCCGTACGCCACATCGGTCGCGAGCGTCTCAAGACCTTTAGCATCGGCTTCGAAGAGGCGACTTTCGATGAGTCGCATCATGCTCGCCGTGTCGCGGATCACCTCGGTACCGAGCATCATGTTGAAACGCTGTCCATGGACAGGGCGCGTCTGCTGCTGCCAGAAATCGTGGAGCGCCTCGATGAGCCGATGGGTGATAGCTCGCTCCTGCCGACCTATCTGCTGTGTCAGCACACTCGCCGTCACGTAACGGTGGCGCTTGGCGGGGACGGTGCCGACGAACTGTTCGCCGGCTACGACCCATTTCGGGCCGTCCGTTGGGCGCGGCTTTACGACAAGCTCGTGCCGAAGCCTCTCCACGCCGGGATTCGCCATTTGATGGCGAGGTTGCCGGTCTCGCACCGATACATGAGTCTGGATTTCAAGATCAAGCGCACCCTGCGCGGCCTATCGTACCCAGCACAGTATTGGCTGCCGGTATGGATGGCGCCAGTCGATCCGGAGGAGCTTGCCGACCTGTGTGGTGGGCCGGTCGATCTCGAGGAAGAATACTCCGAGGCGATCGAACAATGGGAGGCTTGCCGGAGCACGAACCCGATCGACAAGGTACTGCAGTTCTACACGAAGCTCTATCTCCAGGATGACATCCTGGTCAAGGTGGATCGGGCGAGCATGATGCATTCCCTGGAGGCCCGCTCGCCGTTTCTGGACATCGAGCTGGTAGACTTCGTCCGTCGCATACCTGCCTGCTTCAAGTTCCGGAATGGACGAACAAAATATCTGCTCAAACGTGCGCTCGCCCCGATACTCCCTCAGGAGATCCTCGAGCGCAGCAAGAAAGGATTCGGTGTCCCGATCGGCAGGTGGTTACAGCAAGGTGCGCTGGATTTCCGGAACGCGGCCAACGGGTTGCTTAATCGCAGCTTCACGGAAAGAATGCTGGCCAGACACATTTCCGGTAGAGAAGACCAGCGTGCCTATCTGTGGAACGAATGGATGCTCGCTGGTTATTTATCGAGATAAGATTAGCTGAAACATGCAGATCGACCAGAAGACCGCAGACGCCTTTGCGACGTCCTGGAATAACCTGCCCAAGGGTTCTGTCTATACCCGCGACCAGTTTGAAGACTGGCTGGCGCCAGTCTCCGAAGGCGATGTTTCCGGAAAGAGCGTTCTGGAGCTCGGTTGTGGCAATGGAAGCCTCATGATGCATATGGCGGGGTGGGCGCCAAGCCGACTTGAAGGCGTCGATCTCGGCGATTCAGTCCAGTCCGCTATCGAGAACATGTCGGCCACGGGATTCTCGCACTGGAAAGTGACCAGAGCGGACCTGACGGAATTCGTCAGCGATGGTTTTGATCTGGTGTATTCGATCGGAGTCCTTCACCACCTCAAGGATCCGAAAAAAGGTTTTGACGCCGTGCTGCGAAACGTGAAGAGCGGTGGCCGCTTCCACTGTTGGGTCTATGCCAAGGAGGGAAACGCGCTGATTATCTATCTTGTAGATCCTATCCGCAAAGTTGCTTCTCGACTTCCGTGGTGGATCAACAAGTATCTGATCGCCACACCGCTGGTTGTCCCCTATTTTCTCTATGCAAAATTGCTTAGCCGTTTCCGAAGTCTGAAGATTCTCAAGAAACTACCATTGTACGATTACAGCATATGGATCGCAAAACGGGAATTTGCGTTCTTCCGGCACGTTGCATTCGATCAACTGGTAACCCCCCAGACGTCGTATATCGACCGACAAACGATCGAATCATGGTTACACAGGAACGATCGCATCGATCCAGGTAGCACTTACATCATCATGCGCAACGGTAATTCCTGGAAGTTCGGCGGTCGTTGCAAGTGAACCTGTTGATCATCAATTACGAATATCCGCCGCTTGGCGGCGGCGCATCGAATGCCAGCGGCTTCATGGCAAAGGCCCTGTCAAGACAGGGGCATTCGGTGAGTGTTTTGACAGGCGCCTTCGGAGATCTGCGAGGTCGAGCACAGGAAGATGACGTGGTCGTCTATCGTGTTCCGGCGATACGACGGGCGATCGATCGATCAAACCCTCTCGAAATGGCATCGTTCGTGGCCTCTGGCATATGGAGGCTACCCACGATAATCAGGCAAGAGCGTATTGAAGCAGTCATCGTGTTCTTCACTATCCCGTGTGGCCCGCTTGGGTATCTCGCGAAGAAGTTCTATGGCCTTCCCTATGTGGTATCGCTCCGTGGTGGAGACGTACCAGGGTTAGTGCCGGAGATTTCCTGGATGCACCGACTGTTGGGGCCGTTACGGCGTGGAATCTTGCGTAACGCCGAAGCAGTCGTGGCCAATGCTCCTGGGCTTGCGGAGCTCTCACGGAGAACCGATCCTGCTCTGGTGACAACGATTCCGAACGGTGTTGATACGGATTTCTTTCGTCCAGGTGTAAAAGTTGGTGATGTTCCAGGAACGGAACGTCGGCCGTTCCGCCTGATTTTTGCAGGACGTCTCCATAATCAGAAAAATCTCATTTTCTTGTTCGAACAGTTGGCCATCTTGGCCGAGAAGGGTCTCTCCTTTTCGTTGGAGATCTCGGGAGATGGGCCAGAACGTTTACGACTCGAGAAGCGGGCGACGGCGCTCAACCTGCATGATAGGATTGTCTGGCACGGTTGGCTGGACAAGGCCGCACTTCGCAGCCTCTACCAGATGGGCGACTGCATGGTAAACCCTTCGCTGTACGAAGGCATGCCGAATACGGTACTCGAAGCCATGGCGTGCGGTTTGCCCGTGATCGCCAGCCGTATTCCCGGCAACACCGATGTTGTTCAGGACGGGCTTACCGGGTATCTATTCGACTTAGCCGCGCCGGAGCAATTCCGTGCCTGTCTGGAAAAACTCATCGGCACCCCAGAGCTCGCCCAAAGAATGGGGCAGAAGGCGAGAGCACGCGTCATGGCCGAATTTAGCTGGGAAGATGTCGCGCGGCGGTATGCCTTATTGTTTTCTCCATCCAGGATACCGAACAATGCAATTTGATTTTGGACAGAATTGGGCGGAATTCTCCGATCACGCGTTGACATCGGAGCGTGTGGGCCAGGCGCGTACAGACTTTTTGCGGCTACTGGAAGGAATCCCGATGCTGGGGAGGAGTATTCTGGATATCGGGTTTGGTCAGGGATTGAGTCTGCTCACTGCTGCGTCGCTAGGTGCCAAGGTGGTAGGGTGTGACATCAATCCGAAATGCGGCGATGTGGTGCGCCGGAATCGGAAGTTTTTTCCGAACATCGCTGATTCGGAGATCCCGGTCGTCATCGGCTCGATACTCGATGAAGCCACGGTAAGAACTCTTCAGGAGCAAGGACCGGCAAGCGGTTACGACATCGTTCACTCGTGGGGTGTTCTTCATCACACTGGTGATATGCGACAGGCGATTGCAAACGCAGCCAGCCTGGTCAAGCCCGGGGGATATTTTGTGGTCGCGTTGTATAACCGGCACTGGTCTAGCCAATTATGGCTCGCTGTGAAATGGTTATACGTGAAATCGCCGCGCATAGTGCAGAAGCTGCTTGTATATGGGTTATATCCCGTGATCTGGTTCGCAAAACTTCTTGTCACAGGGGCCAATCCTTGGCGCAAGGAGCGTGGTATGGATTTCTTTTACGATGTGGTGGATTGGGTGGGTGGATATCCATACGAATATGCCTCGATAGACGAGGTGAAGGAGATTGTGGGCTCAATGGGTTTCGAGTGTTTACGGGCTGTTGCTGCGCAGGTCCCTACGGGCTGTAACGAATTTTTGTTCAAGAAGCCGGTTTGAGAGTCAATGTGGTGATAGCAGACGGAAGATTCCCTGATCATGGCCAACACAGAGAAAAGCGTTCGAATCGATTACGAGACTCAGCAATTTTATGACGAGTACTGGCCGAAGTATGTTCCCTATTACCAACAGACCAGGGAATACATGTTTCGCACGATTCGAGAACGCCATACTCACGTTGCCCTCGACGCCGGCTGTGGGCATGGTGTCTGTAGCGTGGTGCTCTCCGAGATTGCGGATCACGTAACAGCCGTAGATATTTCGCAGGCATGCCTTACTACCGCACAGGAGGTTGCTGGAAGACATGCGAGAAACAACATTAGATTCCTGAACCAGGATTTGCAATTCTTATCCCTGGAAGATGATCAATTTGACCTGGTTTGGTGTTGGGGGGTTGCAATGATGGCACCTGACCCGGTCAAGGTAATCCGGAATCTGGTACGAGTGTGTAAGCCCAATGGGGTCATTTATCTCGGTCTCTACAAGAAAACATGGTTATCACCGATTCACGAACTTGTAAGACATTTCTGCCGACGTTACATGGCAACTCCGCACAGAAAGAGGTTCGTCATGAACTTCTTTGCGTGGCTTACCGTTATTGCATCCAGGCTCAAAGGAAACGTGATCAATCTTCGACCTGATAATGTTTCGATACAGGCTCAGGTCGAAGATTGGTACTATCCGCCTTACAAAACTTTCTACAGCATCAAGGAAGCCATCGCGATGCTTGAAATGATGGGCGTTAGAGCAGAGTGCGTTCAGGAGCAAGTGGGACGCATGAAGAGCGCCACTATTTTTGTTTTGCGCGGAGTGAAAAGCAAATGAATGTGCTCGGCCTCACGTCGGCAAGTGGCGGATTTCATGACAGCAGCGCTGTTTGGGTGAGGAATGGAAAGATTGAGGCAGCAGTTTCCGAAGAGCGTTTTACCCGCATCAAGCACGACTACAGCTTCCCTCAGAGATCACTGGAATATTTGCTCAAGGTATCAGGCATTCAGCCACATGAATTCGATGGAGTGGCGGTAGCATGGAGACCTTACAACCCGTTCAGTGGCTTCTTCCAGAGAAACATTCTGGATGTGCCCAGAACTCTCTTATGGAATCTGGCGACAATGCCTGGTCCTATGCTGGGTTATGTCGTAAACAACTTTATTGGAAAGAAGATTATTGGGAGAATGGCGAAACTTTCTGACTTCGGTTTTTCCCCCAGCCAGATTCACTATCTTTCCCATCATCTTTCGCATGCAGCAAGCGCGTACCGGACAAGCGGTTACGAGGATGCATTATCAGTCAATCTGGACTGTTTTGGCCCCGATGATCATGGACGTTTATGGAGTGGCGCCACGTTCGTCTGCGAAGAGAACGAGATCCGTCTTTTGGAATATATTCCTCCGTTTGCATCGCTGGGTCTCTTCTACAGCGCCGTGTCGGTTGGTTTGGGCTTCAAATTCGGAGACGGAGAAGGGAAGACGATGGGGCTCGCGGCGTATGGTGATCCGACGATTGCCTATCAGGATGTGAAACCCATAGCCCCTGATTTCTGCGAAGGGCGCTGGACAGGACCGCAAGCATGGACGGATTTCAGGCTGATCGACAAACCGAAACTTCTTTATAACACGAGATGGGGAAGATATTTGCGCCGCATCATTAACGAGAAGGGGCGGGAGCATGTCGCCGCAGGCGCTCAGCGAATCCTTGAGGAGGTGCTGTCCAGATATTTCGATTATCTCCTTGCGAGGACCGGAAAGCGATCCGTAGTTCTGGCTGGCGGTATTTTTCTTAATATCAAGTTCAACCAACGGCTGGCAGAGCGCGAAGATGTGGACAAAGTTTACATTCACCCCTTTCCAAGCGATGGCGGAACAGCAGCTGGCGCTGCGCTTGAGCTGGCGGCGCGTTTGTCGGCGAACAAGGTTGGCTACGAGCTACCTTCGGCGGCACTAGGCCCGTCTTACGGTAGTGCAGAAATTTCGCATGCCATTGCTCAATATGAGGGCAGGGTAATTGCCAGACGGCAACCAGACGCGACAAAGTCAGCAGCGCGATTCATTGCTGACGGAAAAATAGTTGGTTGGTTCCAAGGGCGTTCGGAGTGGGGGCCGCGTGCGTTGGGTTTCCGCAGCGTGCTGGGCGATCCGCGCGATGTGCGCAGCAAGGAGCGTCTGAACAAGCTTCTCAAGTCACGGGACTGGTTTATGCCGTTTGCGCCATCCGTGCTCGAGGAATATATGGATGAGTACTTCGAGAATGCATTTTATTCGCCATTCATGACGTTTTCCTTCAACGTCCGGGTTTCAAAGAAAGACGCGATACCTGCAGTATTTCATAATGATGGGACGGCACGTCCTCACACGGTGAGAAAAACCGTGAACCCCAGGTATTATGATCTGATCGACGAGTTCAGGAAGCTTACCGGCATACCGATGGTTCTGAACACAAGCTTCAACAGGCATGGTCTTCCGCTCGTGCATACGCCCAAAGAAGCTATTGACCACCTGTTATGGGGATGTGTTGATATCTTGGTCATGGACGATTTCGTAATAACAAGAAAAGCCGGTATCGAGGAGGTCGACGAACATGCGCAGCGCGCCCTGCAAGATGCCTATGTGGATGACGCAGCACTGGCTGCTGCGTTCAGGCGATGATGGAATTACAGGATCTCCTGGAAAAAGTCGCTGCATCGCTGCATCGCAATGGCATGGACCGCGTAAGCAGGGTCCCGCTCGATATCCAGGCAAGGGAATTCCTGTCAGAGGACCGCGCCCATGAGCAGCTTGCTCAAATCAGGCAGTTTGTGCGCCTTCGCGCAGACAGCAAGCTTCTCGAAATCGGCAGCGGTTACGGCCTCTTCGTTGCATTATGCAATCATGAGAATGCCTGTAGGGCCTACGGTATCGAGCCTGGAGCGGATGCCTATATGGAGGCCTACCATATCTCGCTGGCGGTGCTCGATCGTTATGGGGTAGCGCACTCACATATCCGGAACGCATACGGTGAATCAATACCCTTTCCCGACAACACATTTGATGTGGTGTGGTCCTCCAATGTCTTGGAACACGTCGCCGACCCCGGGAAGGTGCTTGCTGAAGCGTATCGCCTGTTGAAACCTGGGGGAACGGCCATCATCGTAGTTCCAAACTATGGCTCCTTCTGGGAAGGGCACTATGGCGTAGTCTTTCCCCCATACTGCCCAAAATGGGCATTTCGAATTATTGTCCGGCTACTGGGACGTGACCCATCATTTGTTGACACCTTACAGTTCGTGACTTATCGCAAGCTAAAAAAATGGATCGAGCCCTTTTCTGGCCAGATAGAGCTTGTCTCCACAGGCCAGGAAATCTGGGAGCAACGTGTGAGGACGCTTCTATTCTCGGAGTGGGCAGAGTTGAAAAAACTCAAATACCTTCTCAGATGGATTCATGCGCTTCGCCTCGTCAAGCCGGTCATTTGGGTTGGCAGGCGTCTTCATTGGGAGACACCGTTTGTTCTGGTTTTTCGCAAGCTCGCGTGAATTGGTGATCGACCGAGATCACGGTCGCTCTGGTAGGGTTGAATGGTGTCCGGCTGAATATTCATGTCTGAAGCGATAAACATAAACAGGAGAGATCTGGTTCTCTGGTTTCTGCGCTTGCTCTTCGGCGTGATTCTGATTGGCCTATTGTTGACACGCATCGATATCGGGGATGTCTGGTCGGTTATATCACGCATCGCGTGGCATCTGCTGGCTCTATTGATTGGACTCTATTTCTTGGGGGTAGTCGTTAGTGCTGCGAAGTGGAAGGTCTTGATTCCTCAGTACCCACTCCGTCAATTGCTCAGACTCAATCTGGTGGGGCAGTTCTATTCGCTGGTTCTGCCTGGACAGATAGCAGGTGAGGCCGTAAAGGCATATAGGCTCGGTAAGGGAAAAAAAGATGCCGAAGCGGTCGCCGCTTCGGTGATATTGGACAAGGTGACGGGACTGCTTAGTCTGCTCCTTCTGGGGCTGGCGGGCATCCATATCAGTGTCTTGCAACTCCCGTCGTCAATGTCGATAGGGCTAACGCTGGTATTGGGGGGGATCCTGGTTTTACTTGCCCTGCTACGGCTGCCGCTGCTCTCGAGACCACTGCTAAGTTTTCTCCGTGCACTGACAGACCGGCACGAAAAATTCCGGAGACCGGCGATCCAGTTGCAGTGTTTTGTGGAATCTTGGATCGTTTACCTAAAACGGCCGGCGCATCTCACAGGATCGATCTGTGTCGGGTTCTGCTACCAGCTCGTGCATATCAGCATTATTCTTTTATTGGCGTGGAAATTTGGGGTCACTATAGCTGTCCCGGACTGGCTGTGGATCTTTGCAATGATTTCCGTCACGGTACTGCTCCCGATCACGATCGGTGGAATTGGCGTGCGAGAGGGGGCATTTGTCGGCATTCTGGGGAAACTGGGAGTAGCGCCGGAGACGGCCCTCGCTATCTCGTTCACGATATTCGGGCTTCAAATTCTCGGCGCGCTAACTGGTTTCATTCTGGAAGTTACCGTTGCTCACCAGCCGAGGAATGTCGCGAGCCCGTCATAACAATTACAATTGGTTGGTTCCCAACCATTATCGGGTACGGTTCCCGAGTTAAGTCGGTCGTCAGAGAAAGCAGGATGCGTGTGATTATTGTTGCTGTCTCGTTGCTTTTGGTGATCGGTCTTGCTGAGCTAGCGCTTCGGCTGGCGGATGTTTCATATCCGATCTTTTATAAGTATGATTCTCTAACCGGTGGTGCATTGCGCCCAGGAGTGGAAGGGTGGTGAACTAAGGAAGGTAAGACATACGTGCGGATTAACAGCCAGGGCTGGCGAGACCGTGAGCACGATTTATCGAAGCAACCCGGTATCATTCAGGTAGCGGTGTTGGGAGATTCCTATGTCGAGGCATTTCAAGTCCCGGAGGATCAAACATTCTGGGCAGTGCTAGAGGCAAATCTTGCTAGCTGTTACGCGAAGCAGGCCCGCAGTCTAAAACCTGAAGTTCTGAGTTTCGGCGCATCGGGTTATGGCACCGCACAGGAATTGCTTGTTCTGAGACACAAAGTCTGGACGTATAATCCCGATATAGTGTTGCTCGCAGTTACGACAGGTAACGATATCCGTAACAATTCGAGATGGTTGGAGTCGGATAAGTTAAGGCCGTTCTTTTTCTACCAGGGCGAAGAGTTGATAAAGGACGACTCGTTTCACGAACCTGTCTTGAGGAAATCAAATTCCGTGTGGCGGAGGGTTGTTGTGCGCTTGTCGGATCACTCTCGGGTGCTGCAGGTAGCCATAGAGGCGTATGTAAGAGTCCGAGATGCGATTGCCTCTGGTGGCAAAAGAGCTGGGATAGGCGAGCTGGGCCTGGATGACGAAGTGTATCGTCAACCAATCACCGCAGAATGGAAGGATGCATGGAAAGTGACGGAAGGGTTGATTAGCATCATGCATAGGGAAGTCACGCAACAGGGGAAAAAAATTCTTGGTCGTTACGCTTTCGAACGGGGGTCTGTAAATAACTGTGTAACTGGTTTCTCTCTCACTTCGGCATCCGATCGCCGAACCGGATCATGAACTGATTGCGCGCCGCCGGCCAGTCCCGCACCGGCATCGTCCAGCGCCGGGCGGCGTTCTGGATCGCGAGGTACAAGAGCTTCATCGCCGCCTCGTCGTCCGGGAACGCGCCGCGGTTCTTGAGGATCTTCCGCAGCTGATGATTAAGCGACTCGATGGCGTTGGTGGTGTAAATCACCTTACGGATCTCCGGCGGGTAGTCGAAGAACGTGGTGAGCTCGGCCCAGTCGGTGCGCCAGGCCTTGCTGATCGCCGGGTATTTTCCGTCCCAGGTGTCGGCGAACCGGTTGAGCGCGGCCTCCGCCTCGGTAAGCGTGGCCGCCCCGTAGACGGCCTTGAGATCGGCGGCCACCGCTTTCCGTTCCTTCCAGGGCACGTATTTCAGCGACTGGCGGATCTTGTGCACCACGCACAGCTGCACCTGGGTCTTCGGGAACACGGCCTCGATCGCTTCGCGGAAGCCCGTGAGCCCGTCGACGCAGGCGACGAAGCAGTCATGCATCCCGCGGTTCTTGAGCTCGGTCAGCACGTTGAGCCAGAACTTGGCCCCCTCGGCCTTGGCGACCCACAGGCCCAGCAACTCCTTCTCACCCTGCAGGTTGATGGCGAGCGCCAGGTACACCGCCCGGGCCACCACCGGGCCCTCTTGCCGGGACTTCACGAACAGGGCGTCGAGGGAGACAATCGGGTAGACGGCGTCCAGCGGGCGGGCCTGCCAGCTCTT
>JANDJK010000039.1 GCA_024330925.1 Nitrospira sp.
CGTGGCGCTTGAGTTCAAGAACGATCCGCACCCCCTCGCGGTCAGACGATTCGTCACGGAGATCAGCAATGCCCTTCACGCGGTCTTCTTGGATCAGTTCCGCAATCTTTTCGATCAGCTTGGCCTTGTTCTGCTGGAACGGGATTTCCGTGACGATAAGTCGGTCCCGTTCCGTACGGGGATCAGTCTCCACAACCACCTTGGCCCTTATCTTGATCAGCCCACGTCCGGTCTCATAGGCTTCCTTGATTCCGTCAGCACCGTAAATAAAGCCGGCGGTTGGAAAGTCGGGACCAGGAATTTTGGTCATCAACTCGGCGATGGTGGCTTCTGGTCGGTCCAGGAGGAGCAGGAGGCCGTCGATGACTTCTCCAAGGTTGTGCGTCGGGATATTGGTGGAGTAACCGACTGCAATCCCGTTCGCGCCGTTGATGAGCAGATTGGGCACCTTTGTCGGAAGTACCAGCGGTTCCTGGCGTGATTCATCATAGTTAGGGACAAAATCCACCGTTTCTTTGTCGATGTCGGCCAGCAGTTCTTCCGCTAGCTTGGTCATGCGGGCTTCCGTGTACCGCATGGCCGCTGGAGCGTCGCCATCCATGGAGCCATAGTTGCCCTGACCGTCGATTAGGGGATACCGCAAATTGAAGTCCTGCGCCATCCGCACCAACGTGTCGTAAATGGCAGTATCGCCATGGGGGTGATAATTGCCCATGATTTCACCCACGATCTTGGCGGACTTCCGGTAAGGGCGGTTCGGAGTCAGCCCCATTTCATGCATGCCGAAGAGGATGCGGCGCTGGACCGGCTTCAGACCGTCCCGTACATCGGGAAGTGCTCGTCCCACGATCACGCTCATGGCGTAATCTAGATAGGACGACTTCATTTCGTCTTCGATTGCGATATGGCCCATTCTCTCATCCGGCGGCATTCTGAACTCCTCGTCGGGCAACCGCTACTTATCAGCCAACAACCAGTAATGAAGGCCTCTGTCTCGCTTGACGCTGGATGGCTGACACTGTCTATACGTCCAGATTCCTGACCTCCATTGCATGGGTCTCAATGAACTTGCGCCGGGGCTCGACTTCGTCCCCCATGAGAATGGTGAAAATCTCGTCTACTCCTGTCACGTCTTCCAATTGCACCCTCAGTAAGGTCCGTTGTTCAGGATCCATTGTGGTCTCCCACAATTGGGAGGGATTCATCTCACCAAGCCCCTTATACCGCTGAATACTCAGCCCTTGCTTGCCCACATCGAGAATGGTCTTGACCACTTCGGCTGTTGAGGGCACCTCCCACTGGCGATCTTCCGTTTTGAGTCGGTAGGGGGGTCGTCCCAATCCGATCGCGGACGGCGCGAGTTTCTGCAATTCCCGGAAGTCGGCAGAGCCGACCACTTCATGGGTCACTTGCATCTGAGAAACGACGCCGTTGGCCTGGAGGCTACATACGAGTTTGTTTGATTGATGCTCCTCGTCGTGAGCAGTTTCGATGCTCACTTCCGCCTTTGGCCACTGAAGCGCCAGGGTCCGTTTCATCCGTGCAATCATCTCTGCCATCGCTTCCTGGTTCTTTAACGTCTCCCGATCCAGCGCCGGTTCGTCCACGAACGCCCGTAGAATGGCCGCCTCCTGGGGCTTCTTATTCAGTCGGGCCAGTAATGTCTCAAATGCGATCATCTTTTTGAGGATGGGTAACAGCCGACGGCTAGTCAGATACTCCTGTGCCCCTTCAACATACAGATGCACCTCCTCCACAGCCAGGTCAGCGAGGTATTCATTCAGGGCCGCCTCATCCTTCAAGTAGCGTTCCGTCTTCCCTTTTTTGACTTTATAGAGAGGAGGTTGAGCAATGTAGATGTAGCCTCTCTCGATCAGCTCCGGCATTTGCCTGAAGAAAAAGGTCAGGAGCAAAGTCCGAATGTGACTGCCGTCCACATCCGCATCGGTCATGAGGATGATCTTGTGATAGCGGGCCTTTGTGATGTCGAAGGAGTCCTTGTCCGATTTATCTCCTTCTTCGCGGACACGGCCGATGCCGGTGCCCAGCGCCATGATGAGCGTCCGAATTTCGTCGCTGGCCAGCATCTTGTCGAAGCGTGCCTTTTCAACATTGAGAATTTTGCCCTTCAGCGGCAAGACTGCTTGAAAACGCCGGTCCCTGCCTTGCTTAGCCGATCCGCCCGCAGAGTCTCCCTCCACAATGTACAGTTCACTTAAAGCGGGGTCCTTCTCTGTGCAGTCAGCCAGTTTTCCCGGCAACGATCCTCCATCGAGAGCACCTTTGCGCCGAATCAGGTCTTTTGCCTTGCGAGCGGCCTCCCGGGCACGAGCCGCCTCGATGGTCTTACCAACGATTTTGCGCGCGACCGGTGGATTCTCCTCGAAATAGGCTCCTAGCTTCTCATGCGTGGCCGTCTCAACGATGCCTTTCACCTCACTGTTGCCAAGTTTGGCTTTCGTCTGTCCTTCAAATTGCGGGTTTCTCACTTTTACACTGACAACCGCCGTGAGTCCTTCCCGCACGTCGTCGCCCGTCAACGACTCGGTCTCTTTCTTCAACAGGTCATGGGCCGCAGCGTAGGAGTTGATGGTGCGTGTGAGGGCAGCTTTGAATCCAGCGAGGTGCGTACCCCCTTCCTTCGTGTTGATATTGTTTGCAAAGGAGAAGAGGTTTTCCGCATAGCTGTCGTTGTACTGTAGGGCAACCTCTAGAATCAGGTCTGGCTTTTCGACTTTGAAATAGATCGGTTTGTGCAAGGGAGTCTTCGCCTCATTGAGGTGTTCGACGAAGGACACGATGCCCCCCTTGTAGAAAAAAACCTGTTCCTTGGCTGGTTCTTTGCGCTCGTCCTTGAGGGTGATCGAGAGACCCTTGTTCAAAAAGGCGAGCTCACGCAGCCGTTGCGCTAGAATGTCGAAGCTAAATTCTGTGGTCTCAAAAATTTCGGGGTCCGGCTTAAACCGAATTTTGGTGCCCCGGCGCTTGGTGATCCCCGTGTTTTTGAGGGGGGCGTTTGGTTTGCCCCGCTCGTACCGCTGCTCAAAGACGTGTCCATCTTGCCAAATCTCAAGCTCAAGCCACTCGGAAAGCGCATTGACGACGGAAATGCCCACTCCATGGAGTCCACCGGAGACCGTGTAGGCGCCCCCTTCAAACTTGCCGCCAGCATGCAACACCGTGAGGGCTACCTCGGCAGCTGATTTTTTTTGGGTTGGATGCATGCCAGTGGGAATGCCTCGACCATTGTCCACGACCGTGACACTGCCATCGATGTGGATCGTCACGTCGATGGTTTCGCCGAAGCCAGCCATGTGCTCATCGACACTGTTGTCCACTACTTCATAGACCAGGTGATGAAGGCCATCGATGCCTGTGCTGCCAATGTACATAGCGGGCCGCTTGCGCACCGCCTCGAGCCCTTCTAGGACCTTAATCTGGTCAGCGCTGTAGCTCTCGCTCTTTGGCTTGGTTACCGTAGACACATCGTCCGATGTCATAGGCTGTTACTATTGTGTTCCACTGGTTCAGATCTTAATGGGCATGACCACACACTTAAAGCCGGGGCTTTCCCGTTCTTGAATCAAACAGGGACTCAAGGGGGTCTCCATTTGCAGAGAGACGGCTTCGCCATCCATCACCCCCAGTACGTCCAGCAGATAGCGCGCGTTAAATCCAGAACTGAGCGGCTCCCCGCTGTAGTGGGCTGGCAGTTCTTCGACTGCCTCTCCGTACTCAGGACTGCTTGAAAACAATGTCATTGTTCCCGGAGCAAAGGTGACCTTGACGGCGTGCGCCTTCTCTCGTGACAGGACGGAGACCCGTCGGAGTGCCTGTTCCAGCTCCTGCCGCCTCACGACAATCCGTTTTCCATTCTCCTTGGGAATGACCTGCTGGTAATTGGGATAGGTGCCTTCCATGAGGCGAGCGGTCAGCAGGAAGCCACTCTTGCGGAAGATCATCAGGTTTTTTGCGAAACCAATCAGCGGTTCACTGTCGTCGCCTTCTTCGAGCAGCCGCCGCATTTCATGCGCAGCTTTTTTGGGAATGATGGCCTTGATCTCCTGCGGCGTTCCTTTGCCACCCGTCTGCCCGACCTCTTGCTCGGCCATCGCCAGTCGGTGTCCGTCCGTCCCGACTAATCGCAAGGTGGTCTTCTGTCCGCTGGTGGTTAGCACAACTAACAAGCCGTTTAAAATATATCGGGCATCATTATCGCCTGCTGCAAATAAGGTTTTTCGAATGAGGTCCGTAAGTCCCTCTGCCGAGAGCGGCGTGAGCCCCTCTCGCTCGATCGTTGGCAGTGCAGGATAGTCTGTACCCGGGAGGCCGACGATTTTGAACTGACTCTTCCCCGCACGAATCGTGACCCATGCGTTTTCTCCCGCCACCAGCTCGATGTCTCCAGCCGGCAACTCTTTCACAATTTCAAACAGTTTCCTAGCCGAGAGGGTGATGGCACCAGGCTCGATCACCGTCGCTTTGTAGAGACCGCGGACCGCTAACTCTAAATCCGTGGCGACGACTTCGATCCCTTCCGGCTTGGCCTCGAGAAGCACGTGCGAGAGGATCGGCATCGTGTTCCGCTTTTCCACCACGCCCTGCACCCGCTGCAGGCCCGTCAACAGTTCTTCCCGCGCAATCCGTATGTTCATCGGCATGATGTTCTCTCCATACGATCCCTGACTATCCTCGCAAAATTTTCTCTTTCAACGCTTCGATTGTACTGTGCAATTTTTGATCCGTCTCTTTCATCTTCTCCACTTGCCGGCAGGCATGCATGATCGTCGTGTGATCCTTTCCACCGAAGTGCCGCCCTATTTCAGGGTAGGAGGCATCCGTTAGCTCCCGGCATAGATACATAGCGATCTGTCTCGGCTGCACTAGCATTTTACTTCGTCGTCGGGACTTTAACTCGGTCAACTTGACGCGAAACTGCGCACAGACAGCTTCTTGGATATCCTCCAGTGCCACTATCTTTTTTTTGTTTCCAATTACGTCGCGGAGGACATTCTTCGCCATCTCAAGAGTAATAGCCTGGCCAGTCAACGATGAGTATGCGCCCAACCTCACTAGACTCCCTTCAAGCTCCCGAATGTTGTTCTTCATAGTGTCTGCGAGGAACTGGATAACATCCTCTGGGAGGGAGATTCCTTCATCTTCCGACTTCTTCCGAAGGATGGCAATCCTAGTTTCCACGTCCGGCGGCTGCAGATCTGCGATTAATCCCCACTCGAAACGAGAGCGGAGCCGCTCTTCGATATCAGGTATCTCCTTAGGAAACCGATCGCTTGATAACACAATCTGCTTATGCCCCTCGTACAGGGAATTGAAGGTATGAAAAAATTCCTCTTGTGTTCGTTCTTTCCCAGCAAGGAATTGAATATCATCGATTAAGAGCATATCGATGTGTCGATACCGCCGGCGTAATTCGACCATCTTATCGTAGCGAATCGAGTTGATGACTTCGTTGGTAAACTGCTCTGTCGTCAAATAGGCGATGCGGAGATCTGTCTTTTCTGCCACATGATTACCAATGGCGTTCAGGAGATGGGTCTTCCCCAGACCGACACCCCCATAAATAAACAAGGGATTGTAGGTCTTTCCTGGTTGCTCAGCTACAGCCATGCAGGCGGCATGGGCGAACTGATTGCCCGCCCCTACCACAAAACTTGCAAAGGTGTATTTGGGATTTAAGTGCACGCCGCGTCGTGTCTTCCCTTGGTTTGCTGGACGAGGTCCCGCCCCCCCTCCTTCCCCAGCGCCTCCTTCCGCCACCACAAAGTCCACAGCCTCAATCTCTTTCACTCCTGATGCAGTGAGGGCCTCAAGGAGAAGTTGCGCATAATGTTTCCCAATCCATTCCCCAAAAAACTTATTGGGAACCACAAGGTACGCTATAGCATCCTCTATCCGATCAAGCTTCGTGGGGAGAAACCACGTATCGTATACCTGCGAGGGAACCTTCTCTTTCAGGTATTCAAGAGTTTCCTGCCAAATTGCATTACCGCTCATAACATATTTCACTCGTTACTCACAGGGTTATACACACCTGTGGATAACCTGTGAGATGCTGCTTCACTTTCCGTGAATAAACATTTCCTCCGCACCAAGAACCAGCCTTTCCTCGCTCGCAGCCTCGCCCCACTCCAACTCTTCTCTCCAACTTTTCCAGCTTCTTTCCACAAGCCATCCCTCACTTTTTCATCACTCCGCCCATCCAAGAAGAAAAAATTTCTCAAGAAAAAACAACAGTTTTTATCATATCACCACTCTCCAACCTTGCTCTTTCTTCTCCTACGACGTCTGATTGTCCTCTCCCTGCTCTAAATGATGATAATCTTATGAGTATCAAGAATCAGACGGAAAAGGGTCTTCACATCAAGCTCATCTCCATGGAAAAACCGCATCTCCTTAAGCAAGATCACTAGACCAGCCTCCATAGCGCAGTGGTTCAGGAGGGCTGGATGTACCATTGTCGGAGGCCGACGAAGAAGGAAAAGTGTAGAGGCCATGAAAATTCCCTTTACGATTCTAGCGCCACAAGTCAAAAAACAAGGACACGGTCCACTGAGCCAACAAACGAACAAATGGCATCGGGAGGTACATAAGACACACGAAACCTGTTTTGATCAACAGGGTACTTGGTGCTGTCCTGAACCAAAAATGACACAGCCAGATGCTGAAGGGAAGGAAGAAATTTTTCCAGTACCTCTCCATCTACGATGTCTTCTGTTTCTTCTGAAAGCAGACGGACTGCTTCGTCGAGGAGAATGACCGTTATATTGTGAGATCCCGCTGCTAGGCCAAGAGCGATGCGCAAGGCTTCAACTGGGCGATGAGTCTTTGTGGGATCTTCTTGAATGACAATTGCAACGGTCTTAGCCATCTTTAACGTTAGTCCTCTGAACACTAGGTGAAAGACAGGAATGGATCACATGTATCAATGAGGGTGGACAATACCACCAGCCCCGAGAGAGAGATTGAATCATTCAACTCAGTAGTTGGGACACGATATTGTTGGCAACCATAGGCGCAGGCAAAGACACGAATGCCATGGGATGGGAGATTCCTATACTCAATCGATTCGAGGTTTTTAACTCCTTCGTCGATCAAGTAGAGGTAAACCTCGTGCCCTTCTTGTGAAGCTGTAAGAGCGAGTTGGTAGACAAGGGTTGCGCTTCGATCAGTTGGCGGCAGAGCGAGCAATATCCCAAACTTACGTTGCATAGAAATCCACAAAAAAATCAGCGAAATAATAAGACCTTATATTATTTTGTGTACAGCAGGCTACGGGGTTTTGAAGGAAAAGTCAACGGGCAAAACGGTCAACATGGCGAGAGAGTAATGAGACTCGACACATCGTGCCGTAGGGAGGCAAGTGACACTGAATGCTGAGTTTTTGTATCCATATTCCGTAAAATTCCCACCCCGGCAGCGACTTCATCGTCGCCGAGGATCAAGGTGAACTGGGCTGCTAGCCTGTCGGCCTGGCGCAAGTGGGCCTTAAGGGACGTGGCGCGAAAGTCCGAGACAGCCGAGATTCCTCCGCGTCGGAGGGCATCAAGGGCTGAGAGGCCAGCAGCGGTCCCCGACGTCCCAAACCCTGCAACATACACCAGAATTCGTCGAGCGGTTGAGGAGACAACCTTCTCTGGGATCAGTAGAGCAACCCGTTCGAGACCCATAGCGAACCCAACAGCAGGAGTGGGGGGACCGCCAAGAGCCTCTACTAGGCCGTCATAGCGTCCTCCAGCCCCGACGGCGTTCTGAGCACCAAGAGCAGTCGAGGTCACTTCGAATGTAGTGAGACAATAATAATCGAGGCCTCGAACCAGCCGGTGGTTTAACCGATAAGGGATATGGAGATCGCTCAACCCTTTCAGCACCGCTGAAAAATAGCGGTGAGATTGTTCCGAGAGATAATCATTCAATAGCGGTGCCGATCTTGTTGCCTCTTGGCAGGAGGCAACCTTACAGTCGAGGACCCGGAGTGGATTGGTAGTGAGCCGGCGTTGGCAGTTCGTGCAGAGCCGTTCTGCCACCGAGCGGAGGTATTCCACCAAAGAAGGCCGGTACGATGCGCGATCCTCTGCTGACCCGAGATTATTGATCTCTAAGGCCAGGGCTGGAAGACCTAAATCATGGAGAATCCACCAGAGGAGGGCAATCACTTCAACGTCCGCGCGAGGGTCTGCCATGCCAAAGGACTCCACCCCAAATTGATGGAATTGCCGGAGACGACCTGCTTGTGGACGTTCATGCCGGAACATCGGGCCAGAATAAAAAAACTTTTGAGGCGTAGGCTGAGCGGCACGATGGTGTTCAATGTAGGCGCGAACGGTGCCTGCCGTCCCTTCCGGGCGAAGCGTGAGAGAGGTTCCATCTCGATCCTGGAACGTATACATTTCCTTCTCGACAATGTCAGTTGACGCGCCGATGCTTCGAGCAAAGAGGGTCGTCATTTCGAAAATAGGCACGCGGATTTCTTCAAAACCATAGAGAGAAGCTAGCCGGCGGGCGGTTTCTTCTATGAAGCGCCACTTGGGGGTCTCTTCCGGGAGGATGTCCTTTACTCCCCTAATAGCCCTAATAGCTTCCATATTGAAAGACCTTCAGCTCTCAGGGAGCTGTTCCGCGGCGGACTATACCGATGCTTTCCAAAACAAGTCAACGGACCAATGGAGAAGGCAGGATGCATGCACAAAGAAAACCATTCTTGCGCTAGTTTATGCGAGGGCTGTATAGTGCACCCTCGCGTGCGGATACGGCCCTCTACTTCTCTCCTGGGAAGGGACCCTCCAGATCGTGACCGAGACGCCATCTCGTAGAGTGATTGCAATCGGCCCCATGCCACCAGAAAAGTGCGCCTATGCACTAGCACGGTACAGTCGCTCTCCTGACTCGATAGAAGACAGTATAAGATGGGTCCACACCCACTCATCTGAGAAGTTTTGGGAACAATTCTACTTTGATTATGGCCATGCCTCCATTGCCGATCTTGGTCACGTCGTCATCTGCTTTGAAGGAGTATCCGAACTAGCGGCGATCCGGTTGGAAGATGAACCACTCTGGGACGGCCAAGCAAAGTCCTCCCGCTATCAGAATTTTTCCACCACCAACTGGTTTGTTCCTCCACATACTAGAGGGAGCAGGAGTGAAGCGACATACCATAGAATCCTCCACAGTCTGTCTGAAGCTTACCGGCTGTTGCACGATCCGCTGGTGGTTTACCTTTCAGAGCGCCACCCTCGTCCGCCAACGATGATGGAAGCTGACTATTGGCGAAGGATCAAGGCACGAGCGTTCGACGTCACCAGATACCTGTTGCCACTTGCTGCCACCACCAATGTGGGCCAGGTTGTCAGCATTCGAACTCTGGAGAAGCAGATTACACGCCTTTTATCATCACACCTGTCGGAGTTACGGACCATAGGGGAAGACCTACGAAATGCCTGTGCGCGTCCGCCAGCCAATCTGTGGAACGAACTTTGCGGAACACAGGAGGGGGCTTCCGAACCACTCGCCCCCACGTTGGCGCGACATGCTCGAGCCAATCCTTACTACATGACCGTCTATTCGGATCTAGCGCGACAAGCGAAGGAAATTTTGCATGCGGAAGGGCTTGATCAGCCACACCGGTGGACAGTTCACGAGTCGGTCGATCTAATCGAGCCTCATGACCTCGTAGATGAAATCGTGACGACCCTCCTCTACAGTGTGAGTCACGCTCCCTATCGCGATCTCCTGGCTCTAGTCCAGAGCTGGTCCGAAAAACAGAAGCGAGAGATGATCGAAATAGGAATTAAACAACGAGGGACCCACGACGAGTTGATTAAGGAATTTAGGAGTGGGTATGCAGTCATATTCGACATTCTCATGGATATCGGTGCGTGGCGCGACTTGCATCGTCATCGGCGATGTCAACAGGTACAGCAAAGCTTCACCACCTTGCATGGCTACGACGTTCCACCTCCCTTGATCGAGGCCGGATTGGAGCGCGAATACCGGCAAACCATGGATACAGTCTACGACGCTATCGAACAGCTAAAGCAGCAGGATCAAGAAGCCGCGCTGTATGCGATCCCGTTTGGATTCAGGGTGCGGTGTCTGTTTAAAATGGACTTTGCCGAAGCCGAGTACATTGCCAAACTTCGGTCAGGAGTCAAAGGCCATTGGTCATATCGGACGGTTGCCTGGTCTATGAAACAAAAGCTCGCTGCTCGCTATCCCTTAGTAGGAGAGAAGATTCAAACAACACCTCCCGATGTGGAGGATACCTTGAACCGCTAGCATCCTTCTCTATGGAGACTCATTTGGTCCTGTGCGAAGCCGCAATCTTGACTGGCTCATGGCAGAACCTGCTGGAGCACGCCTTGGCTTGGTGCAAAAGGGTGGAGGACGCAGATCCACGTCCCCATTTCGCGATCAACGTGGTCTGCCTCATCGAGGGCCGATTTGCTGATGCTTGGAAAGAACATGCGCGGTGTCTCGAAAACGCTGAGGACATTGTGAGAGTTCAATCCTGGGTGGATTCGTTGGTCGAACGAGAGCCCACTAACGGTTATGCTCATCTTATTCAGGGGCTTGCCCTGTCGCAGTCTGGTCAATCAGAGCGGTCAATCCTGTCCTACAAGGAGGCAGCCAAACGGCTTCCCGACTCCGCCTATCCCCATTACTTCCTGGCGCAGATTCACCAGCGGGCTGCTCACCTCGAAATGGCCATTAAGGAATACAAAGAGGCTATACGACGCGATCCGTCGTTCGCACCGGCACGGACGAACCTTGGGGTAGCCTACCAGGAACAAGGACGACTCGAGATGGCTATCAAGGAATACCGCGAAGTGCTCAAATTGAGTCCGAATGATCCAGTAGCCCTTGCAAATCTCGGTTGTGCCTTGGCCGAACAAGGGAAACTGGAACCAGCGTTACAATGCTACAAGCAGGCCTTGCAGCTCAACCCTCAGGATGCTGAGGTGCATTTCGCCCTGGGAGGCCTGTATGAAACGAAAGGCCGCCTCGATTTGGCACAAAAGAGCTACCGTGAGGCACTTCAGGCCGATCCCCACTTTGGTCCCGCCCACTCAGCGTTGGGGTGGGTGGCGCTCCGGCAGAACCACTTGCAGGATGCTCAGGAGTCGTTCAATCGTGCCCTCGCCTGTAATGCTGAAGACGCCGCCGCTTATCATGGGCTCGGCGAAATCTATGCTTTGCGAGGTAAGCGCCAGAGCGCTATGGAGAACTACAGCAAAGCGCTTAAATACTATCGTGATCCGGAAAAGAAAAATCAGATCATGAATCAGCTCTTTCAGGAAGGCCAAATCGGTGATTCATAATGCCGGAGAACCGACCGTTTGCGGACGGATGTCACTGCTCCAGCTCGTTACCTAGAGGTCGCGGATCGCCCCCTGCAGTACCGTGATCTGAGTGACAAGGTCGCCCGCGTTTGTGAGTTCCGTCCGGATCTGGTCCTTCAGATAGGAAGAATAACCGATACGGTCTATCAACAAATTCAAAAATCGCTCCGGCGACAGCAAACTTTCTCGCTTCAACTCTTCCACTGTTTCGTCACTAACGGGAACATAGGTGCTGCCAACATGGAAAACAACATTATAGTGTCGTCCTTTCCCAATCCGTTCAAACCGCAATCCTTTCACCATCTCCTCCTCGAAACCATACGGCGAAGGTATTTATTGTAGACAGGTTCCTCGCTGGAACACAAGAGAACGGCAGCTCTATCCGCCTAGGACCCTGGGGTATCCCCATGGACAGTCGCACCGCAGCGTCATTAAGATGCCGGCACGTTCTCCCACCGTAGAAGCAAGAAGAAGAGAAGGGTAGAGAGGCTGGGTCAGTTTAATGATACTCCAGGACCTCATTGAATCGTACTTGCTCCCTCTTCGAACGGAAGAAGAACGGCTTGTCCGATGTGGGCCAGAGATGTTTGTCGTTGCGACGGGTGGCCGGCTGATCCGATCGATCGGGAACCTGCATCTCTACGAGTTTACCGTGCCCGTTGATGCCACACTCCCCGTAGATGTACCGGTGACGGTCGTTCCAACCGACGAAAGGGAGCCTTCGGAGGGGATCATCTTAAGCCAGGAGGGGAGGATCGTTTTTGTACAGATGGGAGAAGCTTTGGGGACCTCGGTACCTGCTGTAACGCTTGTGCCGGATGTGGCTGGCCATCTGCGAGAGCTCGCCAATCGACTGGAGAACATGATCCGGCACACCAGTTCCTACAATCTCGGGCTGGCTGAACGGTTGGTTCCGTTGTTTCAGCCGAAGGAGCAAGAGGGACGATGGCCCCCGCCAGAATCCTCGGTGCTGACAGCCGTTTGGCATCAAGATTTGTCTCGCCGACGACAACAACTGGCTCAGCTCGTGGTGGAACTCGTTCGTGCGAACAAACGGGTCCTTTGGGTGAGTCCTGACCATCCCTCGACGGATGAGGCAACCAGTGTTGTCGCGCACGCGATGAAAAGGGCGGGACTGAGCCATCAGGCCTTGATCAGCCGTTATGCCGTGCCCCTTCTAACTGAAAGCGGTGGCCTGGCCCTCCAGGATTTCAGCTTTGAGGCGCAGATCCATCGGTTCTATGCCAAGTCACAATCTGAAAAGGCGTCACTGCGGAAGAAGTACGACCGGTTTCGAGAGCTGGTACCCCTCATGGCGTTTAAGGCCCAGAAACAGAGAGATCTGGACGAGGTTCGGCTGCTCGAATGGCGGCTGGTCTCCCAGATGAGGGACCTCCAAGCCAAGGTGGCCGAGGTGGAAACGATGCTGGCAGAGTATGAAACCTTGCCGTTATTCCAACGGTTGGCGATGCAAATGGTCGGAAAGAACCAGCAGTCGCTCCACCAATATCGAGAGCTGTACCACCGGCAGGTGGAAGCCCTGCGCAAAGAGATCGATAGAGCTCAGGCACGGATGCGGGAATTGACCCCAGAAGCGGCTCTTCCCCATGACTTAGCCCAGGAATACGATGACCTCAAAGAAACGGTCACGAAGCTGGGAGGAACGAAAAAAGTCCGTGAGTTACTGGCAGCCGAAACGGATCCCAACCGGCAGGCATTTCTCCAGCATCGCCGGCTGGTGACTGCCACACCTGGCCGCGTGGCTAGTGACCCACTGTTCGACCAGGTGCGGTTCGACGTATTGGTTGCTGATGAGGTGCCGCGCATGGCCCCACTGTATCTTCTTCCAGCGGCCGGCCTTGTGCGAGAACGACTCGTTCTGTCCGGTGATCCGGGCGAATTCGACACGGTCGGGCGGGAGAAGCCAGCAGGCATGCTTCCGATCCTGCGAATTTCCCCCTTGCTTGACGAGCAAGTTAAAAATTCCGGATAATCGCTTCGCTCTTTCGTGCGCAGTCTTCGGTCCGACGCAGGTTGGCCACTCCTTTCGTGCCGAAGTGGCGGAACTGGCAGACGCACTAGATTCAGGGTCTAGCGCCCTTAGGGGTGTCCGGGTTCAAGTCCCGGCTTCGGCACCAAACCTGAAGAAGTGAAGGAGCCCGCGTGCTCACTTTTTTCTAGTGAGCGCGAGAAGGTCCTCACGTAGTTCTTCTCGCCCCTCTGGCCAGCCAGCGAATCAGGTTGGTCCGGGCTGCTTCCTGCTGCTTCCTTGCCTCTTTGAGGAGAGGTCCTGCACAAGGACAGGTAGAGCCACCAATGAAGAGGACCAGAGGAGCGTCTCATGGAGATCCGACCGGCTAGAAGGAGAGAGTGGGTTACAGCCACGGAAGCTGTCATCGCCGTGTTGGCTGGTGTGCTCCTCTCGTGGGGGGCTCGCGCGGATGATCGGGCCATGGAACGTCCGGGCTTTGCGCTCATTACGCGAGATGGCTCCGGCTCCGTCGGCCGGTACAGTTCCGTTGCAATCGGCGCCGACGGACTCGGTCTCATCAGTTACTATGACGAGGCCAACGGCGACCTCAAGGTCGCCCACTGCTCCAACCCAGCCTGTACATCTGCTACGATCAGCACCCTGGACGACAAGGGCAACGTGGGACTCTACACCTCCATTGCTATCGGTCCCGATGAACTGGGGCTCATCAGCTATTATGACCAAACGAACGGCGATCTCAAGGTCGCTCACTGTGCTGATCTCGCCTGTACGTCGGCGACGCTTACAACATTGGACCGCCATGGCGATGTCGGCCAATACACATCCGTGACGATCGGTACGGACGGGTTTCCTCTCATCACCTATTACGATGTCACCAAGGGAGACCTGAAGGCCGCGCACTGTAACGACGTCGCATGCCGTACGGCGACGATCACGACTCTGACCTTCCTCCAAGCTGAAGGGGATGTGGGGCGCTTTACCTCCGTGACCATCGCGGGGGGGCAACCATTGATCAGTTATTATGACGCTACCGATGGGTATCTCAAATCGGCTCTCTGTCCGGACGTCGCTTGCACAGAACCCACCCTGACGACGACGCCAGACAAGAGCGGTGACGTGGGGCAATACAGTGCCGTCGTCATGGGAATGGATGCCCGACCCCTCATCGGTTATTACGATGCGACCCAGGGCGATCTCAAGGTGATCCATTGCACGGAGGTCCTCTGTGGGTCTGGGACCCGTACCATTCTGGACAGCGAGGGAGACGTGGGACAGTCGGTAGCCATCACGATAGGGACAGACGGCCTGGGGTTGATCAGTTATTACGATAAAACAAATGGCGATCTCAAAGTTGCTCATTGTGCCGACACCACCTGCACGGCAGCCACAATCCACATTGTCGATCAGGGCGGCGACGTGGGACAGGATACCTCTGTTGCCATCGGGGCAGATGGTTTGCCACTCATCACCTACTACGATGTGACCAATGGCGATCTCAAGGTGGCGCACTGCGAAGATCAGCGATGTGCGACGGCAACGGTGACATCACTCGATGGGATGGCGATAAAGGTGGGGACCTCTATCGCAATAACGATAGGGGCCGACGGTCTCGGCCTCCTTGCTTACTATGACGAGACGAACGGGGACCTCAAGGTGGCACACTGTGCCGACCGAACCTGCGCCTCCGCTACCCTCACCACTGTTCAGAGTGAGCACGATGTCGGACGATACGTATCGGTTGCCATCGGAGCGGATGGTCTGCCGTTGATCAGTTACTATGACGCCACTGACGGCCACCTGCGGGTGGCACACTGTGCCGACGTGTTCTGTGCTCGGTCAAGGCACCGGGCCATTGATGAAGCCGGTCATGTTGGACAAGACACCTCCCTCACGATCGGGACCGATGGTCTGGGGCTCATCAGCTACTACGATGTGACGAACGGGGATCTTAAGGTTGCCCACTGCACCGATCGAGAATGTACGACAGCTGACATTAGGACCTTGGTAAGCAAGGGAGATGTTGGCCGATCCACCTCGATCACGATCGGTGCGGATGGTTTACCGATCATCAGCTATTACGACGCTACCCGTCGACACTTACGAGTAGTTCATTGCCTCGATGTTGCCTGTCGATCAGCGCATGACCATCTCGTTGACCGAGCGGGCGATGTGGGTTTGTACAACTCTCTGGCCATTGGGGTCGATGGGTTGCCCTTGATCAGCTACTACGATGCCACGAAGGGGTGTCTGAAGGTCGCCCACTGTGCCGATGTGGAATGTCGTCGGGCAAGGACGACCGTGCTTGAAAGCCGAGGGCATGTCGGGCAGTTCACTTCTTTGGCCATTGGGACCGATGGGCGGGGCCTGATCAGTTATTACGACGTGGCGAACGGGGATCTGCGCGTTGCCCACTGCGTGGATGTAGAATGTCGAACGGCGACTCACGTCGTGGTGGAGGAAGAGGGGAACGTCGGACAGTTCAGTGTCCTCGTAATCGGTGTCGATGCTCGACCGTTGATCGGGTATTATGATGTGACGAACGGTGACCTCAAGGTTGCTCACTGCTCCAACAGTTTCTGTGTGCCGTACCATCGGCGGTGAGGGAGCGGAGGGCCTAGACTCCCTCCTGTTGCCTCTTCTCTTGTCCGGAGGGAGGGGCGATCATGTGCGCGCATTTCCTGCAGGTTTTCTAGATCAGGGTTGATAGCTCTCCATCGGCGGGCAAGTGCAGACGAGGTGCCGATCGCCGTAGGCTTCGTCGATCCGACTTACGTGAGGCCAGAATTTGGCTTGTGCCACCCAGGGGGTAGGAAACGCTGCCTGCTCGCGGCTGTAGGGGCGGTTCCATACCGTGGCTGCGACGACGGTTGCTGTGTGGGGCGCATTCTTTAGCAGATTGTTCGTCCGAGGTTGACGACCCTCAATGATGTCCTGGATTTCGGAGCGGATGCGAATTAGCGCGTCGCAGAATCGATCAAGCTCTGCTTTCGATTCGCTTTCCGTTGGCTCGATCATGAGAGTGCCAGGTACAGGAAAGGACACGGTAGGGGCATGAAATCCATAGTCCATAAGCCGTTTGGCCACGTCCATCGCCTCGATGCCTGCTCGTTCCTTGAACTCCCGCAGATCTAAAATAAACTCGTGCGCGACCAAGCCGGTATCACCGGCATAGAGAATCGAATAGTGCTTCTCCAACCGTTTGGCCATGTAGTTCGCGTTGAGGATGGCGACCTTGGAGGCAGTGGTCAGCCCCTCCCGCCCCATCATGGCGATGTAGGCCCAGGAGATCGGCAGGATGCTGGCACTGCCGTACGGTGCGGCGGCGATTGGACCAATGGCAGCGGGTCCTCCGATGTTGACCAGGGGGTGGCCGGGCAGAAAAGGGACCAGGTGCGCCGCTGCGCCAATAGGACCTACGCCTGGCCCGCCTCCACCGTGCGGAATACAAAAAGTTTTATGGAGGTTCACATGGCAGATGTCTGCGCCGATGTCGCCCGGGCGGCAAAGCCCTACCATAGCATTCATGTTGGCGCCATCCATATAGACCTGTCCTCCGTGGGTGTGGACGATCTGGCAGATGCGACGCACGCCATTTTCAAAGACTCCATGAGTCGAAGGATAGGTAAGCATCACCGCCGCTAACCGGTCCCGGTATTGGGCGGCCTTGGCCTCGAGGTCATCGATGTTAATATTGCCGTGGCGATCACAGGCGACCGGTACGACCGTCAGGCCGGCCATGGTGGCGCTGGCTGGATTGGTACCATGGGCGGACAGGGGAATCAGACAGATGTTTCGATGCCCTTCGCCCCTGGACCGGTGATAGGCGCGAATCACCATCAATCCCGCGAATTCTCCCTGGGACCCAGCGTTCGGTTGAACGGAAAAGGCCGAGAAGCCGGTGATCTCCGCGAGCCAACCGGTGAGCTGGCGAACGAGTTCCTGATAACCCCGCGTCTGTTCTTCCGGCGCAAACGGATGAAGTCCGGTGAACTCCGGCCAAGTGATGGGCAGCATCTCGGTCGCAGCGTTCAACTTCATCGTGCAGGAGCCCAACGGAATCATGGAATGCACAAGTGAGAGGTCTTTAGCCTGCAACCGGTGAAGAAACCGCAGCATCTCATGTTCGGAGTGATAACGGTGAAAGACCTCATGGGTCAGGTACATGCTCGTCCTTGCCAAAGACGGAGGATAGGTTAGGGCAATGGCAGGAAGCAGATCAGAAAGCGCGAAGGGCAGCCGCTCGCTTCCGGAAAAGATTTTCCAAAGACGAACGACTTCCTCTTCGGAACTGACTTCGTCGAGCGACAGACCAAGGGCATCATCCTGGTAGCGACGCAAGTTGATTCCGTCCCGACTAGCCCGGTTCGCAATTTGGTCCGCCTGTGAGGCCGTGAGGGGAACGCGAATCGTATCGAAAAAGAGGTCTGGCCGCACCTCGAATCCAAGCCGCCGCAGTCCTTCCGCCAGCAGTAACGTGAGGCCGTGCACGCGTTCGGCGATGCGTCGCAGGCCGTCAGGCCCGTGGTAGACCGCATACATGGCAGCCATAATGGCCAGCAGGACTTGCGCCGTACAGATGTTGCTGGTGGCTCTCTCGCGTCGAATGTGTTGCTCTCTCGTTTGGAGAGCGAGGCGGAAGGCCAGTTTCCCTGTCGCGTCCTTAGAGACACCAACCAGGCGGCCGGGAATCTGCCGCTTGTACTCCTCTTTTGTGGACAAAAACGCGGCATGGGGTCCCCCGAATCCCATCGGTACACCGAACCGTTGCGTTGAGCCCACGGCAATGTCGGCGCCGAATTCACCAGGAGGTTTGAGCAGCGTCAACGCCAGCAGGTCTGTCGCGACGACCACGAGGGTGCCCGCTCGATGGGCTTTCTCCACAACATCGGAGAAATCGCCTACATATCCATCGGTTGCCGGATATTGCAACAACAGGCCGCAGAACCGTTCATTGACCTCGATCGACTCCGGAACTCCGGTCCGGATTATGAGGCCAAGGGGCTCGGCACGGGTGCGCAGCACCGCCAGCGTTTGAGGATGGCAATCCTGAGAGACGAAGAACTCCGGCCGCTCTTCGCCGTTGGCTCGGGCGATGGCCAGGCACATTCCCATTGCTTCCGCCGCCGCTGTTGCTTCGTCCAACAGCGATGCGTTCGCGACCGGCAGGCCGGTCAGGTCTGCGACCATGGTTTGAAAGATCATCAAGGCTTCCAACCGCCCTTGGGAAATCTCGGCTTGATAGGGAGTGTATTGGGTGTACCAGGCAGGATTTTCCAAAATATTGCGCCGAATCACCGAGGGCGTGACGCAGTCGAAGTATCCCATACCGATCAACGAGCGGGCGACCACGTTTTGGGATGCGATCTCCCGCAAGCGATGCAACGCCGCCTGTTCGCCAATACCGTCGGGAAGAGACAGAGGCCGGCGGAGACGAATATCGAGAGGAACCGCGACATCGGCGAGTGCATCCAACGACGGGAATCCCAGTAGCGCCAACATGTCTTTGATGTCTGTGTCTGTGGGTCCCAGGTGACGATGAGCAAACGAATCGGTCGGCTCAAGAAAGCTCGGTTTGGTCATAGTGAGAAGTACCTTCTGATTGTGGATGATCGATGAAGCAGAAAGGATGACCGAATCATACCGCCGGAGCAAGAGTACCATGGCATTGGGTGGTTTCCAAGAGGCCATGGGGTGACATCTTGCTTCCCATGGCCGCCGCTCGGCGGTGCTAACGAGGAGTTGCAAGGTTGGCCGGGCAAACGCAATCAATGTGATGGGGAGATGAATCCCAAAGGAAGGAGCAAGGAGGGCACAGCGTGGATCCTTACCATTGGCCAACAGAGAAGCAAAGAGGACTATCGTAAGGCCTTGGCCCCGGAATTTGCTTTCCCCAGCGCGAAAGATTTTTTACACGCACACAACCGTGTCGCTAGCTCCAGATGAACGGAGTGCCAAAATCTCATGGCAGCCTACGGAACCGCCTTCGGCGGGCTGAGCGGGAGTTCGTTGCCAAAGAAAAACAGACATTCATTGTTGCCATGCGTGGTGACAAATCGATGATTGTCGCGATCGAACGGGATAGTCCCGGCGACCCAATCTGACGCAGGGAGGCCAAGATTCGCGATAGCGGCTTTGCTATAATGAGGCGCTGCGGAGAGCAGCCATGCGAATCCTCGTCATCGAAGATGAAACCAAGGTCGGCTGTTTTATCAAGCGAGCACTTGAAGAGGAAAGTTATGCCGTTGATCTGTGCGAGGACGGCGCCAAGGGGCTCGAAATGGCGCTGGCGACCAACTATGACCTGCTGGTTGTGGACTTGATGTTGCCATCCATGTCCGGCATGGACATTCTTCACACCATCCGCCGCCACCGCATCCATACGCCGGTCTTGATTCTTTCGGCCCAATCCCAAGTCGATCAGCGAGTGAAGGGCCTCGATGCCGGCGCGGACGACTATCTTACCAAGCCCTTCGCGATCGACGAACTGCTCGCCCGCGTCCGCGCGCTGCTCCGCCGAGGGGCGACGGAAAGTACTGGTATCCTCCAGGTTGACGATCTGGTCTTAAATCCCGCTACCCGCGAAGTGACCCGCGGTGGTCAGCGGATCGAACTGACCATGAAGGAATATGCTTTACTGGAATACCTCATGCGCCATGCGGGGCGAGTATTGACCAGGCCTATGATCTCCGAGCATGTCTGGAATCAAGACTTCGATACCTTCACCAACGTCATCGACGTCTACGTAAACTATCTGCGCAACAAAATTGACCGAGGTCGAGCCAAAAAGTTGATCCATACCGTGCGAGGCAGCGGCTATATGCTGAAAGCCGACTGACGGAGGAGCCTGCAG
>JANDJK010000003.1 GCA_024330925.1 Nitrospira sp.
TTCTGGCCCCCCCCAACCATGGTCAGACAACCTTCACGGGTGGGAACGTGTGACCACAATCGCTCGAATTCTGACAAAACTGCGCACCTGCACCTCAACCGGTGTGATGTCGAACTTTTCAGGTCCACCAGATGAAGCACCAGCCGGCTTCACACCCTGGTTCCAACTGCCCCACCACCGCAATCAGCACATCACCATCATTACCGGCCATTGGGCGGCCCTGGGACTTCGCATGGTGCAAGACCACATTGCTCTTGATACCGGGTGTGTATGGGGCAAACACCTGACAGCAGTGCGTCTGGAAGACCGGTCAATCTTTCAAGTGGCCTGCGTCCAAGACGATGCGGCCAGATCCATCGGAGAGGACTCCTTCCACCAGCCTCCGCCAAACGCCTCCTTGTAATCATTTGATGGCCGGTACGGAGCAGATGGGGCGGTGCTGATCATCGCTCCTCCCTGATCAGGTCCCCACCAGACAGAGGCACGGGTTCTTCAACCCACGATCCTCACAATGAGCCACAAACACGAACGAACCATGCCACGATGCATTGGACGCCTGGTCTAAAAAACGGCCCTCTGATCGAACCGGTAGATCAACTCCGTTATCAGTCCCTTGGATACACTGTTGGGATCGCACGGGCCGGACGATGAATCCTCTCACGGAGCCACGCTGGCCCTTCTCTTCATTGTGTTTGCGCTGGCGCGCCACAGCGGCAGAGCGGCCCACTTATGTGTAGCTCTCAGACGATCCCGGGAAAATTCCATGCTCAACCTCTTTTTTATAACGCTGGAGAGCATGGAGCGCATCAGCCCTGAGCCGCGCATAGGGCTTAACGAACTTGGGAACAAAATCCTCAAAGAGGCCGAGCAGGTCGTACAGAACCAACACCTGTCCATCACAATGGGGACCGGCGCCAATTCCAATAGTGGGAATTGTGAGCTGTTCTGTGATGATCTTGGCCAGGCGAGCTGGAATTGCCTCCAACACGATCGCCCGTGCCCCAGCTTGTTCAAGAATCTTCGCATCGGCAATCAACTGTTCAGCCTGATGCTGGTCTTTACCTCGCACTTTGTAGCCACCATATTGATGAACCGCCTGCGGCGTCATGCCAAGATGCCCGATGACAGGAATGCCGATGTTGGTCATGGCTTCCACACGGTCAGCGACGACAGCTCCTCCTTCCAACTTCACGGCATGGGCCCCGGCCTGGAGCAAACGCCCCGCATTCCGCAGTGCCTCTTCCTTACTAATCTGGTACGACATGAAAGGCATATCCCCAATAACCAGTGACTGCCGAACAGCACGAGCCACTAACCTCGTATGGTAGAGCATTGCGCTCATCGTTACTGATAATGTTGTGGGTTTTCCCTGGACAACCATTCCCAACGAATCGCCAACCAGGATCGTCTCGATACCCGCTTGTTCAACGATGCGCGCGAAGAGGGCATCATAGGCCGTCACCGCAACGATCTTCTTGGTATCCTCTTTGTATCGTTGCAAATCAGGAACGGTCATCATTATCCAATTTGAGCTTTGGTAAGAATTTCTCCGATTCGATGGATGCCTTTCAGCGCCATAATGTGGACACCGTCGCAATAGGGACGTACAGCCTTGATCGTCTCAACAGCAATCTCGACTCCGACTTCTTCGGCTTTGTCGCCTGCTCTGCGCAAGGCCTCGATCATCTCCTGCGGGACCGCCATACCAGGAATGTGTGCGTTCATGTATTCTGCCATCTTCGCATTTCGCAGGAGGAGGATCCCCGCCAACACCTTGGCCTTGTAGGGACGTACCGCTTGCATGAATCTGGCAAAAATCTCCGGATTATAGACGGCCTGGGTTTGAAAAAATTGCGCGCCGGCCTTAACCTTCACCTCAAACTTAGCCAGCACCGGGCCAACCAATTCGGCTTCCGGGGTGACCGCCGCTCCAATCGCGAATGATGTTGCGCCATCAAGCTTGTTACCCATCATGTCGTATCCTTGGTTCAAACCGCGGACCATCTGCATGACTTGAACGGAATCGAGGTCATAGACCGGCTTCGCATCTTTATGATCGCCGACCGTCGGGTAGTCGCCCGTCAAACACAGCACATTTCGAATTCCCAGCATATGGGCGCCCAACAGATCTGATTGCATTGCGATACGATTTCGATCCCGGCAGGTAAGCTGCATCACCGGGTCATGTCCCAGCTCATACAGCAGGCGACAGACGGGAAGCGATCCGGCTCGCACAACGGCGGCCGTGTTATCCGTCACATTGACCCCATGGACCCGCCCCAGCAACTGCTTGGCACTGTCCAGAATGGCCGAGATGTTGGTTCCTTTGGGAGGATTGTACTCGACCGTGACCGCAAACTGTCCTTGTTCCAATACCTCTATGAGCCTTCTGGGTTCCCGTGTCATAACCTTTATCCTCGATTCCAACCTTGCGATCATTCCTCATGGGTCCATCGCAAAAGCCGCAGCCTCTCTAGACAAGCTGCCATCTCCCCAATTCCGCTCACTCCCCTCGCCTTCCCCCTCGCTATGTGGCTCCAAACAAGCTCTTGGCAAGGTTCTTCCTTGCTCGATCACTGAGACCTTAGGCCAGCCCGGCACTCCGCTTAGCTGACTCCACCGTGTTCGCTAACAACATGGCGATCGTCATGGGACCAACGCCTCCTGGCACCGGACTGATCCAACTGGCCTTCTCACGAACTGCCTCAAAATCGACATCGCCGCATAACTTTCCGTCCGGCAACTTATTGGTGCCCACGTCAATGACGACCGCCCCGTCTTTCACCATATCTGCCGTGACAAACTTGGCCTTTCCTATCGCCACCAGCAACAGGTCCGCTTCCCGACACACCACCGGCAGATCCTTCGTTTTGGAGTGGCAAATGGTGACCGTCGCGTTGCGGTGCAGGAGCATCAGCGCCAGCGGTTTCCCCACAATGTTGCTCCGGCCAACGACCACCGCTCGTTTCCCTTCGATCGTCACACCTGTCGATTCGATCATCTTAATGACCCCCTTCGGCGTGCAGGCTTCGAATACCGGGTTGCCCTCGACCAACCGGCCGAAGTTATAGGGGTGAAATCCATCAGCATCTTTGTTAGGCGACACAGCTTCGAGGATGACCCGGCTATCAATGTGTTTGGGCAAGGGCAGTTGGACCAAGATCCCGTGAATGGTGGGATCGGCGTTTTTCTTCTCGATCAACGCCAACAATTCGGCCTGTGTCGTCGAGGCCGGCAATTTATGATCGTCCACATAGATGCCAGCTAGTTCGCAAGCCTTCTGTTTGTTTTTGACATAAAGATGCGAAGCTGGATCATCACCGACCAAAATCGTCGCCAAGCCGGGTCTTATGCCGGTTTTCGCCAACACCGCCGCCGATTCGACAGCCAACTGTTCTCTCACCTGCTGAGCGAGCGCCTTTCCATCAATCAATTGTGCAGCCACGATCTCCCTCCAACCTATTGGCTATTGGCCCATACATAACGAGTGTTCCTTTAACGTGAACGCAGGCGCCGGCGCTTGTACTCGTTCCCCTCTGGCACCACACCGGCTCCTCGCGCAAGAAATGCGCCAACTTAACAGGGCATTTTTGTCTAAGTCAACGACGGAGGCGCCGCTGGTTTTCTTGACACGCTCTTGGACCATTGGCTAGGATGCCTTTTGCCCTGCTTATGACTACGACAGGTAGAATCGGCAGTCCGCTCACTGCCAACCATGATGATATACTGAGGGTTCCCGTGTATCGTTGTATAAGCGCGGCGATCAGCGTCGCTGCCCTGGTGTTAAGTCTAGCCTCTCCCGTCATCGCAGCCCAGATCCTTGGTTTAGAATCACCCAACTGTTTCGTCGGTGATCAGTCCGGCGACTACTTCATCTCCAACATCAACGGAGAACCGGAAGCCAGAGACAACAATGGATTCATCACCAAAGTAGACAGCCAGGGCAAGGTCACCCACTTAAAATTCATTCAAGGAGGGGTTGACAATGTGCACCTGCACGCCCCCAAAGGAATGGCTGTTGATGGGAAGATCCTGTACGTTGCGGATCTCGACCAGCTCAAGGGATTCGACAAAACGACCGGGAAACCGCTCGTAACCATCTCGTTTCCCCCGCCCCCTTCTTCCCCCAACACTGTTTCCCTGACAGACGTGGCGGTCGGATCAAACGGGCTCTTATATGTGTCAGATCAAGGGGCCAACGCCATCTATCGCGTCGAGACTTTGGCGAATCACAGAGTGTCCCTTTTGATTCACGATGATCGGCTTGCTGGACCGACGGGAATTGCCGTTCATCCTCAGACCGGCCATGTGATCGCTGTCAGTTGGAATAAGGGGAAAATCTTTGATATTTCGCCCGATGGCCGCCTTACCGAACTGGAATCCAATGGGTTCTTGACCGGGCGTTTTCAGAACTTAAGCGGTGTGGATTTCGACCGGTGGGGCAACATGTATGTATCCGACTTGACCAAAGGGAAAATCTGGCGTATGACGCGCGATGGCAAGTTTCATGTGATTGCCGAGTATTTACCTGCTCCCGCCCACATTGGTATCGATCGCACGAATAACATCATTCTGGTCCCCTATCAATATGACAACGCCGCCGAAATGAACGGCCTCGAAACACCGACGGTCAGCAAAGGCAAGAACGGTAAGCGAACCCTCGCAGACTACGGATTCATCGCTTCTCCGCCTCAGACTCAAGCTGCCTCCCCACAGGCTGGAACGGCAGGAAACCAATGAGCCTCTGCTCCTACTGCTCTCACCGCAAGGGCAAACGTCCGTGCCCTGCACTTGGCGAATCCATCTGCAGTCCCTGTTGCGGCACACACCGCCTCGCTCGCATCACCTGTCCCACTCACTGCCACTATTTAGATAGGGGAAGCAATTATCAAGAGAAACGGCTCGGCGAGCAATTGATGCCTCGGCGACGGGACTTTTATCACGAATTGGAGCACCTCGCTGGTCCCAAGGGAGTTGCACTATTTAACTTGATCGAGGTCGCAACCTATCGCTATTTTGAAGGGCGTCAGGACGGTCACGATGCCGAAGTGATTGCAGCGCTCCAATCATTACGTCGGGTGTTGAGCCCCTTGTACGTCCTGTCTTCACCACTACCCGTTTTTGCCGAATATCTCAAAAAGGAGTATGAAAACTTTTTGCAAGATCACCCGCAGGAGATCGCCGATCGGGACGAGGCTCCCCAAATTCTCGACTATGCCGTAGCCTTTGTCACTGCGTTCTCCGGAACTGATTTCCAATCCCGACGATTTCTCAATGGCCTCCTCGGCTATGTCAACGCATACCACCCCAGCGTGGCGGAACAATTACGGGCCCAGCGAAACCGACGGTCCATCTTGTTACCTTCGACATCACTTTCTCCGATCACCTCCGTGCCCCCCATTCACAGACCAAACTGCGAACCTCCTCACTAGCCCCACATGCCCCACCAATCGGCCATCGAAAAAACGGTTCTTGTTCGTCGCTCCACACAACGATCATAACGCTCGCGCATATTTCGATATGCCATCATTCGCCTCCGTGATCGACCGTGAATCAACGTGCTGAAGCACCCCTTGCCCGCGATCATCGCTTGTCCTTCTTTATCGTCGATGGAGTCCACCATCACTAACCATCACTAACCATTCCACTTTAGCGGGAGACAACCGACAACTTACTCCCCTCTTCTCGCAATCGGCTCTCGACATATCGCGCTAACCGCTGGTCCATTTCGTTTGAGAGCGAGACAATCTGAACACCACATTGCTTCCCATCGCTCCATCGAACGAGAGCCTGGTCAATTTCCACCACCTCATCATCCGGCAACCACAGGCGGACAGCAACCAGGATACCCCTCGGAGGGGGAAATGGAACGTCCATTCTTAAACCATTCAAAGACAGGTCGCGCACCACAATCCTCTGCACCGACCCGTGGACGGCGAGGACTCCTCCACCTTCCACCTCAATCCTGCGGTACATCCGTCGAGTGGAGACTGTACGCATAGACCAACTCCTGTGGCTAAGTCATGAGCTAATGGACTGACTGTTCGCCAAAGGATAGCGGCTCTGAAACAGCAGGACTATGCTACAAAAGGGGGCCCTCAAAAGTGGGAACTTCAAAACGAGGCCGAGAGCCCCCTGGACGGGGAAGACAAGTCGCCAGCGAGAGGGAAGGATCTTCGACCATCGGCCAACTTCCTAGTCCACGATCGTGACCGTCATTTCAATCCGTTCCTTCGGGTTGTCCCGCTCATCGCGTGGCACATTCGCGATTTTGTCGGCAACACCGATCCCCTTCACCACTTTACCGAACACGGTATATCTGTTATCCAGAAACGGTGAGTCCTCCACGACGATAAAAAACTGCGAGCCTGCCGAATCGGGATCCTGGGCCCGAGCCATCGAGACGATCCCCCGTTTGTGGGAAATGTCATTGAACTCCGCCTTGAGTCGAATGGGGCGGCCATTCTCATCAGTTGGTCCTCCCATGCCATACAGGTCCTTCTTCAGCGAATCCTTAGTGTTGGGATCACCGCCTTGGATCATGAATCCGGGGATGACTCGATGAAAAATCGTCCCATTATAGAACCCTGACTTGGCCAGTTTGATAAAGTTTTCGACGTGCCTCGGTGCCACGTCGGGAAAGAACATGATCTCCATATCCCCGAATTTCGTCTTGATGATGGCCCGCGGCCCCTTGGAGGGAGCTTCTTGTTGATTCGATGGTTTGTCAGCAGCGACAATGGGGCTGGGAGTCGAAAGAGACCAGGCGCATCCTGTTAACAATGCCATACCGATCGTCACGCCCACTCGTCGTATCCACATACCCATCCTCCGTTCGTTGTGTCTCATTGTATCAACCGTTCCAAAGCTGACCGTGCCGCTTCCTGCTCGGCCTCTTTCTTGCTCAATCCCTGCCCCGTTCCGATCGTCATCCCCTCCATGATCACTTCCACTCCAAAGACTTTGCGATGATCAGGTCCTGTTTCTTGCACAGTCCTATAGAGCGGCAACGACTTACGATGTTTTTGGCACCACTCCTGCAGCCTTGTCTTATAATCATCGCCGCCGGGATTCGTCCGCATCAATTCCGTTTTTTGCAATTCTTCTCCTAACACATCGAGCACAAAGAGCCGGCTTGCTTCAAGCCCGCCATCAAGGTACACGGCAGCGATAAGGGCCTCCAGGGCATTGGCCAAGAGAGACGATTTTTCTCGTCCTCTCGATCGTTCTTCACCTCGTCCCAACCTGAGGCGAGGGCCAAGATTCAGCCGCCGAGCGGCGGCGGCCAGTGACACCTCACTTACCAAACCAGCCTTCAGTTTCGAAAGCATACCCTCCCTCATACTGGGATAGCGGATCGCGAGGTGCTCAGTAATGATTAGCGACAGCACCGCATCTCCGAGAAACTCAAGCCGCTCATTGTGGCGAAGCGCCACGCTTTTGCTCTCGTTGACATAGGACTTATGGGTCAAAGCTTCATCGAGCAGCGAGGGGTCGCGAAAACGATAGGAAAGCCAACCGTGCTGAGTTTCGGCTCGGTCAGCTGATGTCATCGGCGCACTGGTACTAGGCATCTACACGTTTGAAGATCAAGCAGGCGTTCACCCCCCCAAACCCGAAGGAATTCGACAAGGCTGCAGTAATGGGGACTGTTCGTGCCTTATGGGGTACGTAATCCAAATCACACGCCGGGTCCGGGTTATCGAGATTGATGGTAGGCGGCACCACTCCGTGAAAGAGAGCCAGAATGCTGAAAATCGCTTCGACCCCTCCTGCTGCACCGAGCAGATGTCCCGTCATCGACTTGGTCGAGCTAATCGGAATGCTGTAGGCTCGTTCACCAAACACCGTTTTGATGGCCCGTGTCTCGATGGCGTCGGCCATTGTGGAAGTCCCGTGGGCATTGATATAGCCGATCTGCTCTTTACTGATACCTGCATCTTGAATCGCCAGTTCCATGCAACGGACCGCCCCTTCACCATCTTCAGGTGGCGCCGTGATGTGATAGGCGTCGCTGTTCATCCCATATCCGATAATTTCAGCATACATCTTCGCGCCGCGCCGGCGGGCGTGTTCCATCTCTTCGATGACGAGCACACCAGCCCCCTCCCCCAGCACAAACCCGTCCCGATCCCGATCAAACGGCCGGCTGGCCTTGGTCGGTTCGTCGTTTCGAAAGGACAACGCCTTGGCGGCAGCAAATCCTGCAACGCCCAATGGCGTCACTGCCGCTTCCGCGCCGCCTGCCACCATGACATCGGCACAACCGTATTGAATGAGGCGAAAGGCATCTCCGATACAATGGTTGCCCGTTGCACAGGCCGTCACAATGGAAGAATTGGGGCCCTTAGCGCCAATCCGAATCGCTACCTGCCCAGACGCGAGGTTGATGATGGTCATGGGGATAAAAAACGGTGAGACCCGCCCTGGTCCCTTTTCTTTAAGCACGTCGTGATACCGCTCGATCGACCCTAGTCCGCCAATACCAGAGCCGATGTACACCCCAACTCGGGTCGCCTCTTCTTCGGTAACTTTCAAACCCGCATCATCCACCGCCAATTGAGCGGCACCCACGGCATAGTGGATAAAGGTGTCCATCTTTTTGATCTCTTTTTTCTCGATAAACTGGGCTGGGTCGAAATCCGTCACCTCGCCAGCAATCTGAGCATCGTAACCGGTCGGATCAAATTTTGTGATCCGGCGGATGCCCGACTCTCCCGCACACAAGGCCTTCCAGGTCTTTTCAACCCCGGTCCCTAGCGGGGTGATCAGCCCCAACCCCGTAACGACGACCCGGCGGCTTGGCCGATCCGGTTGAGCGAACTGACGGGCTAGCATTTTCCCTTGATGTATTCCATCGCTTTACCAACTGTCAGAATCTTTTCTGCGTCTTCATCCGGAATTTCGATCGAAAACTCTTCCTCTAACGCCATCACCAATTCCACAGTATCGAGCGAATCGGCGCCGAGATCTTCGACAAAAGAGGCCTCGGGAGTCACTTCGTCCTCCTCCACGCCCAATTGTTCGGCAATGATCTTCCTCACCCGCTCTTCAACAGTTGCCATTGCTATACTTCCCTCCTTCCCTCATGAAAACCGCTTGCGTGCCGCAGTACGGAACCGTGACAGCCGACCTTGAGATCTCGATGATACATGCTATGCCATCAACATGCCACCGTTCACATGCAGCACATGGCCGGTGATATAGGTCGCATCGTCCGACACGAGAAACCGTACCGCCGCCGCGACATCAGCCGGTGTGCCCAACCGGCCCAACGGAATTTGCTTTTGCAGCGCCTCTTTAATGTCGGCTGGCAAACCGTGCGTCATGGCCGTATCGATGAAGCCGGGCGCCACTGCATTAACCGTGATATTGCGACTTGCGTATTCCCGCGCCACTGTTTTGGTAAAGCCGATCACCGCTGCCTTTGATGCCGCATAGTTGGCTTGCCCCACATTGCCCATGACGCCCACGATCGAAGCAATATTAACGATACGACCATACCGCTGCTTGGTCATCGTCGGCAAGACAGCCTTCGTACAGTTGAACGTCCCGTTCAAATTAACCTGCAGCACGAGATTCCAGTCCTCGTCTTTCATGCGGAGCAAGAGACCGTCGCGTGTAATGCCAGCGTTGTTCACCAATATATCGATTCGTCCCCACGCTTTCAGGACCTCTGCAGCCATCACCTTGGTCTCACCCGCTTCGGCCACATTGACCTTGACGTTTAGCGCTCGCCTGCCCAACTTTTCAATAGCGTGCACCGTTTCACTGGAACGGGCCTGGTCCAAATCCGCGACGACGACATCGGCACCATCCTCCGCCAGCCGTTCGGCAATGGCCCGGCCGATCCCCTGAGCCGCGCCGGTCACAATTGCAACTTTTCCCGCTAACTCCATCCGTCATCCCCCGTCTGATTCATCGATTCGCCCTCGCACCGGCAGCACGACTCACTTCGCTCACAGCCCAAGTTTCCGCCACCTATCCTCTCAGCGCATTCGACGTCGCCAGGAGTGTGCCGGGATCTTGTACGTTGAAGAGCTTCGCTTCCGGCACAATACGCTTGATGAGTCCTGTCAACACGGTCCCCGGTCCCACCTCAACAAAGGTGGTGACACCCATTCTCACCATGGTTTGAATAGTATCGATCCATAACACAGGTGAGGGCAGTTGCCGAATCAACGACGATCGAACATCGCTTGCCTTAGTAATGGCCTTGGCTTCGACATTGTTGATCAACGGCACTTTCAAATCTGACCATCGGACGGAGGCGACATCGGCTGCCAATCGATTAGCCGCCCCTTGCATCAATGGGGTATGGACTGGCACACTGACCGGCAGGGGTATCGCCCGTTTGCATCCCCTCGTCTTGGCCATCTCAATTGCCCGTTCGACCGCCGCTTTCTCTCCAGCAATAACGATCTGACCAGGCGAGTTATAATTCGCCGGAGCCACCACCCCCACTGAAGATGCCTGGCGACAGACATCCTCCACTACGTCAGCCGTCAAGCCAAGCAAAGCCGCCACGAGCCCAGATCCGGGTGCGACCGCCTCCGACATATAGCGCCCTCGTTTTTGAACCAGCGCAACCGCATCACTAAACGAGAGCCCTCCCGCCACCACCAATGCCGAATATTCTCCCAAGCTGTGGCCTGCTACAGCCACAGGCTTAAGGCTGACAACCATCTCCAACGCCTGCCACGCTGCAATGCTGCTGACCAACAAAGCAGGCTGCGTATATTCGGTCAAGTTCAGTCGCTCAGCCGGCCCTTCGAAACACAAGGTTGCACAGTCATACCCCAGCACCGCCGACGCCTCATCGTAGAGACGCTTGAGCTCCGGGTATGCCTCGTACAAGGCCCGGCCCATCCCAACAGCTTGTGATCCCTGTCCTGGAAAGACCAGACCCAGGCTTTCTGCTCCTCCCTGTACCATCAATCGCTCAATATCGAACTGCTAGATATCGTAGAAACCCACGAGATTGTCAACGGGAAAAGTGCTTGGTGCCGACTACAACTCCTCTCCCCTGCGCTCGGCAACTGCTCACCGTCACTCCCCATGCCACCTCACCCTCCACCATACCATCACGCTTTGCCAGGCGATTCCGTCTTACCATCGAATCATCGCGGACGCCCAGGTCAGTCCCGCTCCAAATGCTCCAATCATAACCATCGACCCTGCCTTGATCCGGCCAGCACGCACCGCTTCGTCCAGTGCAATAGGAATAGATGCTGCTGACGTATTGCCGTACCGGTCAAGATTGCACATCACTTTCTCTGGCGGCAACCCCAACCGCTCGATTACAGCCGCCAGGATCCTCTTATTGGCCTGATGGGGCACATAGAGATCCACATCGTCCACGCTCAACCCGTTGGCAGCCAACGTTTCACGGGCGATTTCCTCTAATGTCCGCACTGCCACCTTGAAAGTCTCATGCCCCTTCATCTTGATACACTGCAGCCGCTCAGCAATCGTTTTGTCCGACGACGGATTGCGCGATCCACCAGCTGGCACCGTAATCAGCTCGCTGAACTGGCCATCCGAACGAAGGTGGGTGGAGAGGATCCCCCGCCCATCCATTCCTTCTCCGGCGCTCACAACCACTGCACCAGCTCCGTCACCAAAGAGGATGCACGTGGTGCGGTCCGTCCAATCCGTGAGAACCGACATGACTTCTGACCCAATCACAAGCACATGCCGCATGCCGGTTCTGATATAGGCATCGGCCACCGACAGGGCATAGACAAACCCGCAGCAGGCGGCGGAAAGATCACACGCTGCCGCCTTGGTTGCTCCGAGCCGATACTGGACCACACAAGCTGTCGCCGGAAGTGGATAGTCGCCGGTGCAGGTAGCAACCAACACCATGTCCAAATCAGTCGCAGAAAGCCGTGCTGCTTCTAGGGCTCGCTGACCAGCCTGAACAGCCAGGTCAGAGCAGGCCTCTCCCCCTGCTGCAATACGGCGCTCACGAATACCGGTTCGTTCCCGGATCCACTCATCCGACGTCGCGACCATCCGTTCTAGATCCGCATTGGTCAGCACCTTGGCCGGTGCATAGGAGCCTGTTCCAGAGATCCACGGTCTCATGGGTCTCATGTGCGCGCCTCCACAGATGAGCGGGCGAGACTTTCTTCAATATTGCGTTGGATCAGTTCGCGCACATGAGCATCGGCCATCCCCTTGGCTCGTCGAATCGCGTTTTTGATGGCCTTCGCCGACGAACGGCCATGACAGATGATGGTAATGCCATTGACTCCTAGCAGCGGCGCACCGCCAAACTCCGCATAATCGATCCGCCGTTTTAATTTCCGCAACGGCCCTGCAATCAGCGGATAGGCCAACCGGCCAAGCCACGAACTAGACAACTCCTTCTCCAGCAACTTGCTGATCGTTTCGGCAACCCCTTCAGAGATCTTCAGCGCCACATTCCCGATAAAGCCGTCGCAGACAACCACGTCCGCGATCCCACTGTACACCTCGCGGCCCTCAACGTTGCCGATAAAATTCAACGGGCTGGCCTTTAATAGTTTAAAGGCTTCTTTGGTGACCTCATTGCCTTTACTGTCTTCTTCGCCAATGCTCAGCAAGCCGATGCGGGGGTTCGGTTTGCCAAAGAGATGTTTCCCATATTCATTACCCATCACAGCAAATTGATGGAGATCTTTGGCACTGCAATCGACATTGGCCCCCACATCCAAAATGATGGCCTCACCGGAGACTGTCGGTAGACTGGTCGCAATGGCCGGTCGCTCCACTCCCTTGGTCAATCCCAGCACGAAAAACGAAGCCACCATGCTGGCGCCGGTATTGCCCGGGCTGACCACAGCATCGGCCTCTCCGTTTTTGACCATCGTGGTGGCAACCCAAATCGAGGAATCCCGCTTTTTCCGAACCACCGTGGACGGCGATTCGTGCATCGACACCACCTGAGGCGCATGACGAATGGACAGTCGACTGTCATGACAACGCAACCGCCGGCATTCCTCCTTGAGCAGAGCCTCATCCCCTACAAGGATGACCTCGACATCTGCTTCCCTGACGGCTTGGAGGGCACCTTCGATGCAAGGAGGAGGGCCATAATCTCCCCCTACGGCATCAAGGGCAATCTTCATGCGCGACATGCTGCTTACAATCAGGCTCGGGTTGGGAAACCGTCTCGTTCACGCGCGGCATGCTGTTCGCTCTGAACATGGCAATCATCGGTCGCAGACCTGAGCGCCGCTGCGGCACCAATGCTCTTGCCTCGTGCCCCGTTCGGATGCTGGCTTGCCCCATCCGCTCGCAGCCCCGCGCTCCGTTAGAACGACGCCACGCGGGAAAGCGACGATCGGAAACCACGCCCTCCACGCCACACAATCGAGAGCAGAGCCAAGACCGACCCCTCAAGCCTCTTCGACCTGAATGACGGCCTTTCCTTTATAAGTCCCGCAGTTCAAGCAGGTGTAATGCGGCAGTTTCCATTCATGACACTGGGGACAGATAGACATCCCCGGCGGCGTCATGCGCAGCTTCTGGGTGCGACGCTGATCACGTCGTGCCCGCGAATGTTTGTGTTTTGGATTTGGCATGTAGCTCCTTCGTTGTGCCAGCAGCGGCACGCTTATCGGTTTGCCGAATTTTGGGCTCTCCCTTGCCTGCCCAACAGAGACAGGAACGGACTGTCTGCCAATTCCCCCGTACACTGGCATGGGCCTTCATTCAAATCCTTCCCACACTGTGGGCAAAGACCCAAGCAATCCTCCTGGCAGAGAGGATGCATCGGCGAGGCCAGAATCAATTGCTCCCGCAGCATCGGAGCGAGCTCTAAATGATCACCGGAGTAGTAGTACAGGTTGTCGTCCGGCTCCTCTTCAGGATGAACCCGAACCACTACACCCGATCGTTTCCGGGCCGTTTGCACCTGCTTCATAGGAAATGCCGGAGGCTTGCTCGCCCGCTCATACACCACATGAACGGCAAACGCGAGGGGATCATCAAATTCTTTAAGACACCGAACGCACTGGCGGATAGCTGTTCCTTCGAGGACGCCGGTGACACAAATGGTTTTCCCTGCCACGCGAAAATCGAGTCCCACAGCCAATGTCCCCCGGAGTGTAAGATCGTCCCGTGTCAACCCCAAATCTTCCGCTGTCAGATCGCCGGACAGTGATTGGGCATGGGCGACAATATCCGCAACTTTTGGTGTCAAAAGATCCATATCTCCCTCTCCCATTCCCCGTCATCTTCCTCTGTTGCGCAACCCACCCCTCGCTGACACTCACGGCCGCTCTTCCGCAAAGCTCACGATTGCGATATGCCTCGCTCGTTTGATAGCAACTGTCAGCTCGCGCTGATGACGCAAACAATTGCCCGAAATCCGACGGGGGACAATGCGTCCCCGTTCAGTCAAGAAATTTTTCAAGAGACCAGCATCTTTAAAGTCGATGGGTGTCTTGTCCACGCAGAAACGGCAGGGGCGCTTACGATGAAACAGTTTCCCTCCCCCTCCGCTTCGCTCTCCCTCGCTACTCCGTTCCATCCCCTCCCCTCCTCTTACTCATTCTCCACAACTAGATCGGCTCATCGAGGTCGTAGGCAAGATCCTCGTGATCCGACACCTCTACCGCTCCGGAAGCACCATCCTGTCGTTTCGGCAAAAAGGTGACACTCTGCGCCACGATCTCGTGTTTGCTTCGCTTCTGACCATCTTCAGTTTCCCATCGCCGCTGTTGAAGCCGCCCTTCGACGATGACACCATGGCCTTTGCTCAAGTACTGGCCACAGTGTTCTGCCTGTTTGCCGAACACGACAATGTCCACAAAACAGACTTCTTCTTTCAGTTCATCCCCCTGCTTGAAGCGGCGGCTCACCGCCAGGCCGAAACTAGCCACTGGCGTCCCATTCGGGGTGTACCGCAATTCCGGATTTCTAGTCAGATTGCCTAACAGAATAACCTTGTTAAACCCTGCCACTCTCGGCTCCTACAGACTCTTGAACTGCTGGCTCCATCACCTGGCGAAGCGGCAATTCCTTTTCGTGCTGCACAGTGAGGAATTTGATGATATGGTCCTCCAACCGATAGGCTCGTTCCAACTCACCCACCGTCTGACTCGGAGCCTTAAAATAGAAGTAGGCATAGGTGCCTCTTCGTTCGCGACGCACCTCATACGCCAGTTTTCTCTTACCCAGGTTTTCAATCTTCATGAACTGGGCGCCGGCCCTCTCGGCTACGTTTTTCATTTTCTCAATCAGCGCATTCGTCTCATCATCGGAAAGAGACGGACGAATAATGAACAAGGACTCGTAGATCCTCATGCGGCAATCCTCCTGGACAAAGGCCCCCGAACCAGTCGGGAGCGAGGGATAGGGCGCCTGTTGGCGCAATCGGAAAGCGACCGTAGCACAAGATCGAAACACCTGTCAATAAAGGCACCTCCTGCAAGGGTCGTGGAAGCCCATGAGGCGTCAGCCCCTCGTTAGCTGCGCTAGACTCGTACGGATGTCAGCAGCCTTCGATGATCTTTTTTACATTTCACATCCTCAACGAACTCCCCTTCCCTGCTGCGTGAGGGGAATGCCGGCTTGGGGAACATGGGGCACTTCACAAGTAACGCACGACCTCGATGCCCCAATCGCCATTGGTCACGCTGACCGGCCTCAACTCTTGCAAGCCCTGGAAGAGTGCCAATTTGTAGCTGGTGCCAAGGGACGGAACCCAGCCCAATGACCAGGAATTCCCTCATTCGATTACGACGTGGAGCCATCTCCGTCGATCCCATGCTCCCAAAGGACGACTACGATCGGACCAGTCTCAGCCACCGTCAGGACTACGTATTCGGCAACCGGTCCCTGTGCATCATTTCCCCGGAAGACTTGGTGATTCGCAAATATTATCGACTGGGTAAAGAAGCTTGGAATCTGGGAAGAACAGCGGTAGTAGACCCAGGCTGATACCTCAAGACCTCAACTTATTGAGCAGCAGAACAATCCCGAACGCCCGATGCTCATGCTCGGCATTCGCTCACTCTGACGAGTGCTACGGGAAGCACACAGGTGGGACACCCAACCCCCATCGATGTCCCCCTGATGGAACAACCAGGCACTGGCCTGTTCGTTACTTGTTCTCCCCCACCGGGCGTTGGGAATAATGGCGCTCAGCCCGCTCCCAATCGCTCCTTCATACCAGAACCGCTCTCCGTGCACTCGGCCGGGATCACCAAGCCAAGTGCCAGAAGAACGGCCCCCTTCAAAACAGACTGAAACTGCTCTCCAATACTCAGTTCACGGGCAGAGGTTCTCTCCCTATGCTTGCCATCTGTCTCAGCCTTGGCACCGGGCAAAGTCAACTAGATAGATGACCCTACCGCCGAAGAGCCGCGCCGCCGCACCAGCACCGTGGCCGGCTTTTCCTATCACGCGAAGATGTTCCGGCCGTTCGAACAGACGCACGGTATGGCCCTGAACCTCGATGAGATCGTGGAGGCCTCGTTCCTCCATGAGGGGGAGCACGTCAACCCGCTCGTTGCGGCGTTCAAGAAAGTCAATGAACCCTTTGGGCGAGGCATTTTGCCGGAGAAATTCTTCCAACCTGCGCCAGAGTTTTGGCCAGATGGGTGGAATGGCGGCCAGATCTTTGTAGCCGGTGACCGTGCCCCCGGTAAGGGCGCGATCGAGCGGCCAATACCCCACCTTGTTCTTTCTGGCGTAGGCCACGGCCTCAGTACTCTCTTCTCGGAGCGTCGCGAAGAGCGTGTTGTAGTACAGCGGATAGGCAAAGCCAGCCTTGACCTGCTTGATGTTAACCGATTGTCGTAATAAGGCACGGTTCAGAAGCACCGCAGCCCCATCCTTCCTGGACGTGGCTCCGGCAAACGCAAAGGCAATCGGGCGCCCCGACCGATTGCCGGCGGCTTGCCTTCTACTTGTCTCCACAGCTTTGGATTATCCGCCAGGAAGCGAACCGAGTCCTCATCGGGAATACCAGCCAGCAGCTTGAATCGGCCCTTGATGAGGGTAAACGGCATGGGAGGGCTCCTTTCGTTGGCGCAATGCAACGAAGCCGGATGCTCTCGCCACAGCTACTCGGCGAACACCGCCATGTTTTTCAGTCGTCGCGGTGGTTGAATGCCGCTGGTCGGAGCAGACTGCTTTTCTACGACACCAGGTATCCCCCACACTGACCTTTCTCTTCATCAGCGCTCGGCTATACCCAAACACCGAGACGAACGGTCCCATCACCGGAAACCGGGCTACGTAGCTGCTGATGTGATAGGGACTACCATGCCAACTCCCTCGCCCCGAGACTTCGATGAAAGTGGTGCTCTGGGGGCCGCTCAAGTTTTCCTCCAGATTGACATAGCGGCGGGCGCCCATCGTCCCTTTCGCGTCGAAGGCGAAGATTACGCCCAAATCGACCGGCGGCTCATCCGCCGCCGTCTGACTAAATCGCACAAACATGTTGATATGCCGGTACCCATCAATCCCTGTGTAGGGCGGGAGGCTGATCCCAACACTGGGCGGTACGTCGTGATCGGTCATGAACTTGATGATCTTGGTGCAGGCCGGCTGACAGGGACCTTGCTGTGGCATGGGAACCTCCTTTCTGTTTCAGAAAAATGTTCGAGATACCACTCCGTTTATTTCTCTCCCGTTGCTTGTGCTCAATTGCAGACCTCACGTGCGCGACCACGACGTGTATGCCCCTCGTGGCACAAGGCGAACCCGACCGCCCGCTCATGGGCTTCTTCACATGGCCAATTCCAACTTGCACTCCACCCACCCGAACGGGGACAGTGTGATCCGATCCCCTCCACCTGCCAATGACCATTTACGGAGAACTACTTGATCCTCATCGCTATTCACTCACCGCCGCGCGCAACTCGCGTTTCCGATTCCAGCGAGCCGAGCCGCAGAGCCCCACCGGCTCCCGCTTACAGTCCATCACGAGAGCCATACGCACTCCTGCAACAATGGTTCGCAATCCGCTTACGTGGTGGACGGTGGGAGAGGCGTCAGACGTTGAACCGAAAATAGACGATGTCGCCTTCCTGGATCACGTAATCTTTCCCTTCAAGGCGGAAGAGGCCCTTCTCCTTCACCTTGGCCTCGGAGCCGCAGGCGATCAAATCATCATAATGATAGACCTCGGCACGGATGAACCCGCGCTCCATATCCGAGTGAATTTTCCCCGCCGCTTGCGGGGCCTTGGTGCCACGCGGAATGGGCCAGGCCCGCGATTCGGTTTCTCCGGCGGTGAAAAAGGTGACGAGGTTGAGCAGTCCGTACGCTTCGCGCGTGAGCCGGACAAGACCTGATTCGGCCAACCCCAGTTCCTTGAGAAAGGCCGCCCGTTCGGCCTCCGGCAACGAGGCCACCTCCGCCTCAAGCTGGCCGCAGAGGACCACCACCCCGGCGCCGCGCTTTGCGGCGAACTCGCGCACGGCCTGCACCATCGCGTCCTCAGTCGTCGTGCTCTCCGAGACATTGGCCACAAATAGAACCGGCTTGGCGGTGAGCAATTGACACTCATTGAGAATCAGTCGCTCGTCGGGCGTGTAAGTCCGATTGCCGAGCCACTGCCCGTTATCAAGTTGATTCATCAACCGTCCAAGAAACTCGACCTCGAAGGCGGCCTTCTTGTCACCTGCCCGGACCTTCTTTTCCGTTTTTTGTTTGCGACGTTCAAGCGTCTCCAGATCGGCCAGCATCAATTCGGTTTCGATGACCCCGATGTCGCGAAGGGGGTCGACGGTTCCACTCACGTGCACCACGTCGGTTCCCTGAAAACAACGCACGACGTGCAACAGCGCGTCCACCTCGCGGATATGGCCCAAAAACTGATTGCCCAGCCCTTCGCCCTTGCTGGCCCCTTCGACCAACCCGGCGATGTCCCGCACTTCGAGCGTGCTGTAGGTGGTTTTTCTTGACTTGAAGATAGCAGTGAGGACGCTCAATCGTGGATCAGGAACCAGGGCAATACCGATGTTGGGATCGACGGTTGCAAACGGGTAATTGGCCGCCAAGGCCCCGCCGCCGGTCAGGGCATTGAAGACCGTCGTTTTGCCGACGTTCGGGAGCCCGATCATGCCGCAACAAAGTCCCATGATGTGAAATTCGACAGTTCGGGAGTGTCCTTCGTCACGCGTGAACACTCAACAGCAGGCATCTTTCACAACTCGCCGCCTGCTTTTCTGTCTCGCACGTTGAACCGGTTCATCGCCGCCATGACCCCCTGCTGGATCACCCACTCCAAGGCATCCACCGCCCGCTCAAGACAGGGATCGAACAGGCACATCTCCTCCGCGGTAACCGGCTCCAACACATAGTCGGCGGGGTTTTGACCGGGCGCCGGACGGCCGATCCCGATTTTGACCCGCACGAACCGAGACGTGCCGAGCGCCTCGATCACGGATCGCACACCGTTGTGCCCACCGTGCCCCCCGTCGGATTTGACGCGGAGTCGCCCGGGCTCCAGGTCGAGATCGTCGTGGATGAGAATGAGATCGTCGGGTGTCAGATTGAGCTCTCGCAGGAGACTTTTGATGGGAGGGCCCGTGATATTCATCCAATCGAGCAAGCCGGCCAACGTGACCGGCTCCGATCCGAGCCGTCCGGTTCCAATTCGAGCGGTCCGACGCGATTGGAGAGAGATCGTCCATCGAGCGGCAGCCCGCTCGATCACCCACATCCCGACGTTGTGACGGGTCCGAACGTAGGCTGGTCCGGGATTGCCCAATCCGACAAGAAGGCGCAACGTTATTTCTTCTTTTCAGCCTCTTTCTTTTCCGCCTTGGGCGCCGCTTCCTTCTTTTCAGCGGCCTTTCCTTCGCCGGCCGCCCCTCCAGCCTTGGCCACCTCGGCGCCAGCGCCTTCACCCGCTGCCTCTTTGCCCTTGGCAATGACTTCTGGCTCCGCTCCCGCCGCAGCGCCGCTAGTCAGAAGAGCTTCGAGCTTGGCATCGGAAAGCGGCGCTGCCACGCTTACCACCATTTGATCGGGATCATCCAACAACCGAATCCCCTCGCCCACCGTGAGTTCCTTGACATGGATGCCGCTACCAATGGTCAACGCTGACGCATCGACCTCAATATGATCGGGCAACACCGTTGGCAGACATTCGATGAACAATTCCCGCAGGTTGTGATGCAACACGCCTCCTTCCTTGACGCCGACAGGAGTCCCACCGACGACCTGAATCGGCACCTTGACCCGAATCGGCTTGCTCATCGACACCTCAAAGAGGTCGGCGTGCAACACAGTCCCCTTTACAGGATCAAGTTGATAGTCGCGCAGCAGCGCCGTCCGCTGAGGATTAGACTTGGCTCCCTCAATGGTCAGCGTAATCAACGCTGCACTGCCTGCGGGCGATTTCAAAATCTTCATCAACGAAGTCGGACTCACGGATAACAACATGCACTCGCCTTGCCCATACAACACCGCCGGAATTTTTCCCGCCCGACGCATGGCCCTGGCCGCTCCCTTCCCTGCTCGCTCTCGCACCGTCGCCACCAGCTCAAACCTCATGGTAATGCTCCTTTTACTCTCTTTCGCCGCTGAACACAGACCACCCCACTCTCAACATCCAGACTTATGCAAAGAGTGAACTGACCGATTCGTCTTCATGGATGCGCCGAATCGCTTCCCCCAAGAGAGGAGCGACCGATAATTGGTGCAACTTAGGACACACCCGCTCTTTCCCCCGTAAGGGAATGGTGTTGGTCGTCACAACGTGCGTGACACACGAATTCTGCAGTCGTTCTAACGCCGGACCAGACAACACAGCATGTGTGCAGGCGGCCCAAACTTCGCGGGCCCCTTGATCTGCACAGGCCTGTGCCCCCTGCACGATTGTGCCAGCAGTATCAATCATATCATCAAGCAAAAGGACGCTTTTGCCTTTTACGTCACCGATGATGTTCATCACCTGAGCTTGATTCGGTCCTTCTCGCCGCTTATCGATGATTGCGAGCGTCGCCTGAACCCGCTTCGCAAATGCTCGGGCCCGCTCCACACCACCAGCATCGGGGGAGACCAACACCAGATCATCGACTTTCCGCTTTTGAATGTATTCCAGTAAGACCGGCATGGCGTAGAGATGGTCCACTGGCACATTAAAGAATCCTTGGATCTGCCCCGCATGCAGATCCATCGTCAGCACCCGATTGGCCCCCGCCGTTGTGATCAGATCGGCAACCAGCTTGGCCGTGATCGGCACGCGCGGCTGATCCTTGCGATCCTGACGGGCATATCCGAAATAGGGAATGACCGCGGTGATGCGATTCGCCGATGACCGTTTGAGGGCGTCAATGATGATCAACAGCTCCATCAACGAATCATTGACGGGATGGCAGCAGGACTGCACGACAAAGACGTCCGCCCCCCGTACGTTTTCTTCAATCTTGACCCGAATTTCTCCATCACTAAACGAGGAGACGGTCGCTTCTCCAAGGTTTTGCCCCAAATACGCACAGATTTCCTGCGCCAGGGCAAGGTTAGCATTGCCAGAAAAGATTTTGAGTTCTTTGTTCATGGAACACACATTCAGCCATCGTCCGCTTGGAGACTGCTTAGATTAGAAATGAGACGTACCTGTGACTTTTCTTCGTTCTCTCCGTTCGGAGAGCGATGGGATCATGTCACGTGCTGTCGAGGGCCCCCTTGTGCGACTTCAATGAAGCGCCTGCCGACTCTATCGAAAATGTCTGGCAACTGTCAACCAACCTTGATGAGCCTCCCCTTGGGTTGCTCGTATTTACGACAAGCACTCTAACGGGCCGCTTCTGGTTGAAACGACAACGATCCGTTCCTTCCCATCAGTCGGATACTCGCTCGCGGCTCGCCGGGCTTGTTGCTCATTGCGAAAGATACCGAACATGGTAGCGCCGCTGCCGGACAAGAGAGCCACTTCCGCTCCCAGCGTCAACAACCGGTCCTTGATGGTCTGTAAGACAGGATAGGTTGCAAACACGGGAGCTTCAAAATCGTTCTCGGCTCTCGCCAGAACTGACTCCCACGACAGCCGCTGTTCTCTCACTAAATTTGCATGGGCTTCGGCAAGCGGCCGCACCTGAGTGCGGGACGCAGAAAGGGTGTGATAGGCCCATTTCGTTTCGACTGAAAATCCAGGATTCACCAGGACAAGCCAGCGAGCTCCACTCAGGCAAACAGGCATGACCTCTTCCCCTCGTCCCGTGACAACCGCCGTCGGAGCGAAAAAAAAGAACGGCACGTCGCTTCCCACCACTTGGCCAACCTGCACCATCTCCGCTACCGACCATCGTAAATCGAGCAATCGATTCAGGCCAATGATCGTGGCCGCCGCATCGCTACTTCCTCCCCCCAACCCCGCTCCCATCGGAATGCGCTTGATGAGCGAGATGTCTAGTCCGATGTTCTGTCGGCAACGACGCAACACTGTCTCAGCAGCCCGATAAACCAAATTCGTCCGATCGGTGGTCAAGGAGGGATCATTGCAGTACAGCCGAATGCCGTCAATGTCTCCGCCCACCCGAATAGAGACCTCATCCTCCAACCCGACAGTCTGCATCACCGACCAGAGGTTGTGAAAGCCATCGGGGCGACGATCGAGCACGCGCAGCACCAGATTCACTTTGGCGGGAGCACGTACCGTGACGCGATGGGAAGCAGACGGCGACCGTCCTGAGGATACGTTAGTCACGACCCCCTTTTATAGCATACTTCTCCAAGCGATAGCGGAAGGACCGAGTGTTGAGCCGGAGCAGGCGAGCAGCGTTCTTTTTGACCCACTTCGACCGTTCGAGGGCTTGAAGCAACAGATCTTTTTCGATCCGACTGATGAGGGATTCGAGATCCACGCCGTCATCCGTCAATTCAAGCGGCAGGATCGACTTGGATGTCGGCGACACTGGCCGGTGCAACCATGTCCGCATCTCTTCCTCAGTCACTATTCCACCGGTTGAAAACGCCACCACCCGCTCGATCAAATTCTCCAGTTCTCGCACATTCCCCCTCCATTCCTGCTCCAGCAGAACACGCATGGCCTCCTGGCTCAACGTTGGAGCTGGTTTTCCGCTTTCCTTCGCAAACCGCTCCAGAAAATGGTTGACCAGCAGCGGGATGTCTCCCACCCGCATCCGCAACGGAGGAAGGTGAATGGGGATGACATCCAGCCGATAATAGAGATCCCGTCGAAATGATCCCTCGGCAACCGCCCGTTCGAGATCTTTGTTGGTCGCGGCAACGATCCGCACATCCACCTTGATGTCCTGACTCCCGCCAATACGCCTAAATTCCCGCTCTTGGATGACGCGCAAGAGCTTGGCTTGAATTGCTGGCGGAGTGTCACCAACTTCGTCGAGAAAAATCGTTCCGCCGTTGGCCACTTCGAACAGCCCCACTTTATTCGACATCGCGCCGGTGAACGACCCCTTCATATGACCAAACAACTCACTCTCCAACAGCGTTTCCGGCACAGCGCTGCAATTGACGGCGACAAACGGCATGGCGCTTCTCGCGCTGTTGTAGTGAATCGCCCGCGCCACCAACTCTTTGCCGGTTCCGCTTTCACCACAAATCAAGACGTTGCTTTTTGAATTGGCCACGCGGCGCACTAAATCGAACACTTTTTGCATCGCTTCACTTTGCCCCACCAGTTGCGAAAAAGAAAACTGGCCGGCGATTTCGCGTTTGAGCAGCCTATTCTCTGTTGTCAGGCGCCGTTTTTCGAGCGCGTTGCGGATGATCAGTTGCACTTCATCGATCTGAAACGGCTTGGTCAGGTAATCGTAGGCGCCCTGCTTCATGGCCTCGACTGCCGATTCTGCTGACGCAAATGCCGTAATCACCAACACGACCGTCTCAGGCGAAGCTGACTTGGCCGCTTTCAGCACCTCGATACCGTCCACCCCCGGCATCCGCAGATCAGTAATGACCAGATCAAAAATTTCTTTGTTCAAACGTTCTAAGGCTTCTTCGCCGCTGGCCACACTGCTAACGGCATAGCCGGTTCGCTCGAGCATGATACTCAGGACCTCGCGCATGCTCTCTTCATCATCGACCACTAGAATTTTTTCCACGGTTCCCGCCTCTCATACCAAAATCGCACACCAGCATCCGCCGGCTGCGGTAAACACACGACAATGCTGGTTCCTTCCTGTTCTCGGCTGTCCACCTTGATCCACCCCCCGTGCAGATCGATGATGCGATGGACAGAGGCCAGCCCCAATCCCGACCCGTGCTGTTTTGTCGTAAAGAACGGCAGAAAAATCTTCTCCAGATGCTCCTTGGGAATCCCTACACCGGAATCATGGAAGGCAATTTCCACGATATCTGCCTGACGGTTGCCGAGCTCCATCTGGCGTCGCCCCGCCGTAATGGTGAGTCGCCCCCCCTGGGGCATGGCATCAAAGGCATTGACGGCGAGGTTCCAACACACTTGCTTCATTTGATCGGGATCGACGCGGACTGTCAGAGGCTCATCGCTCAACACTGTCGCAACGGCGATTCCCTTCCTCGCGTGCGCTTCATGGGTAATCAAATCAACGATCTCAGCCAACAGTGTGTTGATATCGACCGTTTGCAACTGAAGCGCCGGCGGACGCGCATATTGCAGGAACGCCGTGACGATAGCATCAAGCCTGGACGCTTCCCGTACGGCAATGTCCATCAGCCGCCGGCTGGTCGCATCAGTTGGTATGTCTTGCCTCAACATTTGCATGGCGCCAGCAAGCGCTCCGAGCGGATTGCGGATTTCGTGCGCCATTCCCGCCGACATTTCACCCAACGTCGCGAGCCATTCCTTGCGGCGCATCTCCTCCTCTAACTCACGAATTTGGGTTAGGTCCTTAAATACTCCTACTAGTCCTGTCTGTTTCCCCTGTTCCTGGAGCGGCGCAAGAGTCATGCCCAACACCAGTCTAGTGCCATCTGCCCGTTTGCATTCCACTTCAAATCGCTCATGCGCTGGTACACCAGAATCGACTTCCGCCTCTGGCCGCACGGGATGCCAATTGAACACCTCCGTCCACGGTCGGCCGCGAACCTGTTCGAAACTGTAGCCGGTCACTTCCTGCGCCGCTGGATTAAACGAGGTGATCCGTCCCTCGCCATCAGTCGTAAACACCCCACTGCTGATGCTGTTGACAATGGATTCGTGAAACGCTCTCAACCGGTTCAAACCGCACGCCTGCTCGCGCAGCACAGAATCTGCCTGTTGGAGTTGCCTCACCAACGCACCGCTCAACAACCCCACCACCAGAAACACCAGACTGTACACTCCGAACGTCTGGAGCGACTCAGCAGCACTTAACCGTCCTTGCGGCAACCACCCCCAAGACTCGGCAAGACCATAGAGCTGCACATTCGTCAACGCGCCAAATAAAGTGACGCACCCGCCAGCCGTTAACAGCGCCGCATGCTGCCGTGGAACAAGACCAGCTACCGCCACACTCATCACGTACAACACTGCGAACGGACTCTCGACCCCTCCCGTCCGTCCGATTAAAATCGTTTCCAGTAGCAGATCAACGACAATTTGAGCCCACGCGAGCCGGGCTATCGCTTCCGGAGTTGTGAGTTTCTGAAGCACAACCACATAGACGATAGTGGCCGCATAGGTAACAATGATCAATGCGTAGAACGTTTTCGCCTGTTCGCCCCTCGTGACATGAAAGATCAGCGATAGTCCGAGGAGCAAAGTGACCAACACCAGGCGCAATCCCATCAACCAATGGATTCTTGCTCTGATGTCTGTCATGACGCCGATTGTGATGTGACGCATCGACCTCCTGCACCAACCGGCCGGTGCGCATCATCGCCCTCCTTGCGAGAAGAGAAGAGAGCATGGACGGCGAGGAGACAACTCACGGCCCCTTTGCCCGCAAGCCCCCCATGATCAGAACGGCGACCTGAACTGGTTCCCGGCAAGAAGAACCACTAGCTTACGTGTTCAGCTCAGTCACCTAGCCGATGGCAGACGCCATGGTGAAGATTGGCAAGTACATAGCCACCACGATAAATCCTACCGTCACGCCGAGAAATACCATCATCATCGGCTCGAGCAACGCTGTCAGGTTGGCCACAGCTTCATCTACCTCTTCTTCGTAAAAGTCGGCGATTTTCCCCAACATGTTGTCCAGAGCCCCCGTCGATTCACCGACCGCAATCATGTGCGTCACCATCTTGGGAAACGTCCCGCTCTTAGCCAGCGGGTCAGCAATAGTTTTTCCGCCACTGATACTGACCCTGGCTTCCAGGATAGTGCCCTCAATCACTTTGTTCCCGGCGGTCTTGGCACAGATCGTAAGCGCCTCCAGCAGGGGCACACCGCTGGACAATAACGTTCCCAGCGTACGCGCGAACTTTGCCACCGAAGCTTTGAGGATCAGGCTGCCGAAGAGGGGAAGCTTTAACAATGATTTATCAATGACCAATCGCCCCTGCGTGGTCGCATAATATTTTTTCACCACAACAATGAGCCCCATGATGGCAGCCAGGATCACATACCAACTCTCCTGGACAACATTGCTCATGTCGATGACCAGTTGTGTCGGACCAGGAAGCGACATCGTGCCGCCGGACATTTCTTTGAACATTTTCTCAAAGACGGGAATCACCCAAATCATGAGGACGGTAATGACGATGATAGCGATGCCGATGATGGCCGAGGGATACACGAGAGCACTTTTGATCTGCCCCTTTAACTTCATCGCTTTCTCAATGTGTTTGGAGAGGCGGCTCATGATCGTATCCAACAATCCCCCGACTTCACCAGCATGCACCATGTTAATGTACAGATCATCGAAGATTTTGGGGTGTTTGCGGAGCGCGTCCGAAAACGTCGAGCCGGATTCAACGTCGGTTTTGACCTCCGCAATCGCCTTCTTGAGCGTGGCGTTCTCGGACTGGGTTGCCAGAATATCCAGACATTGCACCAACGGCAGACCGGCATTGATCATGGTGCCAAACTGACGGGTAAAGACGGCCAGGTCTTTCTGGCGGACCCCACTTCCGAAGCTGAACGCGAATCCCGACCTCGCCGCTTTCTCCTGCAAACTCGTCACCACGACGTTTTGTTTGCGGAGCATCTCAACGGCTTCCTCGCGGGTTTTTGCGACCAACTCTCCTTTCTTGACCGCTCCAGATTTCGTACGTCCAACGTATGCAAAAGTAGCCATGGGTTCGCTCGTCTTTCGTCCTGTAACCGCAAAGAGTCAACGGTGGCGCGCAGAATGACGCCTCTTGCAGGAAGTCTACTGGGGTCCCCCCAACCTGTCAAAACAATTACATTATTTGCCTGAGGGCCCCGGCAAGATGCTGTTTCGATAACCCCGTTGCAGGTACTGAAAGCCGGAGATGAGCGTGAATCCAACCATCACCACCACAAGAGGCGTCAGAATGGACACGCTCTTACCAAGCCACGTGAGAAGGACTGCCAGAAAGAGATACGCCAACTGCAGCGCTGTCGTTCCCTTACCCCATATCGTCGGGGTCACATCGAGCCGGCTGGCCGTCAGATGGGCAACAGCCGTGCCCAACAAAAGAATCACGTCGCGACTGACTACCAAGATGACCAGCCACGATGGCACAAGGTGCAACGAGGCGAGCGAGAGGAATCCCGATGTCAACAACAATTTATCCGCCAGGGGATCGAGAAACATCCCCAGTTTAGTCTGCTGATTCAACCGACGGGCAATCAGGCCGTCAACGGCATCTGTCAAACCAGCACACAGGAGCACCGCCAGAGCCAGCCCATATTCCCCGTATGTCATGCATCCGATCAAGACAGGGATGAGCAGGATGCGGAGGATCGTCAGGCTATTGGGAATGTTCATGGAAATGATCGCAAGGCCATCTTAGTAACGGCCACCTGGCTTGTCAACGAAGTTGCAGTCGGTACGAAGCGTTTCTATAATGGAAAATCAAAACTGAAGAGCCTCAGGGGAGGGGCCATGAGCACATTGCCGTTAACGTTTAAAAAAGAAGGGCTCGTCGAAAAACACCAGCTCGAAGGAGTGGACCCCAGCGACCGCTACTTCAATCGCGCCATCCTGGTGCACCGCTCGTCTGCCGGCTATACCGCCAAAGTCTCTTATGAAGCACTGACCGTTGAAAGCGGATCCCACACCACCATTACTGGCGCAATCAAGGAAATTGTCCACAAGCTCCAGGAGCTGGGTTTCTCACGGATGCGAACCAGAGTAAATTTTCGAGGAACGCGCTATCTTGCCGAAAAAGAAACATGGATCGACTATCCTGACAAACCGCCCCTCCCTTCCACCCGCTCCTGATATACCAGATCGTGAATGAAAGGTCGAAACGACCGAATTTTGTTGTTGTGTCTCGTCGGGTGCACACGATTCGATAACAAGACCACCTCTAGCTCACTGACCGGATCAATCCACACGGAAGTTCCCGTATATCCCAGGTGTCCAAACGATTGGGAGGAGAAATAGCGACCGGACGAAGAAGGGACCGAGGGAGTATCCCAGCCCAAAGCCCAGCTTGACGCAGTGGCTGTACGGAATGGGCGCACAAATTCCCGCACGACGTCTCGGTCGAGCAGCGACGGTTTTCCGTGATATGCAGCCAGCCAGGTCCCCGACAAGGCCAACACCGCTTCCGCCGTGCCAAAAAGACCAGCATGGCCTGCAACACCACCCAACGCAGCGGCGTTTTCGTCATGGACCTCACCCACAAGCAACCGTTGCCGCCAGTCGTCCCACTCAGTGGGAGCGATGGAATCCTTCAACCAAGACAGGCGCATCGCTCCTTCCTGGTCCGTCGGCAGATAGCACAAGGGATCAGCCCCTGTCGGGTCGGCGACATAGCGTTGAACATAACAATCCAGTGACATCCCAACTTTTCGTTCAATGGCCATGCCCAGCAACATGAACCCGAGGTCACTATAAAGACTGCGGCTTCCTCTCGCATAGAGAAGCGGTTCCCGTCCGATGAGGTGGAGCATCCGAGCCGCTACCGCGGTTCGTTCTTGCCTTGATGAAGGAAGGACCGCATGGGGACTCACTTGCTCGTAGAACCCTCGCCAGGCAGGCAGACCAGAACTGTGGGCTAAGAGGTGCCGCACCGTTGCCGAACCGACGGCCGTCCCTCCCAGCTCTGGCAACCATGCTTCGATAGCATCTTCGAGGAAACCACGCCCTTCTTGAACCAGCAACACCAGTGCCGTAACAGTCACCAAGGGTTTTGTGAGAGAAGCTAAATCGTAGAGGACCGAGGAGGTGACAGCTCGACTGGAAGGCTGCCACGAAAGACGGCCGACTGCCACGAGCCAAGTCTCCGCGAGGTGGCGGCGAACCGCTAGCACCGCTCCAGGGAAAATACCGTCGGCCACCGCCTGCTCCAGCGCCATACGAACCGACGGAGGAGCTGGTACGATCGCACGTTGATCGGGCCGCCAATGGCCAACCGTACTCACCCCATGCTCTTCTTATCGAGCCGGACTTGTGTCACCGTGCCCCTTGAGCTCGGACACCATCTCATGCTCGTGGTAAACCTCGCCGGTCTCAACTTCTAACATCCGTTCAAAGGTTTGAAGCGTGGCGCGGATGCGTTCTACCAGCAACACCCGCTGCTTCTGCAGGAGGGACACCTCTCGCTGCGTCTCAGCCAAGTCCATCCGCGCCTGCCGAAACAATTCTTCTGCTTTCAGCTCTGCTTCCTTGACAATCAACTCAGCATCGCGCTGCGCATTCTTCTTAATGTCGTCAGCCAGAGATTGCGCCGACATCAGCGTGTTCGACAACGTGACCTCTGTCCGTTTCAACTCTGCGATTTGCTGCTCCAAAGCCGCGGCGCGCTCGCGTAAACTGGTGTTCTCACGCTTCAAGGATTCGACGGTTTGTGCTACCTCTTCTAGAAATCGGTTGACCTCATTCCGGTCATAGCCGCGGAACGTCGTGCGAAAGGTCATCTGCTGGATATCAAGCGGTGTGAGGTTCATGACATCCCCCCTTGATGGACGATTCAGTTCATTCGCAGCGCCAAATCCTTAAGCGACTGCACCAGCGCAAACTGCAAAAATGTAATTGCTAAAATAGCCACCAGCGGAGAAAGATCCACCCCCATTCGCCACCCGATCCGACGGCGAATCGGTGACAGCACCGGCTCTGTTACCCGATCGAGGAACTGCACAATCGGATTCCAAGGATCCGGATTCACCCACGAGATGAGGGCACGTGCGATGATAACCCACATGTACAACCACAGAACGTAGTCAAGCACCGTGGCAAGACCCAATAGAATGTTGCCTACAACAAACATCAGTGCCCCAACTCCTGCGACCGTTTTGTAGCAGCCTCGACAGCTTCGATCAGCGCAGCCCGTATGCCAGCCCGTTCGAGACAGTGCAAGCCGGCGATCGTTGTGCCGCCGGGCGACACCACCCGATCCCGTAAACGGGCGGGGTGCTCGCCGGTCTCCAACACCATACGCGCGGCTCCCAGAACCGTTTGCGCAGCTAACAGAGCTGCCACCTCTCGTGGCAACCCCATTTTCACCCCTCCATCCGTTAAGGCCTCAATAGCAAGAAACAGATAGGCTGGTCCGCTGCCACTCAGGCCGGTCACTGCATCCATCAACCGCTCTTCAACCGAGACAACCTTCCCCACTGCCTCGAAAAGGCGACGGACCAGTGCCGCCTCATCTTCCCGCACACCCTCTCCATAGGAGAGAGCCGTCATCCCCTCTTTAACCAGGGTGGGGGTATTAGGCATAGCCCGAATCACGCGACAAGAGGCTGCTCCCACAAGATCCATAATCCGACTGATCGACCAACCGGCCACCACCGATACCACAAGCTTACCGGCTAGGTGACCATTCAACTCGCGGAGCACCTGTTCGGTCGCCTGGGGCTTAATCGCCAAAACAACGACCGCGCCCCAGTCAGCTACCTCCTGATTGGAGGAGTGGACAAGAATACCGAATTGTTGTTGCAGGCTACTACGGCGGTCGCCATCGGGATCGGCAGCCCGAATTTGATCAGGACGGTAGAGCTTGGCAGACAACAGTCCCCCGATTAATGCCTCGGCCATCCTGCCGCCACCGATAAACGCAACATTGGTATCGAGACTACCCATGACGGGCCCCAAAAATAGCGGAACCGACTCGCACCAACGTTGCGCCTTCTTCAATGGCGACACGATAATCGTTCGACATGCCCATGGAGAGCTCCTGCATGACAACACCGGAAACACAACGCGCAGCAATGGTGTCCCGCAAGGATCGCAGTTTCTGAAAATAGATTCTGGCATCTTCTGCCCGGGGAGTTGGAGGGGGGATCGTCATGAGCCCCTTGATACGCAGATGCGGCAACTGTGCCATCACGGGAACCATTGCCTCCAGAGCATCAGGATGAAACCCTGCCTTCGTGGCTTCTCCTCCCACGTTGACTTCCAGCAGCACCTCCTGCACCAGACCGGCCTCTGCGGCCCGCCGATCGATTTCTTGCGCGAGCTCCAGACTGTCAACCGAATGAATCAACTCGAACAATCCTATAATCGAGCGGACTTTCCGTCGCTGGAGCTGGCCGATGAAATGCCATCGAACCGGCGCACCCTCGAACACTCTGATCTTGGGAATCGCCTCTTGCACTCTATTTTCTCCTAGGATCGAGAGCCCCGCATCGAGCCCCTGGCGAATACGTTCAACGGTCACCGTTTTGGTGGCAGCAACCAGCCTGATCGTCTCGGCAGGTCGTCCCGCTTTCTCCGCTGCCTGGCGGATCGCTGACAAGACCGCTTGGACTCGACAGGCGATCGTTTCGGAGTCAGGTCCTTCCATTGCCGACCTCTTACCCTCCAGACCGATGGACGTCCATCATGGGACAGGTATTGTAATGAAAGCCTTCAGCAATTGGCAGCGCTTCCCGTCTGATGACACGTTTCTTGTCTGGGTAGAAGGCCAATGGCGCTCACCATGGTTCCCACCACACGCCCTTCCCGCCGATAAGAAAAAAAGAGGGCCTCGTGACAGATCGTGCATAGGTCCACAGAGAAGACAGCCTCTGGTCTGACCCCGATCGTGAGCGCCTGTTGCCTGATGAGCTGTTTCAAATCGAGATACCCTTTGGACCCCCGTCGATTACGCACCACTTGGGCGGCGCAGGCATACAGATGATCGACGGCGTCCAGCACAGGGCTATCAACCTCATAGCAACACCCCCCCGCCGATGGGCCGATGCCAATCCGCAGATGCTCCGGTCTGGTTCCAAACCTTGTCCCCATGGTGACGATGGTTTTCTCTACAATACCGGCCACCGTGCCGCGCCAACCAGCATGCACGGCCGCCACAACATTCCCTTGGGGATCGTGCATCAGAACGGGCACGCAATCAGCCGTCCTGACTGCCACCATAATGCCGGGCTGATTTGTCACCAATGCATCCCAGCCAGCAGAAAACCGATCATCCACCGTCACTGGTCGATCCACAATCAATGCATCAGTTCCATGAACTTGTTTCACCGACAGAAGCCACAAGGAAGGTGCTCGGTCATCAACCTGCGGCACCAGCGAGGGCACTCCCACCTCTAGACGCAGATCCTCCGACAAGCGGCGAGTCCCGAAGAAATGCCGCATGTTGCCCCCTCGCGGCGCAAAAGCCGGAATCGTTATTATCTTGTCAGCGATCATCGATCCTCGTGCAGAAAACGACTTCATCCAGGTTTCCTCAATCAGCCTGTTTTCGGAGAAAGGTCGGCACGTCCCATTCGTCCTCCGTGTTCAAAGTCGCTCGCTCGATCGACTCGCGCACATCATGCATCCGTCGCAAGAATGTTGGCCGGTCGAGGTTGACCGTCGTTCGCTCAGGCGTTGTTGCCGTCCCGACGCTGGTCAAAATTGGCGAAGTCGGCTTGGCAATGGGGCGAACAGGACGGCCATCGATCCCTCTACCAATTCCCCCCCCGCCGGTGCTCACCACTCCGGTCCCGCTGGCCAAGACGGAGGGTTCCGCTTCCGCTTCAAAACCAGTAGCAATGACGGTCACGATCAAATCCTCGCCGCTCTCAGGATTGATCACCTGACCTACGATGATGTTGGCTTCCGGATCAGCCGCCTGTTGAATGATAGACGCTGCTTCCTCCACCTCATGAAGCGACATGTTGGGCCCGCCCGTGATGTTGAGGAGCACCCCCCGCGCACCTTCGATACTGCCTTCTTCGAGCAGTGGACTACAAATGGCTTTTTGCGCTGCCTCAATGGCTCGGTTGGGACCACGCGCGACCCCCATGCCCATCACAGCTCGCCCTGTATGAGACATCACGGTCCGGACATCCGCAAAATCGACATTCACCAGCCCCGTCGTGGTGATCACATCAGCAATCCCTTGGATAGCCTGTCGCAACACATCGTCGGCTACCTTAAAGGCATCGAGCAGGGGAGTCGATTTATCAACGATCCCTAATAACCGTTGATTGGGAATGACGAGCAACGTATCGACATGCCGCCGAAGATCACGGATCCCCTCTTCAGCATGTTTCTGCCGCCGTTGTCCTTCATAATGAAAGGGCTTCGTCACGACGCCAACCGTCAGGATACCCATCTCACGGGCGATGCTGGCTACAATTGGCGCGGCTCCTGTGCCGGTTCCACCACCCATACCCGCTGTCACAAACACCATATCCGCCCCTTCCAGACATTCACGAATCTGTTCCCGGCTCTCCAGCGCTGCCTCTTTGCCAATCTCCGGCCTCGCTCCTGCACCCAATCCACGGGTCCGCTCAGGCCCAAGCTGAATCTTATACGGCGCCAACGATCGTTCCAGCGCTTGGAGATCGGTGTTGCTCGCAATGAAATCCACTCGGGACAAGCCAGCCGCAATCATTGTATTGACCGCATTACAGCCAGCACCGCCGATACCGATCACCTTGATGCGAACCGGCGAGAGCACGCATTCTTGCAGCGAAAACATCTTGCACCTCCTCACCTTGCCCTCTCTGGCGCATGTCGCGCCCAAAGGGCGGGGTTAAAAGACTTCCAACATTCGCCTTGTCCATCCGACCATTTTGGACCATGCCCCTCCGTTGCGGAGCCCCGCTGACTCCAAATCCTCGGCATATCGCCTGGCGTGCAGCAACAAGCCCACCCCTGTTGCATAAGCAGGGTGACTGACAATGTCGCGAAGTCCTCCCACACCAGAGGGGCCACCGCGGCGGGCAGGCAATTTCAGCACCTTTTCCGCTGCCTCCGGCATCCCCTCTAGCAAAGAAGTGCCACCCGTCAGCACCACACCAGCTCCTAACATGCCTTCATAGCCGGCACGGGCGATTTCTCTCCGCACTAGTTCGAACATCTCCTCGACCCGTGGCTCGATGATCTCAGCTACGTCCTTTCTTGAGAACAGACGGGGCGGGCGATCCCCCATCGACGGCACCTCGACCGTTTGATTTCCGGCTACCAATTCGACTCTGGCCAAGCCGTGATGCACCTTAATTTTTTCTGCCTCGGTCTGCGACGTCATCAAGCCAATTGCCAAGTCCTTGGTCAAATTCTGTCCCCCAATGGGCAACACAGCAGAATGTCTGATGCTGCCATCGAGAAAAATCGCCACATCCGTTGTGCCACCGCCCAAGTCCACCATGGCAACGCCCAACTCCCGTTCCTCCTGGCTCAACACTGCCTCACTGGACGCCAGCGGCTGCAGAATGATGTCCACCACATCCAGGCCAGCCCGATTGACGCTCTTGATAATATTTTGTGCAGACGTGACGGCACCGGTAATCACATGGACATTGACCTCGAGCCGATTGCCCGACAGTCCCAACGGCTCGCGAACTCCCTCCTGACCATCCACCGCAAATTCACGAGGCAGCACGTGAAGAATCCGACGATCCGGTGGAACAATGGCCAACGTGCGGGCGCTTTCGATTGCTCGTTGAATGTCATCTCTTGTTACCTCTCCACGCTTGAGCGCCACCACTCCCTTGCAGTTTTCCGCCGCAATATGGGTCCCCGCAATGCCGGTATAGACAGAATTGATCTGCACTGCCGCCATCAATTCTGCTTCTTCGACCGCCTTTTTGATCGATTCGACCGTGCTTTCAATATCGACCACCACCCCCTTGCGTAACCCCCTGGACTGGCTTGAGCCGATGCCGATTACATTTAACATTCCGCTATCGGTCACTTCCGCCACCACGGCACAGATTTTGGTGGTTCCGATATCAAGCCCGACAAGGATTTGATCCCGTTTCGGCACCGCGATCACCCCCTTTCTCGGACAACTACTCGGTTCTCGTACCGCAGATCCACATCGCTGACCTCACCAGCTCCCACCACTTCCAATTCCCGTACCACTTGCTTGACTTGCTGAAACCGCTTCCACTGTTCGTCTCGTCCTTCTTCCCCAAAATGAAACCGTGTGCCGCCGACCGATACGATCAAATTGGTCGGATCCGCCACGTTCACATACAACGGCCCCGAGTACGTTTGCCGCACATGATCGGCCACCTCAATACCAGCAACGATGGCAAGACGGACAGCCTCAGTTCCCTCAAGCAATCCCTTGCGATCAACTCCCGATACCACCGGCAACAGTTCTTCCGACAATGACTCGCCCTCCAAGGGATGCCACGGGGTAAGTACCTGCCCGTCTTGATCAACGAGAAAGATTTCGTGCCCAACCTGCACCCACGCGCCCGGAATCCGTTCCACTACCGAGATGCGAAGCTCATGAAAGGGAAGGAGGGCGACCGTTGCCTGTTTAATCCACGGATGAGTCTCCACGCGCTCTTGGATGTCAACCGCTGACACACGGTAGAGCGGCGTCCGAGGGGCAAGCTGTACCAGATCGATAATGTCCTGCTGATTGAGTCGATGAAGACCATCAACCGTCACAACCCTGATTTCAAACAGCCGCTCCAGAAAGGGGCCAACGTTGGACACGCCCAAGGTGATCACCCACAAGGTCGCCGCCACACCCATCATCGCAGCCGTCCATCTGAGGACCCCTCTCCCTTTCCGCCTGAGGACATTCCACCAAGCCACCGCATCCCGATTTGAGGGCGCCCCCACCCGTGGACATTTCCATTGATTTTTTCTTGGTCGGTGGAAAGAGGGCCGCCAACGTTTTCGAACAAGCATCATCCGTCCACCACTTAGCTTCTTATCCTGGTCACACCGAATCGGCGGGCCCGATCAAGCGCCGACCGCAAAATCCATTCGACTAACTGTTCATAATTGATACCCGCCTTCGCCGCTGCCATCGGCAGCAGACTCGTTTCCGTCATGCCGGGAACCGTATTGATCTCCAAGACATAGGGACGACCCTCCGGCGTCACCCGAAAGTCCACACGCGCCGCCCCCTCACACCCTAAAGCACTGAAAGCTCGGCGGCTCAGATCCTCCAGAGTTCTTACGATTCTCGCCGGCAAAGGAGCCGGGCAGAGGTAGGTTGTGTTCCCCTTTTGATACTTCGCCGCAAAATCGTAAAATCCACCGGGTGCCACAATTTCGACAGCCGGCAGCACTTTGAGCGTACCCGCTGTTCCTCGCAACACCGCGACGGTCACTTCACGGCCGGGAATGAATGCTTCCACCACTGCTTCCTCGTCATAACGATGGGCTGTCGCCAACGCCTGCTCCCATTCCGCAGTACGGCGCACAATGGTCACGCCGATCGTGGAACCTTGCGAAGCCGGCTTGACAACAATGGGCAATCGGAGTTGCGCCTTCCTCAGGATGGTAGGAAGGGAAACGGCTACCCCCCGCGTGACGACCGACCCAGGCGGAACCGGGATCCCGGATGAGGCCAAGACCGTTTTAGTCACAATCTTGTTCATCCCCAAGGCACTTGCCAGAACCCCCGAGCCTGTGTATGGGATCCCGACCGTTTCGAGAAACCCCTGCATGGTCCCGTCCTCACCTCCGGCTCCATGCAAGGCCAAGAACACAACTTCTATCTTGTGGTGGTTCAAGTCGTCGAACAGCCGGTCACCGACCTCGATCGGCACAGCGTCATAGCCACGGCGCACCAGCGCCTGATAGACAGCACGGCCGGTTTTAAGCGAGATGTCCCGCTCAGATGACCATCCACCCATCAACACTCCGATACGCGCCTCCGTTAATCGGCCTGTTCGTTTCATCGCCGGCGTCCCCACGGCCGCTTCTCACGGCCAGCCCTGCCGTATCGGCACTGCCCGGGCTTCTCGTTGTTTCGGTACTTCGCTTCTCTATGCTTGGCCCACCAACTGGAGCTCTAATTCCAATTTCACACCGGTCTTTTGGAACACCTCGTGCCTGACTTTTCGAATCAATGCCAACACATCCTGCGCAGTAGCATGGCCTCGATTGACGATGAAGTTCGCGTGTTTGATCGACACTTCAGCATCACCTACGCGAGCCCCTTTGAGTCCAGCCGCCTCTACAACTCGACCAGCCAAATCGTGGGGCGGATTCTTAAACACACAGCCGGCGCTCGGCAGCGTCAACGGCTGCGTCTGCCGGCGATAACGCAGATAGTCTTTGACCGTCTTCTCCAACTCACGCCGCACACCTGGTGCCAATTGAAGCCATACGCCAGCCACCACTCCGGGCGGGAGCTTCGCCCGACGATACTCAAAGGTAATCGATCGCCCATCGTACTCTTTCACGGCACCGGTCGGCGTCACCATTCGAACTGCCTTGACCACATCTTTCATCTCGCCCAGTTTCGTACCGGCATTCATGACCACACAGCCCCCCACCGTCCCCGGAATACCTGCCGCCCATTCCAATCCCTTCAGTGACCGACGGATGGCATACCCCATGAGGGTTGGCATACCCACACCAGCCTCAGCATAGAGCACCGACTCCGCTTCTTCTTTAATGGCCCGCAACCTCGCAAGGCGAATCACAATCCCCCTGATCCCCTTGTCCCGAACAAGAAGATTGGTCCCTCCGAGCACAAAAATTCGTACTTTCTGTTCAGCGGCCTGCTTCACTACACGCACTAGATCGTTCAGATCGGCCGGCTCGACCAACACATCAGCAGGCCCCCCAACCCGAAACGATGTGTACGTCCGCAATGGCACATCAAACTGTACCCTGCCCCTGAGACCGACAACCGCTTTTTCCAATCGCCACCGCGGCACCTTGCCGTCTTGCCTCCCCACCGTTGCCCGCTTGCAATCAGCCATGAAAAACACACCACGGGGTCATGCTACCGCCGTCAACCGAGCCAGAATCTCGGGACCGGTTTTCCAAATATCGCCCGCCCCCAGCGTCAGCACCAGATCGCCAGGTTGGAGCCGAGGCATGACCTGCTCCGCCAAGGCCTCCTTGCGTTCAATAAAGGTGACCGATGGATGACCAGCAGCCGCAATAGCCTCGGCCAATTTCTGCCCGGACACTCCCGCAATTGCCTGCTCACCCGCCCCATAAATCTCAGTCACAAACAAGAGATCAGCTCGATCAAACGCATGAAGAAAGTCCTCAAAACAGTCTCGCGTACGAGTGTACCGGTGAGGCTGAAAAAGCACCACCAACCGCCGATCCCCTCCCTGTTTCGCCGTCGCCAGTGTCGCTCGTATTTCAGTAGGATGATGCCCGTAATCATCGATCACGGTCACTCCTGCAGCCTCACCACGAAGATGAAACCGTCGTTCCACCCCACTAAACGCTGCAAGTCCCTTCCGAATGAGATCAACGGGCACCTCCAATTCCATTCCAATGGCAATCGCAGCCAGAGCATTCGCAACATTGTGAATGCCCGGCACAGCCAGCCGAAACGGACCGAGATGAGTACCCCGAAACGACGCTCGGAACTCCGAGCCCCATTGTTTAAGCAGAATATCCGTGGCCTTGAAATCCGGCTTCACCCCCTCATACTCCGTAAGACCGTAGGTGTAACACCGTTTGACGATGCGGGGCAGGAGCGAACGAAGCCGCTCGTCGTCGGCGCACAATACGGCTAATCCGTAAAACGGCACCTTGTTGATGAATTCCACGAAGCTGTCAGCCAAACGTTCCATCGAGCCGTAGTGATCAAGGTGTTCGCGATCAAGATTCGTGACCGCAACGATGGTGGGCGACAAACGAAGAAACGAGCCGTCGCTTTCGTCCGCCTCTGCTACCAGCAACTCACTGCGACCCAATCGCGCATGGCTACCCAACGCATTCACCTTGCCGCCGATCACCATGGTTGGATCCAGTCCTCCTTGAGCCAGCACATTGCCGACCATCGAGGTTGTAGTCGTTTTTCCGTGAGCGCCGGCAATCGCAATGCCAAATTTCAGGCGCATCAGCTCCGCAAGCATCTCGGCACGGGGGATGACCGGAATTTTCCTGCGCTTTGCCTCCTGGATTTCCGGATTAGTTGGTGCGACAGCGGAGGACACCACCACGACCTGCGCTGCCCCCACATGCGACTCATGGTGTCCAATGAAAATATTCCCCCCAAGTGCTTCCAGCCGTTTTGTCGTCTCGGACCCCTGCAAATCAGAGCCGCTAACAGCATAGCCCATGGTCAGGAGAACCTCAGCAATCCCGCTCATGCCAGCGCCGCCGATGCCAACAAAATGGATATGCTGAATCTTGCGAAACCGTGCCATGCTCCTCACCCCCTGCAAGCGGCCTGTGCCAGCCCACGCCCCCCTGCCAGATCCCGCCATGCCGGTCTCCTGTCGTTCATAACGCCCTATAGCCATGAGATGCCTCTTTCATCAACTTGTAGCACTCGCGTACAATCGCCTCTCCCGCATCGATTCGCCGCATAGCTCGGCTCTTGACTCCCATAACCCGGAGCTGTTCCGGGTTCGACAACAGACGGACAATCAACTCACTCAATCGAAAACCGGTCAGTTCAGCTTGCGGTAGCACCACGGCTCCTCCGCCTGCCTCCAGGGCCTGTGCGTTCTTCATCTGATGGTCATAGATTGCAGTAGGGAGTGGGATCAGGATCGCGGGTTTGCCACAAGCCATCAGCTCCGCGATCGTCATCGCTCCAGCCCTCGCGACCACCAAATCAGCTCTTTGCAGAATCATTGGCATCTCGTACAAAAACGGAGCGACCTCGGCGCGCACCCCCATCTGGTCATAAGCTGCCTTCACCCGCTGATAATCCAGCTCACCCGTTTGATGCGTGATCTCCACGTCAGGTATCTGCTTGATCAGAAATGGCATTCCCTCCAGCACTGCATCGTTGATCGCTTTGGCGCCTTGGCTCCCTCCAACGATCAGCAACCGACGGCGCGAATGGAGCACTCTGGTCTCTCGCCCGTCTTCCTGCGCTACAAACTCCCGGCGAATCGGCGTGCCGGTCACTATGATCTTGTGACGATCGAAGCTCTGGGCTGCCGAATCAAACGCCAAAAAAATTCGCTGGGCCAAGGGAGCGACCACCTTATTAGCCATCCCCGGATAGGCATTCGGTTCCACGATTACCCGTGGAATCTTTCGCAAGGCGGCTGCCATCAGTACTGCGGGACTGGTATACCCTCCGACCCCAATCACGAGATTCACGCCAACTCGACGGAACAGTGCCAGGGACTGCCATATACCGATCGGGAGCGAGGCTACCCCTTTCAACATAGCCAGCGGGCCCTTCCCCATCACCGGATGAGCCGTGATGAGCGACAACTCGAACCCCTCATGGGCTAACACCTTGGCCTCGATCCCCCGTGTCGTGCCGATGAACAAAATTCTGGCCAAGGAGTCATGCCGCAGAAATTCTCTGGCCAGCGCCACAGCCGGATAGAGGTGCCCGCCCGTTCCTCCCGCAGCAATCACCACCGTCATCGGCGCTCTCTCCTGCCCTTGCGTCCTAACTCTTCCAGTCCGTTTCGGCGGTCCCGTGAAATACTGAGCAGGATACCGACACCGGTCATGCACGTTACCAGGGACGAGCCACCATAACTGACAAATGGCAGCGTGAGTCCCTTGGTTGGCACCAATCCTGTCACGACAGAAGCATTGATCAGGGCTTGGACCCCAATAAGCAGGGTAATCCCCATACCCAGATAGCGGCCAAACGGCATCCTGGCCCGCGCCGCGATGTGAAATCCGCGAACCACGAAGAGTGCAAAGAGAAGAATAATGCTGGCCGTGCCAACCAACCCGAGCTCCTCTCCTACCAAGGCCAATACAAAATCGGTATGGGCCTCGGGCAGGAAAAACAATTTCTGTCTGCCCTCGCCCAACCCCACCCCGAACAACCCACCATGCCCAAAAGCCAGAAACGATTGGGTGATCTGAAAGCCCGCGTTGGTCGGATCTTTCCAGGGCGCCAAGAAGACCATCACCCGTTGAAGACGAAAACTCGATCCCAGCACCAACACCGTCACGACCGCCAGTCCGGCCAAACCCAGCCAGATCAGATGTGACAGCCGGGCTCCCCCCAAAAACAAGAGCCCCATTACTGTCACCCCCATGACCACAACTGTTCCCAAGTCTCGCTCGAGCAACACCAAGCCCCCCACCACGCCAAACACCACCATCGGAGGCAAAAGCCCTCGCCCAAAACGGGTGATTGTGTCTTCCCGTTTGGCCAAGTACGCGGCCACATACATCAGGAGCACCAGTTTTGCCAGTTCGGCCGGCTGCACAAGGACCGGCCCAGCGTGCAGCCAGCGCCTTCCTCCCTTCGCAGCAACCCCAATCGACGGTACCAGCACCAACACCAGCAACAGGACAGTCACCCCCAAAAAAGGAATCGCCAGTCTCTTCCACCAGACATAGTCGATGCGAGACATCCCCTGCATCAGCAGAAGTCCGACCATCAGCCACACAACTTGTCGTTTGAGAAAATACCCTGGGTCGTGAAACCGGCTTCCTGCCATGACCGCGCTCGCGCTGAACACCATCACCAGCCCAATGAGCGCCAACACCATCGTCACCATCAGCAGGACGTGATCCATCGACACCCGTTTCGAGGGACGGGGGCGAGACAAACGCCAGGACCCTGCAGGCGTCTCCGAAGGTTTGTACGACATGAGGCAGTGTCAACTTTCTTGCAACCTATCGTTCCTTGTTCGCATAAGCCTCTGTCTTTCACGAGGCTTCATCTTGACTCTCCACATCGGCTGTTTACCCCGACTAATCGGGCAAGGCCTGCACGAACGTTTTGAATTGGCGTCCACGGTCCTGATAATCGGCAAACATGTCAAAACTCGCGCATGCTGGCGACAGCAATACCACGTCGCCGGGCGTTGCGCCGGCGGCAGCAATCTCCACCGCTTCGCGAAGCGATCCAGCTCGATCGATGGCATCATACCCGTCCATGGCCGCAGCAATGAGCGGCGCCGCCTCCCCGATCACGATCAACCGCTTGACCCGTTGACGGACGAGGGGAGCCAAGCGAGCAAAATCTCCGCCCTTATCTCGTCCTCCCGCAATCATCCATATCGGCCGGTCGATACTTTCCAGCGCCTTGAGCGTAGCGTCCACATTGGTTCCCTTCGAGTCGTTGACAAATCGGACTCCCCGCCGCTCACGCACAGTCTCCAGTGCATGTTCCAGTCCCGGAAATTCCCGCAACACCCGTCGAATCACTTCAGAATCTCCCCCCTGGAGCCGCGCAACGACGGAGGCGGCCATGGCATTTTCGACATTGTGCTGGCCGATGATCCTGATCTCATCGCGCCGACAAACCTCCTCCACCTGACCATTGATGGCCACCATCACGCGCTCACCATCCAGATAGGCTCCACCCACAACATCCGCTGGCAAGGACGACCCTTTCGTAAATCCCAGTACGCAACTCTCCACCTGCTGCCGTACCGACGCAACCAGCGGGGCATCGAGATTGAAGACCGCATAGTCAGCAGGACCTTGGTTCTCGAACAGCCGGGTCTTGGCCGCAAGATAGTCGTCGAACGACTCGTACCGGTCCTGGTGATCAACTGTGATGTTGAGGAAAGCAGCAATCCGGGGATGAAATCGCTCCACTGTCTCCAATTGAAAGCTGGACACCTCTACCACCAACACCTCAAACGGTTCCGGCCTGCCAGCGCGGGCAGCCAGGACAGCAGAACGAGCCGCCTCGCTGAGAGGCACACCCAGATTCCCTCCCACAAACACCCGCCTGCCTGCCTCCTCCAACATCTTGCCGATCAGTGTCACAGTGGTACTTTTGCCGTTGGTACCAGTAACAGCCAGGATTGGCGCCCTCACAAAACGAGACGCGATTTCAAGTTCCCCCAGTACCTTCACGCCCCGCCGGCGTGCCCGTTCCAACAATTCCAGGCGAGAGGGAACGCCGGGACTAATGACCACCAGATCGGCCCAATCAATCGCCGATTCATACTCCTGGCCCACCCTGACCGTCACCGAGACTCCGTCTAGCTCCTGCAGTCTTTGCCGCAGTTCTGTTTGATCCTTTCTGTCCGCCACCGTCACGAAGGCGCCGACCTCCGCAAGCAATCGAGCAACGGCTACACCGCTCCTGGCCGCTCCCACAACCGTGACCTTGGCGCCGGCAAAGTTCAGTTCCTCACCTGCCACCACTTTGGCTCTCCTTCGATCTTCTTGATCTCTTCTCAGCGCAGCTTCAACGTACTAAGACTCAACAGAGCCAGGAGAATCGCGATAATCCACAACCGAACCACCACCTTGGGTTCCTCCCATCCCTTCATTTCAAAATGGTGGTGAATGGGAGCCATGAGAAAAATGCGCTTGCCCCTCGACTTGTAGGAAAGCACTTGAAAAATAACCGACACCGCCTCGATCACAAAAACACCGCCGACCATGAGCAGCAATAATTCGTGTTTGGTGAGAACCGCCACAGTTCCCAAAGCAGCTCCTAAGGGAAGGGATCCGACATCCCCCATGAAGACCGAAGCTGGATAGGCGTTGTACCAGAGGAATCCTAGACTTGCCCCCAGAATCGAGGCGGTAAAGACAGCCAATTCGCCAGCTCCCTCGATGTGAGGAATCAAGAGGTATTCGGACATCAACCGGTGGCCAGTAACATAGGCCACCACAGTATAGGCTAGAGCCGCAATCATGATGGGCCCTATCGCAAGTCCATCCAACCCATCAGTCAGGTTGACGGCATTGGAGGTCCCGACAATCACCAAAATCGCAAACACGATGTAAAACCATCCGAGATCCGGCGTAAAGTTCTTGAAAAACGGCACACTGAGCTTGGTGCTGTAACTGGGGAGGCAATACAGTGCCAGCGCGACACCCAACGAGACACAGACTTGAGCGGTGAACTTCTGCGACGCCGACAGCCCCTTAGAGCGCGCCTTGGTAAATTTGAGGTAGTCGTCGGCAAAACCGATAAGAAAAAACCCCACAGTCGATGCCAAGACCAACCAAATTATCGGTCGCGCGATGTCAGCCCAGAGCACAGTGGAAACGATGACGGCAAAGATAATCAAGATCCCCCCCATCGTCGGTGTCCCGCTCTTCGCCAAATGCCGCTTAGGACCATCGTCGCGAACCTGTTGGCCCAGCTTGATCTCTTGCAACTTACGAATCAGGGAGGGAGCCAAGGCAAATGCGATCAAAAATGCCGTCACCGCGGCATAGATGATGCGGAAACTCTGGTACCGAAAGACATTCAGAAACGAAAATTCCGTATGGAGCGGATAGAGCCAGTTGTACAACATGATTCGATACAGCCCGCGATACAAAACAGCGCCACCGTTTCTGCACAGGCCTACATCATGAAGCGGTTTTGACCGCTCGTCCTGTTTCTTGCCTTTGCAGAATCTCGACAGCTTGTTCCAACTTCATGCCTCGCGATCCCTTGACCAGAACTACATCGCCCGATCGCGCAAGAGCCTTGACCACTTCTCCGGCACGTGCTGCATCAGGAACGAGTACAATCCGGGATCGATCAAGCCCTCCCCGCTCCGCTCCCGCCGCGACATGTCGCCCCCACGATCCACACACCACCAGTTGACTGATCCCCTGCTCCGCCACAAATACCCCCACCTCTTCGTGCATCGAAGCAGCCGCAGATCCCAACTCCAACATATCTCCCAGGAGCGCAATGGTCTTTCTCCCTTGCCCACGCTGCGCCAACAGTCGAATAGCTGCCTTCATCGAAGCCGGGTTCGCGTTGTAACAATCATTGATAATCGTAATACCGCAGCTCATGAAGACTTGCGATCGCATCGCCACCGGCCTGAAGCAGGACAATCCTTCTACAATGGACATTGGGGGCACCCCCAAGAGGTTACCAACCGCCGCAGCGGCCAGCGCATTAGCTACATTGTGTTCTCCCTGTACACGCAGCCGCACAGCAACCGGACGGACCTTGCCAGGTAACCACAACCGAAAAAAAGTTCCTCGATTCTCCACCCTGATCTGAGTCGCACGAACATCCGCTTTGTGTGTAAAGCCAAATGACACCACACGGCAGCGACTCCTCGACGCCAAGTGTTCGAAATAGGGGTCGTCCGCATTCAACACAGCCGCCCCGTCCTCTGGCAGCCACGCAAGCAACTCGGCCTTGGCCCGCATCGACCCCTCCATCCCACCGAAAAACTCTAGGTGATCGGGACCAATGTTGGTGATGAGGCCGACGGTGGGTCTTGCAATTTCACAGAGCCTTGTTGTTTGGCCGACGCGATCGACACCCATCTCGATCACAGCCGCCTCGTGTCGGCCATCCAGACGGAGCAACGTTTGGGGCACGCCGATCCGATTGTTGAGATTGCCTTCGGTTTTTAGCACCTTCCAGCGCTGAGCTAAAACACTGGCCACCATCTCTTTGGTCGTGGTTTTGCCATTGCTGCCAGTCACCGCCACCACAGGGATATCGAACCGACTTCGGTGATGGGAGGCAAGCTGTTGGTAGGCCAACAAGGGATCACGGACCCCTAAGAGAAGCGGCAGTCGTTCATTGCCTCCTCGCCTGTTCACCAATGCCGCTGCATGAAAGGTGTCCTGCACAATGGCTCCCATCGCTCCCCCCTCAATCGCCGCTCCAACAAAATCGTGGCCATCGAATCGGTCTCCCACAATCGCCACAAAGAGGTCACCACGGCGGATCGACCGACTATCCAGATGGATCCGTCGAATAGGCAGTTTGAGCCACCCGGGACACTCACCGGCTAGAACCTTGGTGCTGATGACTTCTCTCAGTTCTTCAACAGTAAACAGCGGCATGGCGATGGTCTTCCTCTTCACCACTGATTCAACGATGCACATCTCAGACGCAGGATTTGAGCCGGTCAATAGCCTCCCGCGCTACCTCTCGATCGTCAAAATGAAACTTTTGGGTCCCGACAACCTGATAATCTTCATGTCCCTTGCCGGCAATCACCACCATGTCATTCGGACGAGCCAGACGGATGGCCGTCTCAATCGCTTCACGCCGGTCAGCTATCTTTTGATAGTGGACCTGAGGCCGTTCTGTCATAGCCTCACGGATGCCTACCTCGACGTCCTCAAGAATCGATAACGGATCTTCGGTCCTCGGATTATCCGAGGTCAAAATCACCACATCGCTGAAGCGCACAGCCGCTTTTCCCATCTTGGGTCTCTTTCCACGATCACGATCTCCGCCACATCCAAAAACCGTGATGATGCGACCAGTCCTCACAGTCTGTACCGCCATCAACAAACGGATTAAAGCGTCTTCCGTATGCGCGTAATCGACGACCACCGTAAACGGCTGGCCCGCTAGCACTCGTTCAAACCTCCCCGGCACATTCGTCACGCGCGCCACCGCCTCTTGGATCTGAGCCGGCGTCGCTCCCTCATGCAAGGCAACCCCAATCGAGGCCAGTAGGTTATAGACGTTGTGTTCTCCAACGAGATGGCTGTGGACTGAAAAGGACCCGGCTGGCGTCCGGACGGTGAACATCGTGCCGTCGATCGACAAGTGAACCTGGTCAGCCTGCAGATCAGCCTTGGCTCTGATGCCGTAGGTCCAAACCGGGGCAGGACACAGCCGCGCGATCCGCTCACCAGCAGGATCATCAATATTAACGATGGCCCGCTTGTTTGGCTTGGCCGTGCCGGTGAGGCCGGTAAACAGCCGCAGCTTCGCCTGGAAATACGCCTCCATGGTCTTATGAAAATCGAGATGATCCTGCGTCAGATTGGTAAACACCGCCACATCATATTCGCAGCCAGCCGTACGATCTTGTGCCAACGCATGGGACGACACCTCCATCACAACCGTCGTGCAGCGATCCTTGACCATCTTGGCCAACAACTGCTGCAGCTCTAACGCACCAGGTGTGGTCTGAGAAGCGGGGAGCGCCTCCGCACCAATCTGATAGGACACGGTGCCAAGCAACCCAACGCGGGCCCCTGCTGTTTCCAAGATGGTCTTGCATAGGTAAGTGGTCGTTGTCTTGCCGTTCGTGCCCGTAACACCGATCATTCGCATTTGGGAGGATGGATCACCGTAGAAACGGCTTGCAAGAAACCCCAGCGCCTTCCTTGAGTCCGCTACACGCACGCAAGGCATCGAACCATCCGCAATTGGCATCATTGCCTGCTCCACTACGAGCGCAACCGCCCCTGCTGTTAGCGCGTTGGGAATGAAGTGGTGGCCATCCTTCTGCTCCCCCTTGACAGCTACAAACAGACTGCCCGGCTGAACGGATCGCGAATCATTGGTGATGGCCTTGAGGGAGACGGTGAGGTCCCCCTGGGTGTCGATCACCCTGACTTGCCCCTCCAGTGCTCGAAGCAACTCAGCAACGGTCATTCTCAATTCCTCGATATTCAATTCCTCGATACGCCAGGTTCCATTCTCATCATTCCCTGATTGCCATGGCCATCTGGACCGGCTCATGCGATGGGACGCCCCAATACTTGAGGACCTGCTCCCCCACCCGGCGAAACACCGGAGCAGCCACGACTCCCCCCCATGTCTCACCGGTTGGTTCATCAATCACCACAATCATGGCGAGCTTGGGGTCCTCGGCCGGCACGTACCCCACAAATGAACTGACGAACTTGCTGGTCGAATAGGTGCGCGTGCGAGGATCGATTTTCTGCGCTGTCCCCGTTTTTCCCGCCACGCGAAATCCGTTGATGGCCGCTTTGCTTCCTGTGCCATCCGTCACCACCCCTTCGAGGATTGCAGTAACGGTGCGCGCCGTTTCTGGAGCAATCACCCGCCGCTTGGCAGTCGGCAGCATGCGCTTGAGAATCCGGCCTTGGCCATCGCGGATTTCGGAGACCACATAGGGCTTCATTAACATTCCGCCGTTCGCAATGGCCGCCACCGCCGACACCATCTGAATCGCCGTGACACCGATTTCCTGCCCCATCGCAAGTGAAGCGATTGTCCGTTTTCCCCAGTCACGCGGCGGCTTGAACAATCCCGCTGTTTCACCCGGCAGATCGATTTCTGTCCGCTCTCCAAAACCAAAGGCTCGGAGGTAACGGTACAGCCGCTCCTCCCCCAACGCCATCCCAACCTTGGCCGCTCCAACATTGCTCGACTTCCAAATCACCTGCGCGAACGACATCCAGCCGAACCGCTCATGATCATGAATCACGGTGTTGGCCACCGTCATGCGACCCTGTTCGCCATAGATCAACGTCTGCGGCGTCATGACCCCCTCTTCAATTGCCGCGGCTGCGATGATTGCCTTCATAGTTGAACCAGGCTCGTAGGCATCCGTGACTGCTCGGTTACGCCACTGCTCCGGCTTAAAACCGGCACGGGAATTAGGATTGAACCGCGGGCTGACCGCCAGAGCCAACACCGCTCCCGTCGAAGGATCCAGCATAATAGCGGTCCCAGACTTGGCTCGCGTCCGCATGACGGCTTCATCCAATTCTTTCTCCACGATATATTGGATGACTTCGTCCACCGTCAGGACCAACTGATGACCAGGGGCAGCAACGGTTTCCTCCCACAATCCCTTGGGAAATACTGTACGGCCCTTGGCGTCTTGCTGAAGAACAATTGTCCGTTTTTCGCCCCGTAGTTCCTCATCATATCGGCGCTCGATGCCTTCTAACCCCTCTCCATCCAACCCCGCAAAACCCAGAACGTGTGACAAGAGCGGCCCCTTCGGATAAAACCGTCGGCCTTCCATTTTGATGCCGATCCCCTCCATCGAAGCCAGGCGCTCAACCTGTCGCCCCGTTTCAGGGTCCAATTTCCGCGCAAGCCATACAAACGCCCGCGGTTGGCTCAGCTTTCGTTCCAGCTCCTCGCTACGCACATGCAAAATGGGAGCAAGGGCCCGCGCCACCCGGGCCGGACTGTCCAGCGCCGTTGGCACCCCATATACCGATGGCACCTCCACGTTCATGGCCAACATTGTCCCGTGACGATCGAGGATGGCCCCCCGCATTCCCTCCAACGAGACAATTCTTTGATGTTGACGATCCGCCTTAACCGTTAATTCCGCAGCCTGCAAAACCTGCAACATCACTAATCTAGACAGTACTACGCCGAACCCGCTTAAAAGCAACAAGATCGTAAAGTATCGACGTCTGTGGGAGCGGAGGGTCGTCACTCGTGCTTTCCCTCCGCATCATTGACATCGTGACGCGCAATGCGGATTTCGCCTGGCAGTGTTCGATGAGCAGGGGCGCTAGCTGGTCTGACTTCGACCATGACGACCTGTCCTGCACGAGGCACCACCATTCCCAGTTGCTCGGTCGCCACCTTCGCAATACGATCCGGTGCGGTGAGGGCAGACACTTGCATACGGAGGTGGTCACGATCCCGTTCAAGACGAGCTTTTTCGGTCTTTAGTCGTTCGATGTGATAGCCGAGCCGCACGATATCCACCCGCTCCCACACAAAGACCAACGCAAGGCACAAGCCGAAAACCACCAACACTCTCATGATGTCGTCCTTTCTCTCTTCCGTTCGACGACTCGCAGCTTAGCGCTTCGAGCCCGTGGGTTCGCCTGACATTCTCCTGCTAGAGGAATGATAGGCTTGGGAGTTAGCACGGACAGACAGGCACCTGGCCCTTGCGCTAAGGAACGAAACGTCCGTTTGACGATACGATCCTCGATTGAATGAAAGGAGATAACGCCCATTCTCCCCCCCAACGCCAATACATCGACGGCGTCGTGCAATACGGCATCCAAGCCCTCCAATTCTCGGTTCACAGCGATGCGAAGAGCTTGAAATGTGCGGGTTGCGCAGTGAATCCGTCCGTGCCGATAGACGGAGGGCACCGCTCGTACAATGATGGAGGCCAGTTCGCTGGTCGTTTGAATCGTCTTTCGCTCTCTCGCCCGAACGATCGCGCGAGCAATTCGTCGGGCGTACCGTTCTTCTCCGTACTGGTAAATGATGTCCGCCAACACCGATTCCGACTCCTCATTGACTACTGCCGCTGCTGTTCTTCCTGTCGTCTGGTCCATACGCATATCGAGAGGGCCATCAGCTCGAAAACTAAACCCGCGCCGGGGATCATCAAGTTGCGGAGACGACACTCCCAAATCAAACAGCACTCCTCCTACCCTTGAGACATTCATCTCAGCGAGGTGCCGCTTGAGATCGCGATAATCACCCCACTTCAATACCACTCGGTCTCCAAATTCAGCCAACCGCTCTTTCGCATACCTAATGGCTTGGAGATCCCGATCCAGCCCCACCAGTCTCATGGTGGGGGGTGAACATCTCAGCAAGGCCTCAGCATGTCCACCATATCCCACCGTGCAGTCCACAATCAGAGAAGGATTGGCTTGTAAAAGCCAGAAAACTATCTCTTCCACCAGGACAGGAACATGACAAAAACTTCTGCTCTCTTTCAACCACTCTTCTCCACTTTCTACCACATCGTGAGGGAGTATACTCCCCTCGCTCTTGTTGTCAATGGGAATCTGAGATTCTAACCCTTTCATATTGCACATCTTCTTCCCCTGCCTCCTCTTTGTTGCCTTGCCTATCGTTCGGCTTTCCCATCCCGTCAAATAGCGGTGGTTGATTCTTAGCGTTTGATTGACAGCTCAAAACCATCGAGGAGACAATGGTGCATGATTGTTCATCGGGACCGTCACCCCTTTCTCCTCCCTGCCCTCATCCTTGCCTTGGCCTGGAACGCTTGGCCAACCTCTCGATGCGAGGCCCAACATTTTCAGCCGGACAATCCCCGCAATCCCCCAGCGCCGGTCTATTGGTGCCCCCACACAACACCGGCTCAACAAATCACAGTGAAACCCCTTGCCGGCTGCCGCCCTCTCTACGACAAGCAGGAAGACGAGTCCTTACAGGAAGAAGCAACAAGGCTGGGTATCGATCTCCCTGAACGGATACCTCTTAAGATGGTGGACATCCAGCCTGCAGCCACCAAGTTTTCCGATCGCTACCGGCACTTCCTTGACTGTTGTGTGATCGACAAGGAATCGCCGCGAGTGGTCATGAGGCTGATTGATGAAGCCAACCACATCCTCCATGCTATTCAGCACCACGGCATCTTCTATGCGGCTGGCTTTAGAGTTGACTCAGGGCGCAGTGGGCTGGGGGGAGGGCCGGAACAGGCACCAACGGTGGGAACCATTGCACGGCACTTTACCTTCAATGAGATCGTCGGTCCAGTCGCCCATGCGCGCGAAGACTTGCTACGCCTTTGGCAACACTTAAAACGCGTGGAGGGCTTGCAACAAAACTTGGCGGACTTGGCGGAGCAAGACAATGAAACAACCGGACACATCCGACAGCTTCTTCTCGAAGAAGCAGAAGCCATGCGACAAGAGTTCCGCGCCCACCACCTTCCCTCATCGGCCCCAACCGGCATGGACATCGAAGACACAACCTTGCTTACCAGAATCGGCAGCGACATCGAAGACACTGCTCTCAACGCTCATGTCGGTACCGATATCGGCGCAGCCGTCTCTCCCTCCAGCAACATCTATGAATCGATCAGGCCACGACAAGGCGAAGCTGTGCACGACAGTCTGTTGCCCTATCGGTCCGGTCTAGCTGTAGGGGATACCGTTCTTCCTAACAGCACGGCGTTCGACATTGATGCGGTGCAAAACCGAGAAGGGTCTTCAACTCTTCCCTTACGTCGCGTGGGACCTTCCATTGGCGATTCAGACTTAAACCGCCGCCGATAACCCGATCACTGCTGGCTCACCACCGGTGGCATGGCTTCCCACGTCTCGCCAGCATCGAGGCTACGGTACAGCCCACTGCCATTAGTGCCAGCATAGAACAGCCGTGGATTGATCATGCTTTGCACCAGTGCTCGCACATTCGTCGTAACCAACCCCTGATTGATCGTTGTCCAAGTCATGCCACCATCTTCGCTTCGGTGGATGCCATCACGTCCAGCCAGATACACCACACCTTTTCGCGCTCGATCCAACACCATCGCCACGATCATCTGATCAGCCAAGGATTCGCCAATTCTCTTCCACGACATCCCACCGTCCATGGTTTTGTAGAGCCCAGCAAGGGTTGCGGCATAGACCGTATCAGGCTCATAAGGGTCGACTTGGACGGACGTCACGTTCAGGGCGCGAGATGTCTTCGGCAGAGTGGCCGGTACCAGGCCGTGATTCACCGCCTCCCAATGCTCAGCCAAATCAACTGTCTTATAGACACCGCCGCTCGTGCCAGCATACAACACAGTGCGTCTGGTGGGGTCTAGAGCCAGCGCGGTCACCATTAGCACCTCCTTCATGCCCTCCATTTTTTTGACCCAATGTTCTCCACCGTTTTTGGTCTCAAACACCCCCATCGTTGTGGCAGCAAAGACATGCTGACTGTCCGCCGGATCGATGAGCAATTGATTCACAACCGATGTGATGGTGGCATCGTCTAGCCCCTTTCTCATGGAAACCCACCGCTGCCCTCCATCATGACTTTTATAAACGGCATCTCCCTTGGTGCCAGCATACACGGTCGCCGGATACCACGGATCGATCGCTAAGGAAATCACACGGGAGTGACTCATGCCCTTAGACAGGTTACTCCACGTACGCCCCCCGTCTCGGGTCTTGTAGATGTAATCGTTGGTCGCCACATAGAGGATGTCAGGATTGGTAGGATGAGGCTCGATCACAACAATGGCATCGCTGCGATTGCAGCCAACCATTAACCCGGCCACCATCCCGCCAGCCAACACTGGTGCATATCTCAACAGTCGACAGAGAGTGCCTGTATGACCTCTTGCCATGGAGGAAGGAAGCAAAGGGCTGAGGGCGAGGATTGTGATTCCTTGCCGCACTACCGATAGTTCGTAAATTGCAAATCGATCCCAAAATCCTTGCTCTTGAGCAAGGCAATCGTTGCCTGCAATGCGTCTTTGCTTCTGCTGGAAACACGTACATGGTTCCCCTGGATCTGCGCTTGAACCTTCAACTTTGCCTCCTTGATTGTCTTGACAATCTCTTTGGCGTGCTCAGCTCCCAAGCCACTTTGGATGGTTGCGATTTGTCGGACCGTTCCACCTAGTGCTGGCTCGACGGTGCCATAGTTGAACGCTTTAAGCGACACCCCTCGTTTCACACATTTAGCCCGAATAATGTCCTGCACCGCCTTGAGCTTGTAGTCGTCATCCGACACGACGACTAGCTGCTTGTCTTTTTCCTTTAACGTGATTTCCGTCTTCGTATCCTTGAAATCAAACCGTTGCTTGATCTCCTTGTTGGCCTGATCCAGGGCATTTTTGAGTTCCTGCATGCTCACTTCCGACACCACATCGAATGAGTACTCCTCCGCCACACGCTCCTCCTTTGCCATTTGGGCTCTAGACACACGACCTGCCGAGACTGCGTCTTCCGCATCTCAGCCGCGGTGTGACCCCCAACCAGCACAGTGCGCTCCTGCATTTCTTTAACAACAACCAGTCCCGGACGGCAGCTTCAATTTCCATCCGGTATCATGCTCATCATCAGCACTCACCACAATCTCCCTGCGTCCTCTTGAGCTGCTTCCAGCAGTCACGATCACCTCACTCGATACAAACGGCCTTTTAAGGATCACGTAGCCATACCACTGTTTGACACTATCGCTCAGGACAATGATCCCCAACAGCGCCACCACCGCCACCAGAATGGCATCAAGATACAACGCCAGTGCCTGCCCTGCCCCGGCCATCGATGCTTGGTCAAGAAACATGCCAAACATCTTGTAAGAACTGCTCAACGTAATCGTTGCAACGAGCAGCATGGGTAGCGCCGTCACCCATACATAGGGCGATTTGCGCATTTTGATCAAAACAGTGGTTCCCACACACAGCGCTAACATGCCCAATAATTGATTAGCCGCTCCAAACATCGGCCAAATCGTCGTAATACTACCCGTGCCGATCAGATAACCCCACGCTCCCACCACCACACCGCTGCTGATCCATACCCCTGGCCACCAATTGATTTGCCGAAAGAAAGCAATATGGCGTCCGATCATCTCCTGAACGAGATACCGAGCAACCCGAGTGCCCGTATCAATTGTGGTCAAAATGAATAACGCCTCAAAGACCAGGGCGAATTGATACCAATAGGCCATCCATCCAGTCATGCCCGGCAACGCCGTGAAGATCGAGGCCATCCCCACAGCCAGCGATACCGCCCCACCTGGTCGGCCCGACACATCAACCTCAACCAATTGCGACAACTCAGTAAGACGAGCAGGGGCGAAGCCCATGGCAGCTAAGGTGTCGTGGCTCAACGTCGTGTTAATAGCCAGATAGTCTCCGGGGATCAACACCGAGGCTGCGATCAACGCCATCACACCGACGAAACTCTCCAGGAGCATCGCCGCGTAGCCTACTACCGCCTGTGATTCCAGCTCGATCATCTTGGGTGTTGTCCCCGACGACACCAACGAATGGAACCCTGAAATTGCCCCACATGCGATCGTGATAAACAAAAAGGGAAAGAGGGTACCGGGGATAATCGGACCGCCACCGGCCGCAAACTGTGTCACCCGCGGCATTTCAATAGTTGGAGCCATGACGATGACTCCTACACCAAGCAACACCACCACCCCCAATTTCATGAAGGTCGAGAGGTACCCTCGCGGAACCAACAACATCCAGCCCGGCAGCACCGACGCCAGAAAACCGTAACCAGCCAACAACCACACCAGCGTCGGCCGGTCGAATTCAAACAACCAGGCGTACGAGGACTGGGCAACCACTCGACCGAACAAGACTGCCGTGATCAGCAACAGCACGCCAATCGCCGAGACTTCTCCCACCGCACCAGGGCGAACCCGTTGCAGATAAAAGCCCATCGTCACGCCGATAGGAATCGTCATCGCAATGGTGAAGGTGCCCCAAGCATTGTGATAGAGCGCATTCACCACGGCAAAGCCCAGTCCCGCCAGTGCCACCACCACAATAAACAACACCGCCACGGCCGTCGCCGTCCCCGTGATCGAGCCGAGCTCGTCGTGGGCAATTTCCGGCAGTGAGCGCCCATTGCGCCTCATGGACGCGACCAGGATGATAAAGTCCTGAACCGCACCAGCTATCACTGCACCAATGACAAGCCACAGAAACCCCGGCAGAAATCCGAATTGTGCTGCCAGCACAGGACCAAGCAACGGCCCAGCTCCGGCAATCGCCGCGAAGTGGTGACCAAACAGCACTACCCGGTTGGTGGGATGAAAATTGACGCCGTCGTTGAGCCGCACTGCCGGCGTGATGTGCCGATTGTTCAACTCCACAACCCGGCGCGCCAACCAGCGACCATAAAATCGATACGCGAGCACGTAGATACAAGCTGCGGCCACAACCAGCCAGAGGCCATTGACTTTTTCATCGCGGTTGACGGCTCCCGTCACAAAGGCTAAGGCCACAGCCCCGAGAACCGCCACCCCTACCCACAGTCCATGCCACACCACAGTCATGCGCGACATCCTATCATAAGTCATAAGCTAGGTCAGACACCGGCTGGTGCAGGAAAGACGACGCGGGGAGGGGTCAATCCTCTCCCCGTGCATTGATTGACTGGTGACACGTGAGATTCATGCAGCGTTGGGAAGCGACTCAATGTCCATTTGATGCACTTGCTGAGGCGATTGGATCTGAGCCGGCGACTCGGAGACGGACAAGGTCGAGAGTCCCATCGCGAGCACCGCGATCACTCCCGTGACCACCAGTCCGGCATCAATAACCGAGCTCCAATCCATCTTGTCTGATCACCTCCTTTCTCCATTAAATAAAGAGAGGTCGATGTACCGACCTAAAACAAGCCGAGCGACAGCGAAGACGAATCGTTTTTCATCGCACACTCTGCGGTGGACGGCCGGTGACGTTCACTCCCGTTCCGCCACAGACTGCCGACTCTGCTCCACAGGCTGGAACCTCGTCGCCCGCCGGTCTCTCCTGATTGTTCCGATTCGTTGTCGCCGTTCTCTTTTCGCCATCGCCGCCACAATGCGTCGTATCTCATCCGTGCCCTCCTTTTCTTGCTAGTTCTTGCTGGGCTGATGCTAATTCGCCTCCTCCTTTCATGGGTCTAGGAGACGAGCGGGGCGCGGAAAAACCGCCCCCGGTCCGCCCCTGGCGCTCTCAGCCCCCTTATGAGCTCTGAATCGCAATTTGCCGTGGTTTCGCTTCCTCTTTCTTCGGAAACATGACGGTCAACAGCCCCTGCTTCTGCGTGGCAGAAACCTTGTCCTCATCGACAAAATCCGGTACACGGAAGAATCGCGCAAACCGTCCCTCCGAAATCTCATGCAGATGGTACCGCCGCTCATCGGACGGTTGAGCACTTCGTTCGCCCTTAATGGTTAGCACGTGATCGTTCATTTCCAACACAATGTCCGTTGGTTCCCACCCCGGCACTGCCATTTGGATATAGAACCCGTTGTCGTCTTCCCAGACATTACAGGCGGGAGTCCACATGCTCTCGGACACGCTAAAGGCTCGCAACGCCTCGCCAAACAACTGATCAATTTGTCGCTCAAAGTCATCGGTTCGAACAGAAGCAATCACGCTTGGAACATAGGTGGTCATTGCAATCCCTCCTTTCACAGCATGTTGGTAAGGATGTCGTCCAGAGGAAGGGAGATCAACTCAAACGGAAGGAACTGTTGCCGCCGCTACTCCGCCAGAGTTGGAATCGTTCCCTATCCACCTGGTTAAGTATCAGCAACGGCATTCAGATAAATGCAGCAGCGGAAAAGTCAAGAGGAGGAGAGAAGGGCGATCCCTGCCATCATGACCATCGCTACCCGCGGAAACTTCTTTCGTTTAGCTCCCGCTGGATGTTCCTCTTGTCTAGCAGCACGAGACACAGAAGACCGATACCAATCCACACCAACTCGCGAAAGCGCCGCAGCAGAGCAAACGTCAAGCCGGTGACCTCGCTGTAGCCAAATGTTTTCAACAGAAGCACGTTGCCTCCATCCTGCGCACCGAGGCTGCCAGGAATGAAAAACGAACCGCCCTTGATGAACACAGCGAGCGCCCCAATGGAAAACGCCGACAAGACAGTTGTTGGTCCCCCCAGGTAATGGAGAATCACAAAGACCTCCAACGCTTCTGCCATCCACCCGAGAAAATAGATACCGATCGAAGCATAAAACGCCCCTTGGCGGTGATGGTAAAATTGGAGAATCGTTCGGTCAATGGCTCGCAGATCCTCTTCCCGCGATTCCAGAAACGCCACGCGCAAACGAAGCGCCTTGGCCACAGCCAACATCGAGGCAAATAGCCCTCGGCGCTGCACAAACACGAACGCCCCAATGGAGCAGACTAAGAGTCCCACACTAAGCACCGCTGCTGTCACCGTGGATCCCCCCGAGCTGCCCGCACCGAGCAAAATGAATCCGAGAGCCATTCCCAGCAGGATGTAACCAACCTCAGCAATAGTCATGGTGGTCTTCGCAATCACCACCGAGGCGCCTCCCTCTTCAACCGGCACGCGATATTGTTTAAGAAGATAAGCTTTAAGCGGCTCGCCGCCCAAATAGGCCGTGGGGGTCGTCATATTCACAACCTCGCCAGCCATTCGAATGGTCAGAAGCCGCCAGAATGGTACCCCTCGTCCAGCGGGCCCCAGCACCACACGCCACCCATATGCTTCAACGACATACATCAGAACAGAAGGACACAACATCACAACGAGAGCGCCCGGCCCTAACCGAGCAGTGGTCTCGTAGATGTTCGTAGGACCGATGTGCCAAATAAGAAGACCGAGAACAGCAAGACCAAACGCCAGGAGGAAATAACGGACCACGTGAGATTCACACAGGACCATTGGGCGGTGTCACGGCGGAGGGGCGAATCACCCATGCCATGACCGCGGCAAAGAGAAGGGACCCCACTGCCGCACAGCTAAGAAACCAGTCCAGTTTGGCCAATATCGCAAACAACAGCAGCATTAGGGAGAAATCACGGCTAGCGACATTCTTGAGCATGAAATCCGCCCATGCCGCGCCGGCCGCTGTTTTCCACCGATTTGCCGCCTTGATTTTTCGCGCCTGCTCCACCAGGAGAAACGATAACCCATTACCCAAGACGGTCACCCCTCCTAGCGCCAACCAGCCCCAGGCACCCGGTTCCCCCATTCGCACCGTATACAGGCCGATGGCAATGCCCGTAAAAATAGCCATATGCACCAGATTGTCGAGAAAAAGATCGAGCCAGGCGCCAAACGGCGATTCCGCGAATGTCAACCGCGCTACCTCCCCATCGCAACAATCGATCACGGCCGCCAATTGAAACAGCAAGGCCGCGACAACCCCGGCTGCATAGGTTCCTATTGAAAATCCCACTGCAGCCGTGAAGCCGATCAAGGAGGCAACCACCGTAATCACATTGGGGGACCATCCGGCCCTGAGAAAAAGCCGTGTGAACCATCGAGAGAGCTTCCGGTTGAAGTATCGATCCACAAATCCTTCAGCATCTGCCCTCAAAGAGTGGAACAGTTTGCGCTCAGCGAGCGGCAGATCAGATGGAACTGTGACCTCTTGGTACCATAACCCTTGTTTGTCGGTCGCCTCGACGACCCGAACGTTGCCGTCGCCCCCCACCAGTTCCAGCCAACGACGGATCGGAAGCCGCCCTAGTTCCATGCCGCCATCTCTCGAAGCACTCGTCAACAGAGCTGCTGGTAACACCACCATAGCAGCCGCTAGGGGCGCGGTATGATCGCCAGGCGGGGGTGCCCAGGCGGTCAACCGCTTACCACAGACTTGCAACCGGACTCCACTTTTGACTGATCCCCGGTTCCCCATCGTCGACGATCGAGACAACGGCCGCGCCACAACAATCGCCTTGCCATGCCGAGATTCCCGCCTGAGGTGCTCGATCAGATGAGGCGAGAAAATGGCATTCGCGCTCAACAGCAGGACGCAATCGCCAACCTCGGCGCCCAAAAATTCCCATGTTCTCGGATCATCGAGGGGAAATTCTCGGATCGGCATCCATCGGACAGGAATCGACACACGCGGGCCGCTGCTTAAGGCCTGCTTCAAATGCTCCTCTTCGGGACCGGTCAACACAATCAGTTGGCGAATACCACCCCGCTGCAACGTCAGAACCGCTCGCTGAAACAGACTGATGCCCACCACCGACGCCAGAGGGTCAACCTCTCCCGGCCGAACAGTGATGGAATCACCCAGCAAATCAACCGACGGAAAAAGCACAGCCGTTACCAAGCCCCGAATACCAATCCGTTTTTGCACCAGACTCTCGTTCATTGAATCACCAGGCCAGTCGGTCGTACTCTTGCAAGGTGATGGCCTTTCCCCTTCATAATTTGGGCAATACGTCGCGTTCGGCCTTTTTCACATCCTCCGGAAAATCGATCTCCGTCCAGGGCAACCCACCGATCCGTTCATAGCCAACACGGACAGTTTGAAAAAAGGGGTGCAAGGCATCCTCGTATTCCATGCCCCAAGCCCCTTGATCAACAAACGACTGCAGGGCAGCAATCATATGAGGGGTATCGGCCCGGCGCACACGAAGAAACCCCACACCTTCCCCGGCTACATCGTACCGTTCGGGCAAACGTTTCGATAGAGCAATCACTCGCTCACCCGCCACGGCTACCATACATTCTTCACCTGTCTGCACCACCGTTTCATCCATCAAGAGCGCGTTGGGATGAGACGATTCAACCAACCGCTTAAGAATCAGCCGGTGAAACAAGACATCGGCATCCATCACAATTACATCGTCATCCAGTGCCTCGCGGGCAACCCACAGCGAAGAGATACTGCCGCGATGGAACCCCTCGTTCACCAGAAAATTCACTGCGACGCCACAGTGATGCTGCCGAACCGCCTCACGGATCATCTCCTGCTTATATCCCACCACGATGTCGGCTCGCCTAATTCCGAGCCAGGCCAACGTCTCCAAAGAGCGATGCAGGAGCGAACGTCCCCCAAATTCGATTAAGCATTTGGGACGGTGTTGCGTGATGGGCCACAACCGTTTGCCGACACCGGCCGCAAGGATGACGGCTTTCATGCGCCTCCACACACGTGCTCGAAGGCATCAAGAAATCCGGTCACCTGTGTTTCGGTCAGCACGCCCATGTTCGCCACACGGAAAATCCGGTTCTCCAGGTTGCCCTGCCCAGCATAGATCACATACCCTTCAGCCTTCAGCCGATCATGCAGGGTCTGATAGGAGAGGCCTTCTGGAAGATAGTACGCCGTGATCGTGTTCGACCGATGGTCCGGCGGGAGCACTGGCTTGACACCCAGCTTGGCCATGCGTTCGCGAATCAGAGCTGCCATTCGCTTATAACGCCGAATCCGGTTGGCCACCCCCTCTTCCAACAGTTCACTTAACGCCTCATCGAAGGCATAATACACCTGAACCGCGGGTGTAAACGGGATCGTTCCCCTCCCTTCCTCGTCAATGTAGTGGGTCAGATGAAGATACCACGAACGTTTGGGATACGACCTCATTCGCTCGACGAACCCTTTGCGCACCAGCACAAACGACACACCAGGAAACCCCTGAATACACTTTCCCGCCGTGCCTGCCACCATGTAAATATGAGACCCGGCGATATCGAGGTCTTCACCAGCCAGGGCACTGACGGCGTCAAGGACAAAGACGCGGTTTTGATCGTCAACCACCTTAGCGATCTCCCGAACGGGATTGATCAACCCCGTCGTCGTTTCATGATGAACCATAGCAACGGCGTGCACCTCCTGGTGTTGCCGTAGTGCCAGCAACAGTTTGTCGGGGTCTGGTCGTTCTGTCCATCCATACTTCAACTCACTTACGCCTAACCGGTGGAGTCCCACAATCTGAGACATCCGTGCTCCATAGACACCATTGTTGATGATGAGCGCACGGCGGCCATGCGGCAGCGACGACATGAGAGCAGCCTCGACAGCGGCTGTTCCCGACCCCGTGATAACGACCGCAACATAGTCTGATTCCGCTCCCGGCACGAACGCCGCCAGCAGCTTGCGCTGAATACGGTGCAATAACTCCGTAAATTCCGATTCGCGATGACAGATATCAGGGCGCAACAGAGCCTGTCGCACCCGCTCGCTCACATTGACCGGCCCTGGATTGAGAAGAATCATCCTCCTCCGTCGGCTTGCCCAGCTCGCGCAATTCACAGAGCGTCCGCCCCAGCCGCTTTCCTCCTCGTCAGGTGAGGCTCCCGCTCTTGCGATTCCTCATGCAATAGCGTGCATGAACCGTTTCGTCAGCTCCGGCGGATCAAGAGCTATCCGCTCCGCCTCTTCCTGAAACTCGTTGACCTTGACCAATAACATGCTGGGACCGTTCTTGTTGAGCAGCTCTCGGAATTCGTAGACCATATCGTCTCGATCGAGCACCCGCACCGTATTGACGTAACCCGCCGCCCTCGCCACTTGCTCCAGGGGAACCACATTGGAGATTGTCGGTTGATTGCCAGTGGAGCCATACACTTCATTATCAAAGACAACATGAATGAAATTGCTGGGTTTCAACGCCCCCACCGTCGCCAACGTCCCCATCCCCATTAAGACATTGCCATCCCCATCAAACGTCACAACCTGTTTGTGCGGCTTGGCCAACGCCACTCCCAACGCAATGGCCGACGCATTACCCATGGACCCTATCATGTAAAAATGTGTGGGGCGATCAGCAATTTTCTGCACCTCACGTGCTGGAAAACCGTTGCAGACGATGAGGGGCTGATCCGTCAACAGCTCTAGCAACGCTTCGATAGCCTGCGCCCGGCTGACTAAGGTACCTTCCTCTGGCCTCATGGCAACTTACCTCGTCCCTTCATCCCTACTGGACTGCTCTGCTTTACTGTTATTCGGCAATTGATGTGGTCCACGAGCATCTCCTCGGCTGAAAGGACCATCTTGCGTTACGGATGCAAGCCTTTGACCACACCCTTCGTAATGAGAAGAGCCACTGGTGTCAGTCTTGTCCGATAGGTGTCGGTCACCCACGCCAAGTCTTCCCGCATCGTGGCCTCTGTGAGCAAGCGGTGCGGAATGTTCACCGTATCCAGAAGACGGGGGAGCACTTCTCCCATGATGAGATGCTCCGGCGCATCTTTGCCCTCATACCCTCGCCATGACACAATTAAAATACAGGGCTGACGGTAAATCATGTTTAGTGACAACAGGGTATTAAGCGACGTTCCCAATCCCGAATTCTGCATGAGGACCGCCGGCATCTTTCCCCCCATATAGGCTCCGGCTGCCATTGCCACCGCCTCGTCCTCCCGCACGGCAGGAACGTACAGGCGCCGATTCATTAATTCAGCAATGATGCCCCCGAGTATAGAATCGGGCACGCCCGTGAAAAAATTCACCCCTCTCTCTTGAAGCGACTGGACAAACACGTCGCTCTCGATCATCTCCCCTCCTCCATACTGGCCGTGGGCTCTGCCCCGTTCTCACATTCCGCAAGGACAAATGGCGCATTATAGGCCAGCGCACCACCATTCTCAAGAAACCGTCCCCGCCAAGGACCCCATTGCACCAACCCAGTGCCCGTGATAGGGTTTGCCCCCTGTCATAGGAGGGTAGCGTGCTGTTTTTCGTGGCGACTATGAGACAGGGATTTTCACATCGGCGAGAGAAGCCCCCCTTTTCGCTCGTGGTGGTTGGATGGGTCACCGCCTGGATCGCCTGGCTCACCGTTCTTGAACCTCTGGCAGCCGTTTCCATGCTCAATGACCCCGGTGGCTTCCACGGTATTCGCTGGGGGAGTCCGCTTTCATCCAGGAATGACCTCGAGTTACTGCGAGCTAGCAGTCACATCACGGAATATCGTTCCAAAACGGGCGACACCACGTTTGCTGGAGCCGAAATGACCAGCATTTCGTTCGTGGCATTGAACGATCAGTTCGCCCGGGTGACCATTCGATACGAAGGAGAGGCGATCCACAAGCAAGTGTTGAATTTCCTTGAATCCCATTATGGGGCTCTCCAGAGAATTCCAGGACAGATGACGCGAGGGCTGAACCAGCAATACACTTGGCGTGGGCCAGACACTGAAATCTCGCTGACCTACCAAGCCAACACACAACGGGGATTCATCTTTATCGACAGTCGGACCCTGGCACCCCGGTTCAACGATGACTTAACCGATTCGGCCGAATGACGTGCGACTCTTCCTTTCTTCCTTCCCCCTGTTCCTCAACCAAAGGGCATGACAATGGCCAATCAACCGACCTCTCGATGACGCAGCCCGTGCGCAAACTTTTGATTGACATCTCGCCCATGGCTTTCGCATCATGGCGGCCATGACCAATGCTCAGAAACTTCGAGCCGCCCTCAAACGACCTGGCGCCTTGAAAATCGTGGGTGCCCACGACGCGCTCAGTGCCCGCCTCATCGAGCAAGCCGGCTTCGACGGCATTTGGGTCAGTGGGTTCGCTGTCTCGGCGGCGCTGAAATGTGTCCCCGACGCCAGTTTCATCGACTCCAGTGAACAACTCGCCGTCGAACGGAACATCGTCGAAGCGGTCAACATTCCCGTCATCTCTGACTGCGACACTGGCTACGGCAACGCCTTGAACGTGATGCGCACCGTCAACGACCGCGAGCGCGCTGGTGTTGCCGGTATCTGCCTCGAAGACAATGTGTACCCAAAACGATGCAGCTTCTACGCCGGTGTACGCCGAGAATTGATTCCCATTAACGAGCACTGCGGCAAGATCAGAGCGGCCAAGGCTGCCCAGATGTCTCCCGATTTTCTGATCATTGCAAGGACCGAGGCCTTGATTGCGGGGTGGGGACAAGAAGAAGCACTGAAACGAGCGGAGGCCTATGCCGAAGCAGGTGCTGATGCGGTGCTGATCCATTCAAAGTCCAAAAACTTCGACGAGCTACGGGCTGTCTATCGAGCGTGGTCTGGTCGGGTTCCACTCGTTGTCGTACCTACAATTTTCGATCAAACCACAGCAGCGGAGATGGAAGAGGCCGGTGCCAAGATCATCATCTACGCCAACCAACCGGTGCGGGCAGCGATCCGCGCCATGCGGGAGGCGCTTCGTCGCATCAAAGAAGACACGCGCCCTGGAGCCGCCAATGATTTAATTGTCCCACTTCAGGATGTCTATGACCTAGTCGGCGTTTCAGAGATGGAACGTCATGAACGGGAATTCCTCCCCGTGGGTGGAGAAAAGATCACCGCCGTGATTGCCGCAGCGGGATTTGAAAAACAGTTGCTGCCCCTCATCGAAGATAAACCCAAGTGCCTGCTCGACATCAAGGGCAAAACCATTCTTGACCGACAGGTAGCGGCACTGAATGCCTGCAACATCAAGGACATCGCCCTGATACGGGGATATAAGAAAGAAGCCATTACCCTCCCCCATATCCGCTACTATGACAACGACTGCTACGAAACCACAGGCGAGCTCTTTTCCCTGTTCTGTGCCGAAAATGAATTGAACGGACGAATCATTGTCCTCTATGGCGATATCATCTTTGACACTGCCATCCTGGAGAAGCTGCTCAAGAGCCCAGCCGACATTGCCATCGTCGTGGATCTAGCCTGGTTTGACCAGAGCCAACACCATGCGCCAGTACCCCATCTGAATCCTGATTTAGTCTCCCTTGCCGAGCTGCCAGACCGAAGCTATCTGTCACGGTTCATGGTCTCCGAGGGAGACCACCGCGTTGTCAAGATCGGCCGACACATCCCCCCCAGCAACGCCCACGGTGAATTCATCGGCATGGCCATGTTCTCCGAAAAGGGCACCCAAGCACTGCGCGACTGTTACCGGGCAGCCCAGGCACGACCTCTCCCTCACGGCTTCCACGAGGCGCCGAGCCTTGCGACCGCCTCTCTGACCGATATGATTCAAGAACTGATCGATCAAGGCCATCAAGTTCACGCCGTCCCAATCTTCAAAGGATGGATGGAGGTCGATTCGTTCGAAGAATACCAGAAAGCCTGGGCCAAGATTCGATAGTCACACCCGCACACCACGCCACACCTCGCGCTGCTCCCAAGCAACCACCAGAAAGGACGTCCCGTCGCTTTCCAGCAAGACCTGCTGCAGAAAATCGTATTTTTCTTACCACAATGACGCACAGAAGCTAAAAAGGTGTCACACCCTATTTTCGTTTCAGATGAGGCAATCCCTGAACAGCCGGGCGCTCAAACCCTCCATGCGAAAAGACAAACGGCTTGCGGAGCGGATCACCTACACCTGCGCCGTCTCCTTCACTGGAGAGATTCCTTCTCAACCCCATCAAGGGACAGGACTAACCCAGAACATCTCCATCACCGGACTGAAAATCATAAGTCATTCTCCAGTCACCCGCGGCACGCTTCTGACGATTTCGCTAGCTCTGCCAGATGGTCAACCGCCGCTGACGATCTATTCAGCCCATGTTGTGTGGGTCTCCGGCGCCCATTTCTCCGTGCGCTTCCTACGCCTGCACCGAGATCAGCGGAAGCGGATCCTGTCTTTTGTGTTGAAGCACATCGGTAAAGCAGCAATGAACGATTCCTGGTCTCGCTTCACACTCATGTAAGCGATGCATCGTGATTTTCCTTTTAGTTTGGTGCGCACCGACTGTCATACGCAACATCCTTTCTTGATCCTGTGTTCCTCGAAAACCTTGTTCTCTCCGAAGCGACCATGGTAGGGTACAGCTCGCAGGTGGGCTGTTGTTCCTCCATGTGCACCGTCGTTCCCCTCTCCAACACTGTTTTCCTGTCTCTTCTGCAGTGCCCTCTCGACAAATGTGGTGAGAGATGGAGCGTCTCCTCTCTTGCGCCCCCCCACCGAACGTGGCCCGCTTGCAGTTAACAGAGAGGGGCATTCTTTATGCGTCGTCTTGTGCGTCATCCCTTCATCTTGCTGGGGATCATGGGGTTCATCACCCTCATGGGCCTTCTCCTGTTCCGTCTTGGCACCGACCCTCTCCCCCCTCAGCGCAACATTCCACTTCCAGCAGTGGGGACCATGGTTCCGCTCAGAGCCGATCTTGACGTCTTCCTTTCGTACACTGCTGACATCATGCCGTATCAGGTTGTCAACGTGTTCTCGCGTGTGGATGGTTACATCGCCAAAATCCACGTGGACAAAGGCGACTATGTCCGAGCCGGTCAACTACTGATCGAGATTGACCACACCGATTATGTTCACGCCGTAAATCAGGCCAAGGCCAACCTCGCTGCTGCCACTGCCAGGGTAGCTCAACAACGAGCAGTGCTGCACAACGCCAGGCTTACACTCGATCGCCTGAACGCCCTCCTGCAGGACCAATTTGTCTCGCAACAGGACGTAGACAACGCCCGGCTCAATACGGAGGCGGCAGCCGCCGCTCTAGAGGTCCTTGAAGCCCAGACCAAACAGATGGAAATCGCCTTGGCCCAGGCCGAAACCAATCTGGCCTACTCCTATATCAGAGCGCCCTTCGCCGGTTATGTCGCCGAGCGCAATCTGGATGTCGGCGCCTATGTGACCGGCGCCACTGCCAGCACCTCGACCCTATCCCGCGGTATCCTGAGTCTCCACGACATCCACATTGTACGGGTGTTGATCGACGTCGTCGAAAAAGAGGTGCCGATGATCGTCGTTGGCCAGAAGGCCGAGCTACGAACCGATGCATACCCGGACGAGGTGTTTGAGGGAAAAGTGGCTCGCATCACCCATACACTCAATCGAACAACCCGCACCATGCCGGTCGAAATTGACATCATCAACAGCCATCGTCGGCTCAAAGGGGGAATGTTCGCCAGGGTGAAGATCCATGTCGGAACCCATCGGATGGCCCTTCAGGTTCCCCTCAATGCGGTAAGCCAAACGGAAGGCATGCACTACGTCTTCACCGTGCGAGACGGCCAGGTCCACCGTACTCCTGTTGAGACCGGAGTTCGAAACGGTAACTGGGTGGAAATCACCAAAGGACTGACTGGCGAGGAAGCAGTCATTGTCTCCGGCAAAGACCTCGTGCGGGACGGCATGCTGGTCACTGTCCACCCCATGGATCGCACAAAACCATGAGCATTTGCCCGATGCTTTTGAGAAGAATCGGCGCTCAACCGCACCGGTGAGAGGCGTATCGGCATGTGGCTCACTCTTTTGGCTTTGCGCAACCGCATCGGCATCCTGATGCTCTCATGTGCCATGGCTATCTTGGGCATTATCTCGCTGCAGCGATTGCCGATCGACCTATTTCCGCAGATTCAGGTTCCGGTGGCATTTGTCGGTGTTGTGTACAAAGGGGCTCCTCCGCTCGATATCGAACAAAGTGTCGTCTATCCGATTGAAAAGGCTGTCAGCTCAGCATCAAATGTCGAGCACGTCGAATCGTTTTCAAAACAGGGATTGGGAGCCGTACAAATCTGGTTTAACTGGGGCGCCGATCTTAACGTTGGGCAGATGGAGGTCATGCAGCGCGTGACCCAAATTTTGAACAGTCTTCCTCCTGGCGTGGCACAACCATTCATTATCAAATTCGATGTTTCCAACATTCCTGTGGCGCTCGTTACAGTCTCCGGCCAACACGTTGACGAACGAGATCTCTACGATCTGGCCACTAACACGATCGCGCCGCAGATTGAGCAACTCGCCGGCGTCGCCGCGGCCACCGTGGAGGGCGGGAAAATCCGCCAGATCAACATCAATCTGGATCTCACCCTCTTACGAGCACATGGGCTTTCGATCCTCGACGTCGTCAACGCCGTCAAGACGGCCAATGTCATTTTGCCCTCTGGAAACCTCCGAGCTGGTCATCTGGATTACCAGGTTTTCACAAATTCACAGTTTAAAGCAGTCGAGCCCATCGAAGATGTCATTGTCTCCCTGGACCCTAACGGCCATCCGGTCCGTATCCGCAACCTCGGCACCGTGACGGACTCTTCCGACATTCAAACCAACATCGTGCGAGCAGACGGTGCCAGAGCTGTGTTCCTGCGTGTCAACAAACAGCCACAGGCCAACACCGTCCAAGTAGTCGATGCCCTGCGGGCAGCCCTTCCCAAACTCATTGGTCTTCCACCAGACGTAACGCTCAGCATCGCTTTCGACCAATCACTCTACATTCGTCAATCCATTCGCAACCTGGTCGAGCAGGCCATCCATGGCTCGTTCCTAGCCGCAGCCATCGTCTTGATTTTCCTCCGCAACGTGATCAGTACCGTGATCATTTCTGTTTCGATTCCCCTTTCCATCCTAGTCACACTGATCGTGTTGGACCTGAGCGGACAAACACTTAACATCTTCACACTGGGCGGTCTTGCGCTCGGCATCGGTCGGCTAGTGGACGACTCCATCGTCGAACTGGAAAACATCCAACGTCACCTCAATACCACACCCCACCGTTGGGACGCCGTGTTGAGCGCTGCCCGAGAAGTAGCAATGCCGATTTTTGCCTCCACCGTCACCACGGTTGTCGTCTTTCTCCCCGTTTTTTTTATCGTAGGAATTACTCGGCTTCTGTTGATCCCCCTCACCCTCACGATTGCCATTGCCCTCTTCACCTCGTTTTTCATCTCCCGCACCGTCACGCCAGCACTCTGCTACAAATTTCTCAAACCAGAGGAGGAAGCGTATCGTACGCTACCAACCTGGCTTGCGCGAATCATGCACTGGAGCCGCAACTGGTACACGGCCCTCGATAAGGCCTATGCAGCATCGTTGCAATGGGTCTTGCAACATCGCCGGATTTTCATCTCCGCCATCGTGATCTTCTTTGTCAGTTCTCTCGCGCTGGTGCCGAGAATCGGGACCGAGTTTTTGCCAGTATCCGATGAAAGCCAGTTCCGTATCATTCTCCGCGCCCCTGTCGGCCAGCGCGTTGAAGAGACGGCCCGACAAGTCGAAACGGTCGAGCGCGTGCTGCGCGAGAACATTCCTCCTCACGAACTCCAAACAATCGTCTCCAGCACCGGTATGCTCTCGCAAGGGCGGGCATCCCTCTTTACCCCCAACAGCGGTCCTCACACAGCGTGGATTCAGGTTTCTTTATCGCCCCCCAACAAGCGAAACAGGAGCCAAATGCAGATCATGAATGAGATAAGACCAAAGGTCGCGACCCTCTTCCCCGGCGTCGCCCTCTATTTCGATCCCGGAGGACTCATCAAACGAATCACAAGCTTCGGTTCACAGAAAGCCGTGGATGTCGAGATCTACGGCCATGACTTTGAACAGGCACGGGCCGTGATTGGCCGCGTCAAGGAGATCATGGAACACACCCCCGGGTTGGCTGACATCGAACCGAGCCGAGAGGAAAATTATCCGGAGGTCAACATCATGGTTGACCGCGAGAAGGCAGCACTGCTCGGGGTTACAGAAGCCGATGTGGCCACTACGGTGTTGTTTTCTCTCAACGGCAATGGACCAACCGACCCCATCATTTACACAGACCCCAAAAACGGAAACGAGTACCTAATTAGTGCCTGGTTGGCTGAAGACTACCGAAAAGACCTGGCAGATTTGGAAAACATCCTTGTCCCCTCGAAAATCGGACCGCCAGTGCTCCTCAAGAACATCGCCACACTGAGCTTGAGCACAGGCCCTGTCAAGATCGATCGCAAAGCTTTCCGCCGTGTGGTCCACATCACAGCAAATCCCACGACGAGACCACTGGGTGATATCGCCGCCGACTTGGAATCAGCCTTTGCCTCGCTTCACCTCCCAACAGGATTCAGCATCAAACTCGCCGGTCAGATTGCGCAGCAACGGGAAACGTTTCACAGTCTCCTTTTTGCCAGTGTGTTGGCATTCACGCTTGTGTACATGGTGATGGCCGCGCAATTTAAATCGCTCATCGATCCGTTCATTATCATGTTTTCCATCCCGATGGGTGTTCCCGGCGTCACCTTGATGTTATTCCTCACGGACACCACACTGTCCACCACCTCACTGATGGGTGTCATCATGATGTTGGGCATCGTGGTCTCCAACGGCGTATTACTGGTCGATTACACAAACACGCTGCGGCGGAGGGGTCAGCCATTGCGGGATGCAGCCCTGACGGCCGCTCGGACAAGACTGCGGCCGATTCTCATGACTTCGCTCGCGACAGTGTTCGGGCTCCTCCCCATGGCAATTGGGTTTGGCACCGGCGCAGAGACCAACGCCCCACTAGCGCGGACGGTCGTGGGAGGATTGAGCGTCTCCACATTCCTGACGCTGTTTCTGATTCCCACCCTCTACGTCATGCTCGAGGAACGGTTCCCGCGAACACCAACCGATGAACCATCGTCAGCACCATCTGCCTCGCACCAGGAACAACGAAACAAGGAGAGGGGTATCGCTGTCTAGTGGCCAATGCTCGGAAACAACGACTTCAACTGCATCGCCAGTCCGATATCGCCCGCGATCTGAAGCCGCCCAGACAGAGCAATGGCTGTTCCGCTGAGCTGTCCTGTAAGCAGCTTAATACAATCATTTGCGTCCATCGAGAGCGTCACGTGGGGGGCCGGATGGCTTCCTTCTTTCACTTCGCAAGTGCCGTTCCGGACAACCAACTGATACCGCCCACCCTGCGCTCCCATCAGATCAAATTGATAGACGACGTCGAGATCTTCTGCTGCCTCCTTGTCAAGTTTTGACGGGAGCGAATCGATAACCTCTTTGACCGTCATCATGCTTTCCTCCCTGTTGAGACACCGGTGCACGACCAGTACTCGCGGAGCGCAATGTTGCGCCCCGCCTCTCAACTGTCTTCCGAGACGACAAGGCTCGTCCACGCCCCTTGTCCGTCCTAATACCTCAGAGTGATCGTCGCTGTACTGCGGCGGGCACCGAAGAATCGCTTGGAAAAAGACTCGACAAGCGTGGGATCATATCCCTTGCAACTAAAAATGTCGAGGTAGGCACTGTTGGTGTCGTTAGCGAAATGGCCGCTGATTAATGACGTGGAAATGAGCTGCACCATCGAGTAACCAGCGACCCGCCCTTCACCAAAATCAACCACCTGACAGTCACCGTACCGTTTCATACCAATAAGGTCACACAGTTCAACCACGTAACGTTTGATATAGCTCGCATCACGAATCAACTCGGGTTGGCAATCCTGAAGATCGATGGCAGTACACAGTCCCCATGCCTTGCCTTCTCCCACCATGTTTTGAAAGGGTACCTCCGAGGCGCTGGAGGGAACGGAAGAGGCACCCTCTGACAACAGATTTGTGGATTCTGAACCTGACGGAGTGGACATATGACCTTCTACCTTTCTCCAACAAGTGAACGACCGTTTCATTGCATGATCAACATCCCATGCAACGCTAAGACAGCGTGACTCGACCATACCACGAACGAACACAGGCCCTTAGGCCGGGAAATCTTATCGGGCATTCCTCGTCCTCCGGACACAGCGGCGTTGACAAGTTTGGCAGCCCTTAGAGAAAATAGTTCATGACTACCTCGGAGCAGCTTCCGCTTGCCGATCACCTGCCAGATCGACAGTGCACATGGTGTAGAATCCCGATGAAGAAGCGACTGGTGGGCGGCAACCAGTTCATTCACTACACCTGCCCCAAGTGCATTTTTCAACACACTACTGCCCTCCCTCCCAAACTGGTCACACCAAACCGATAATCCCCCACGTCTCGGCCCTCATCTTCCTTCTTCCTGTACCCGAAGGAGTTCCCCATACCCTCAAACCATGCCGACAAAGCAGGCGGGCCATGGCAGTTTTCGCGCAGCCCCACTCACTCCTCTCCCCTCCTGCTGGAGGGCACAGACCAGACACGCCACGCCCCCTATAGCCTCCCCTCTGTCAGCCGGCGAATTTCCTCCATGCGACGACGGTTCACACCGAAATCACCATAGCCCACCCGTGAGGCCGAGCGAAAATGAATGGTTTTAGCTCGCTCATCGAACAGGAACTCAACATCATCAACAAAGCGAAAAACTAAGCTCGTCACCTCATAGTGCAGGTAAGTGTCGTCTTCTTCCACCAGCCGAGTCCGTGGCAGAGAACCAAGGGCGGCTTTCAGCACTGCCTTCGCCTCTGCCAGCGGTTTTTGATATCTGAGAGGAGCAATCGCATGACGAGCGTCCTGCGCATGGGTGGAGACACAGTTGGGGCGCGCGGGACAGGGAGCAAGCTGCCGCGGCGTCATCGGATCGATCATGGGTGATCCTTTGTGATCGCGCACCTGGCATGGACGCCTCGGATTCGCCAGCAGAACACCCACATACAAAACCAGCGATCATCAACCATGCCGCGTGCCTGCACGAACACCTCAAAATAGGAGGGTCCGGAGAACCAGAAGCCTCTCAGCCCGTACCACCACGGTCACTGCAACACAACCAATGATCCACTACCCTGCGCGTCTATACCACACACCAGTCACGGGAATCGAGCCGTTACGGGACCATTGACACTCGATACCCTGTGTCACGGCCACCGCAAATCTTGATCAGGTTCTATCCATAGAGAGAAACAGCATGTCAGAGCATACGCGATAAAAACCAATGGTAGCCGATCGTGGCGCGAAGATCTACCGGGGCAAAAACGACAGTAACGCAATAGACTGACTCCTTAGCGGACATTGTATTGCGGGACCGTTTCCAGCATTGATACCACCGTTGATCGAATGAGCGCTCAAACCGGTCGCCCTCCTTTTCACATTCACATCGTGGTAGATGCCGCCGAACTTAAACGACAGCGGAACGAGAGGCAATCCCGGTGAGGCAATCCAACCCCACCAGCAATCCAACGGTGGCGCAAGCTGATGCCCCAACACTGACCGCTTCCCTTATCGGTCTTCTCAGTTGTTGCAGTCAACTAACAGCACGACACGGAACACCACAGCGCCGCTCAACATAACATCGAAGAGAAAGAAGAGAACGATGCAGGGGTTCATCAGGCCGATCACCACGGGCATACAAAAGATGATGACACTTCCGCGCAACGGCCACAACAAACCGGCTCTGTGCTCGGCAACGTCGGAGAGAGAACCGGAACCATGTTCCCACTTTCTGTTACACAAAGGCAGGAAGGGGGGCATAGACCATGGAATAGCCGACCAGCCATTGCAGCCAGTCAGCCATAACATCTTCTTTCAGTGGAGCCCGGTTGAGACGTGCTTCAATCCGAAACCGTCCTTGGACACCAACGATCCCGATGATCACCGACGCCTCCCCACCGGTTGGAACAAGAGTGTGGGCTGAGAATTCGCACAGGGTGGCATAGAGCCGACCCTCCGGCTCGATAACGTGCAAGACGTCCGGCAATTCCTCAAACGGACAATGGACCGAACAGCGATACGCCAACCGTACGTGATCGTCGATAGACTGGAACTCGCTCAGTGCCGTTTCTGAAAACCCCGTCAAATGCACACGCACCTCGGCTGGCTCTCCACCATAAGTCTCGGCCAGTTTACTTGCCGGGATCAAAAACTCGTAGGGGTCAGAGGAATTGTATTCAAACTGACAGGGACCAAACGCATCGGGCCAGGAGCAGAACAACGGTGTGGACAACTCATGGGGCCGGAGGACAACCTCGTTGCGATCGATCGCCGTTTCCACAGGCAATTCCAGCGTCGTGATCGCCTCCAAGAACGCCGTGCGCCGCTCATCCAACCAACGTTCCCGTTCAGCATCGCCCCGCGTTTCCCCCGGCGTAATAACCTCGTGCGTCTGCAACCGTACCCTCACAAAAGTGTGAAGGTATCGAAATCCCAGCCAGAACATACTGCGGGGGTCGTGCAAACGCAACGGCTGACCGATCCGCCACGGATGGCTCAGAGAGCAATAGGTTCCGACGTCTCGATGCCGGCGATAGACCTCGTGATACGAACCGGCCAAGAGAAAAAAATCGCCGTGCCATCGTTCGCGAATATGTACCAACATCACATCTTCGGTAGACCACGGGTCAAGCTGCTCCAAGTCGTTCGTCGCCTGTACCGTCCACTCTTCTACATAGCAAATGACATCTTGTGCCGGCCTCATGGGTCTGAGGCCCAGACCTGCTAACCGCTCACCTACCCCCCTGACCTCCTCAAACGTGAGGGGCTCTCTTGTCTCCCAACGTCGTTCACGCACCGTTCCCCTCACACACAGTCGGGAGCGTGGACAAGGAGGGAACAAGCCAACCACTGGCATGCTTCTTCCCAGCCACAGGAGTCACTTACCGAACAGAGCGCAACAAGCCCTGATCGAGTTTGGTATCAGCAATAAACCGATCCAGACCATCGTTGATCGTCTCGTTTAACAGATCGAGAACATCTTCCTCCTCAAACCAAAAGACCGTCCTGGTCCGTCCCCCTTCGATTATTCGCGTCAGAGAGCTGTTGTCCGCTCGATTCTTGGCCGTGATGACCAGCCGCTGTTTGATTTCAATGACGGTCGAAAACGGGCGGCTCCGAGCATTGGCCGACAATTCCTCGACTTCCCCCGTGATGACGATGTCGGCATCGCCCGGCATTCCCTCACGTTCCAGACGGACATTCCACGACCGGCCGTCCCACCCCTTGGTCTGAAGTCGTTGCACCAATCGTTGAGCAATCACCTCGGCAGGTCGCCCGCCAGCAACATCGAAATACGTTTCCCCTCCCCACAGATGCTGGCGTCTACCAAGATGGGCAGCGGCATTGGCGCGTCGATCATCAAACGGCGCAACCACAATCTTGACCTGGTCCACACCTGTTGCGGAAGCGACCGATGGTTTCAGGCGAAGATCCAACTGCCGCACCTCTCCTTTACCGGCACAGCCGGCTATGGACCACACTGTCACGATCACCATACCGCAGACTTGCAGCAGAGACAGAATACGGTGAATCACAGATTCCTCCTTCCGACGGGTAGCATTGAGGCACTGACCGTACATGGCTGATTTGAGCATACACCCATTACGAGGCAGTCTACTCCGACTGGCCACACGGAGACAATCTTCATGACAGCCGGCTTGTGGGGTGACAACGGGCAGCATGGCTCGCAACGTCTCCTGACTCAATCGTGGCACTCGCCGCCTGGCAGGCACAGATCCGTGTGCGGGAGACAACGACCGATCGCGAAAAAGGACCGTTCGGCCAACACCGCGGCCAGTTGGACCTTACGATCATGAACCATTGGCGGGGGGTAGCCTTCGCCCCGTTTCTCTTCCTACAAGATGAGGGGCAGAGACAATTCGAGCCCCCGCCAGCCAACAGATGAAACCGATCAATCATGTGTCGTGTCTATCGTTTGATTTCCTCGCCTTTGAGCAACCATGCCCAGACAACATGATGTCCCCCCCAAAACAAGGTGCGAAAGGTAAACACCTACCCATGCTCACAATGTTGAGGGCAATCCACACCCTGATAAGAGACAGTCCTCAAGATGGTCGCCCTTGCTACTTGCTAATTGAAACAATCGGAATCGTCATGGTCAAAGGGCGATTCAGCATGAGGACCTCCGCGCAAGAGGAATCCGTTGGTCAGATGCACAGCTACGTCAGCCCTTTAATCCTGATGAGTCGCAAACGATGCCACCTGTAATGTATAGTGGCGACGGCACATCCTGCATCGAAGCACGACTAAGTCTTGAAACACATCCATCTCGCGAAGCAGGACTGACGTCCGATGGTCACGCAGACAATTGGCCAACAAGAGGTCTCCAGGCATCTGTTCAGCCTCTTGCTGCGCCAGCGGCCCCTGTGCCGACGACTCATGGCTGATCACAAGCTCGGCCATCACATAATGAGCCGACTTGCACGAACTGCACACCAAGACAACCGTTCGCTCTCCCTCCAGCCGGGTGACCATCACACAGAGAGGATGGACGGACCAACACTGCTGCAAAAATGCGCCACTTCGAATGATCGGTGCCATGTCCTGTCGCGTCACCAGCGATCACGCAGCAACAACCGCCTCTTCCTGGGCCTTCGCTCCTCCTCAGAAAAGGTCACTTCACCAACTCCATCTTGGGAGTGGATTCTGGAGCGAACAGGAGTCCCTCCCCTTAGAACAACATAAGAACAACATAGAACAGCTCGATGCCTCCGCCATCCCCCGCATCTGCATCTCCATCTCCCTGTTGTCTCCTGCACGGACTGACTTCCCGTCCACCCTGACACGAAATTGATGAGCAAACAGGCATCAGCGCGCTCACATCCAGTCAGCAGGAGAACAGGCACCCAGAACGATCCCGCTCCTCACCAGAACCATTGTGCCAACACCGCAACCCAACCAGCCAGATAGGGCAGAAGACAGGCATAGACGACCACCGTCTTGGCCTGGCTGGCCGGAATCTTGAGGGAGAGCTGTTCTTTATAGACAAATTCGTAGGCCAGGATCAGCACCGTTGCCGTGAGGACCAACACTCGGCTTGTCTGCGGCCAGGAGTACTGGCCACCCAAGACAAAACTGGCGGTGAACAACCCACTGACCCACAACACCAGCGGGGCTACCACCCACCGCAGGACACCGGCAAACAGTCTCTGAAAATTCATGGGCTTGTGGGCAAACAGTAGGACCAGGAGCCAGATCGGCGGATAGAGATCATGACCCAACGGCTGGTGGTAAATCGGCTCCCTTTCCTCGGGCAGAAGAGGAATTCTCAGCCTCCCGACAGACCTTACACACTCGGGGCCGTGCCTTTAAAAACGAGACCTTCCCGCTGGCCAGGCAACTGTAGTGCACAAACTCATCGCACGCCGTGCAGCGCGACCAGCCGCCTCGGAACAACGTGGTATCGCGATAGAGCCCTTGCTTACATACTTTACAGTGACGCGGCTTAGTGGGGAGCAACATCGGCTCCCACCCACCGCCAGCTTTTCGGAGACTCATGGCGCTGCAGTATAGCGGGGAGGGCGGCGAAAACACAAGCAAGGGTAAGCATCCAATACCGTTGACCCTCGAGTTGGTGGGTCAGGAGGAATTGTAATGGGGGATGAGGCCGAGG
>JANDJK010000040.1 GCA_024330925.1 Nitrospira sp.
TCGCCAGCTCATCAGCAACGACGACCTCAGCCTCTTCACCATCATGGATTCAGCCGAAGCGGCCGTCGATCATGTTCTTCAGTTTTACCGTCGCTATCACTCGATTCGCTACGTTGGTCAACTGTTGTCTATGCGATTGACCACCCCCCTTTCCCCGGACCAGCTTGAGTCGCTCCACCAGTCGTTCGGTGATCTCTTGGTCGAAGACCGATTCCACCAGCGTGGTCCCTTACCGGAAGAACTTGATGAACCGGCGCTGGAACATTTGCCGCGCCTGGTGTTTGCCTTCAACCGCCGTAGTGCGGGACGGCTCCGCCAATTGATTGATCACCTCAACTCGCTCTGAGCGTCGGTTCCTCCCCCAACACCAGCCCACCACGACCCGGCAGATCTCCGGCAAAGGTCTTTTCGCATGTAAAGCACCCATGGTATGCTTAACGTTGCACACTATGACTGACGTATCCTGTTATCTAAGATTTCCCCATCCGCCCGACGTTGTGCTGTATCACGGTGATTGTGCCGATGGATTTGGAGCAGCGTGGGCTATTTGGAAAAAATATCCTAGCGCGCGTTTTATCCCCGTCAAACACGGAGCCCCTCCCCCTTCTCATCTTGAGGATCAGCGAGTCGTGATTGTCGATTTTAGCTATGCTCGCTCAATCCTTGATGCCTTGTCTGCCAAGACGAAGGCCCTGCTGATCTTGGATCACCATATCACGGCGGAACGGGCACTAGAGGGGTGCCCTTATGCCTACTTTGACCAAACCAAATCGGGAGCCGTACTGGCATGGGAATGGGTCCACAAGACCTCCCCTCCTTGGTTACTCCGATACATCGAGGACAAAGATTTATGGAGGTGGGTCTTACCGGGAAGCCGCGAAATCAACGCAGCGATCGCGTCGTACCCGTTTGATTTCCAGGTCTGGGATCGCTTTGCGCAATCCGTCCTAGAACAGGAAGGGCGGGCCATTCTTCGCTACGAACAGGAGTTGGTGCGCAAGTTGACCGCCCATGCGGTAATAGTGGAATTTGAAGGGGACCTCGTACCCGCGGTGTACAGCCCAATTCTAACCAGTCAGATAGGCGAACGTTTGTCCGCCGAGTATCCCTTTTGTGTCATTTGGCACGACCGCGATGGCCGACGCTATTTTAGCCTCCGCTCCCGTGTCGGGGGAAGAGACGTGGGGGCAATTGCCGCGTCCTTTGGGGGCGGCGGTCATACCCATGCCGCAGGATTCTCCATTCCGCTCGCGCCCGACGGCTCGCTTCCTCCCCATCAACTCGTGCCTCACCCACTCCGGCTCCCTTCACCTTCCCGCTAGAGGAAGGGACCCATGATTCCCCTGCATGATGACAACCCTACGGAACACTTCCCCGTTGTTACTGTCCTGCTCATAGTCAGTTGTGTGCTCATTTTTCTCTACCAGAACTCACTGCCAGATCAAATGGGCGAACTCTTTGTCTTTGAATACGGAGCGGTTCCTGCCCTTATTTTTGGCCATGCTGTCCTCCCTGATGACTTCCCCATGACCATTCCAGCAAGTCTTACGTTGTTCACCAGCATGTTCTTGCACGGCGGCTGGATGCATCTGTTAGGCAACATGTTGTATCTGTGGATTTTCGGCAACAACATTGAAGACGCCATGGGACATGGGAAGTTTATCGTCTTTTATGTCTTGTGCGGAATTCTTGCAGCCCTCAGTCATGCACTGACCGACCCCTCGTCGCCTATTCCAATGGTTGGAGCGAGTGGAGCCATTTCTGCCATCCTTGGTGCCTATCTGTTGCTCTATCCGCGCGCCCATGTGCTGGTCTGGATGATGGGGCTTGGGATCGCCCACGTTCCAGCCGCAATCGTGCTGGGCATGTGGTTTATCACTCAATTGGTGAGCGGCGGTATGAGTGTAGGGACCTCGAGCGGCGGCGTGGCATTCTTTGCCCACATTGGCGGATTTGTTGCTGGCATGGCGCTGGTTGGTTTTTTTAAGCGGCCGGACGTTCCATTCTTTGCCCTGGGTCGGCGCTACAGTAGATGGGAGTAGTGCGGTGCTCGGTCCTCTGTGGAAGAAAGCACACGCATCAGCCATTGAGCTCGCTCGACAGCCTCTTCCCTACGTTCCGCCAAAAACGTCACGTGTCCCATCTTTCGCCCTGGGCGCACCTGTCGTTTTCCGTAGACATGCAACACTGCCCCAGGAATGGCGGTCAGTCGCCGATACCCTCGCCCGGTGGTAGCAATTTGTATTTCAGCTCCAAGCAAGTTCACCATTGCCGCCGCGCTTAGCAGGCGCACCTCTCCAAGCGGCAGTCCACAGAGCATTCGCACCTGCTGTTCAAATTGGGAAACTGTACAGGCATCCAAGGTATAGTGCCCGGAATTATGGGGGCGAGGCGCCATTTCATTGATCAAGAGACCACTTGCGGTTTGGAAACATTCCACGCAGAAAACACCAATCCCTTTCATCGCCACCACAGCCTGCTCAGCAAGTACCGACACGGCTCGCTCACGTTCAGTTGAAATCGGGGCGGGCACCTGCGTCATCCGCAAGATTCCCCCTTCATGCAGATTATGGGCGACGGGGAACGTTCTGATTTCTCCGTTCTCTCCGCGCACAACGACAACTGACACTTCCTGTTCGAAGGGGACAAATCGTTCAACGATCCATCGCTCGTGGCCGGCTCCGCCTTGCCACAACATCTGAGCAATACCTTCCACATCAGCCTCTTCGCAAATGATCCATTGCCCTTTTCCATCATAACCCGACCGTGCGGTTTTGCAGACAGCGGGGAAACCGACAGAGCGAACCGCTGCAGCAAGTTGCAAGGGTGAGTCAATTGCGGTGAAGGGTGGAACAGGCAAGGAGTGGTCTAACAGGAACTGTTTTTGTCGGATTCGGTCTTGGATGGTTCTGAGAATGGATGAAGAGGGCCGCACGCGACAGCGATGTTCAAGGCGCTCACAGAGATCAGCCGGCACATTTTCCCATTCAAAGGTGACAGCTTGCACGAGGGAGGAAAACGTCTCAAACGTGTACGAATCCGAAAACGAAGCAACAAAGGATCGATCCGCAATCCCATGGGCTGGTGCATCGGGATCCGGATCCCACACCGCCACACGGTATCCCATCCTTCTTGCCGCGCTGGCGAACATGGCTCCCAATTGGCCTCCCCCTAGCACACCCAGTATGCATCCCGGTTCGAGAATGCTTTGCCCCATAGCACCCCATCATCTACTCTGACCGTTGGAAGACAGTTCCGCTCCTTTGCCCCTTTGCTTCAGGGGAATTCAACACGCTCTCGGTCTGCCGACGCCTGTATTGCTTAACACGTTCGGCAATGTCTGGATCCCGCACGGCAAGAATTTGCGCAGCAAGTAACCCGGCATTTTCTCCTCCGCCGATTGCCACCGTGGCAACGGGCACTCCCTTCGGCATCTGGACAATGGACAACAAGGAATCAAGGCCGCGCAGATTTTCAGTAGGAATAGGAACACCAATGACCGGCAGATGGGTTTTAGCTGCAAGCATTCCAGGCAGATGAGCCGCCCCACCAGCACCGGCGATAATGACTTCAAGACCGCGCTCCTCTGCCGTTGCGGCATACTCAAATAATCTGTCGGGAGTCCGGTGAGCTGACACCACTAACAGTTCATAGGGGATGCCTAATTCGGTCAAAATGGCACCCGCCTTTTCCAGAATGGGAAAATCTGATTTACTGCCCCCCACAACTCCCACCATCACCCTCTGAGCATGACACGAAGAGTCATACGAGGGAGTGGGAACTGATCGATGGTGCTCACTCATATCTGGTTAGCCTTCTAGGCAATGGACAGAATGGTTCCCTCAAGAGAAGGGTTTCCTTTCATGATTTGATGGTGCTCTCGCTTCGGCAGGCTCACCTTAGCGAATCTTCCTCACGAGGATCAAGGTGTTTCACATGATCACTCTGCTCGTTCTTCTGGGCGGGGACATGGCTGGTCACACGAAGTGTGGAAAGGACCGGACACTGGTAACACTCTAGCTTCCCATCACAGCCCTACTGCCTTCAGAAAGGTGACAAGAAGGGAGGGGAGAGACATGCCCCCTCCCCTCCCACTCACACCTCTGTTACTTCACCGCCTGGCCAGCCGTTCTCGGCATAAACATCTCAAAGATGCTGGGCTCGCGCTGATTGTAATCGGGCGGGAAGAAGTTGAACCGTCTCCACAACTCATACCACAAGGGCACTCGATTCAGGATAACCCAGCCAAGCACTTTCGTACCTTGTCGCACCCGCGACTGTTCCGGCCACGGCTGAGGATCTTCAGGATCCGGCACAACCCAGAACCTAAAGTTCCCCTTTCCATCATCGATCTGATCGACGACCTTGATGATACCGGTCCTCGTTCCGGCCATCAATTCTGGCCAGGCTGGCAGGGGAATAGCCGGCACGCCAAAGAAGAGTACTTTGACCTTCCGCCCCGGTGCCAACAATGGCGCATCCAACCCCTCAGCAACCATTTCGATCGCGACATCGACCGCCTTGGGAGACAACGTGACGAGCGTCTCGCCCTGTTTGACGGTTTCCATGATCCCAATTCTGGCCTGCCGAACGACTGTTCCATCCATCGTTGCATAGATCTTCGCTGCGTCGATCCGTTGCTGATTATTTTGCAAACGAACTGTAACGTCCGCCAGCTCGTCAGCCGCTTTTGAGGCGGCAGCCACAGCCTGATCGCGAGCCGCTTCCGCCTCCATCAGACGCTGCCACACTTCTGCGGATACTTGATCGCGACCAAAAGCCAGCGCCTCTCTTGCCCGCTCAGCCGCCTTCAAATTAGCCTCTGCAGCTTGGAGGGCAGCCCGTGACGTCACCTCAGCCTGAATCGTCAGCTCTAGTTCCCGTTGAGAAACCAGCCCATCCTTAACAAGTTGGCGGTGACGATCGACATTGAGCAATGCGGTGGTCAGATCGATCTTGGCAGCTTCGAGCTTTTGTTGCGCCTCGCGCACTCGATTTTCTGCCTCAACCACTCGTGCATCAGCCGAAGGGATCGCAGCTTTCACCAAATTTCTCATTTCTGCGATCCGCTTGTTCAACTGCTCGGCTCTAGCCAGCGCCGCTTGTCGCTGCTGTTCCAAAGCAAGCTTCCGCTGTTCCAGCAGGGAAATCAGTTCCGGAGCCATGAAGTTTGGATCGTAATCTTCAAGCTCCGCGATAAGATCACCTTTTTTGACCGGCATGCCTTCATAGACGTGCCACGCCTTCAATCGACCGGTGATCCGAGACTCGATATTTTGCGGTCGTTCATATGGTGTATACGCCGAAACTTTTCCCCTTGCGCTGATCGTCTGCGTCCATGGGACAAATTCGACGATAATCAGCAGGAGAAGCAGAATAGTTAGCGTCACCCGTGAAGAGCTGAGCAAACTTCTTGGCACTTTTACGGCCTGCCACGACGACATGTTGGCTGCTCCGGGCATCACATCAATATCGGTAGCTGCAATGCCCGGCCCGGGCTGAGACACAACGAGAGCTCTTTCTCCCGAATTCCCTATTTGGCGAGCCATGGAGCCTCCCTTTACTTATGCGGTTATCAAATTACAGATGAGCATGATGCAACATTACCCGACGATCGGCGTGATCCGTCAAGTTCGGATCCGTTGAAACAAAGATTACCGACCACGGCTCTTCTTTCGCGCAAAGCCTGCGCAAGATCCTCTCCCGCAGTGACGGCTCAAGGCTATGAATGAGGCCATCGAAAATCAAAACCTGCGGTCGTCCTAGAATGGCTCTCGCCAGCAAAATCTGCACAGTATGAGCAGGCGAAATCAATTCTCCGAGCTCTGAGATGTTCGACTTAATCCCCTGGGGAAGGGCATTAATCTCCTCCTCCAACTCGGTAAACCGAAGAGCCCAAATGATATCATCATAGGTAACATAGGATCGACCAAGCACGATATTGTCTTCGATGGTCCCTTTTAGCAGGGACAGTTGAGAATCAATCATCACACTTCGGCATTGACTGAGCACGGTTGGATCAATGTAACGAAGATCAACCCCGTTGTATTGCACAACCCCTCTTGTCGGCGCTTCAAGACCGCCGAGCACACGTGCCAACGCTGTTTTTGCTGTGGTGGTCCTAGCATAAATGCCCAACTTTTCTCCCGGAGCTACATCAAGATTGAAACTATCAAAGACCGAAGTGCCGTCATGAACAAGCCCCACGCTTTTACAAGTAATCCGAATCCCCTCGTTCAAATGAGACGGCAATGCAACCGTTGACGCCGGCGGCAACGGATCACGCGGCAGAGAGAAGAAATCATTCAGCTCCATAACAGCTGTAAAGAAATAATAGACATGCCCCATGTTCTTGATCAGCGAATCAAAATTCAGAACCAGCGCACTGACTACCACCTCGGCTGCCACCAACTGGCCCAAAGTCATTTGACCTTGGGCTACCAGCCAACCGGCGAGCGCCAAGGCACCAGCTTGTGCCACCGCCTGTCCAGAGACAGAACCGATATACTGGCGCAACAAGACGCGAATTCTTGCCTTTCGAGTTTCAGTGTAGTGATTAATCAGTTGATCAGTCTTCTCTGTGATCCAGAGAGCACTGTCCGAGGCTTTTAACTGCAAGATATTGCGGGATAGATCCTGCATCCAATCAAAGACCTCATATTTAGCTTCGGCCATATCCATTGTGGTCCGCAACGCGCCACGAGAGAGCACAAAGAACGTAATGGCGAACCCCACCATCAGCAGCATGTCATAAACGAGGAAGTAAGGATGATAGATCACTAACAGAATCATCCCCACCGTTCCTCCCACGACGACATTCACTAAGTCGATGAGGAGCGTGGACAAGGCACGCTGCATGAACACGATCTCAATAAAGCGATTGGCCAATTCGGTCTTATATCCTTGAAATCGGTAGCGCGGAAGCTGCTGAGCCATGGCGATCGCCACACGCGCAAAGATCCGCCGTTGCACAATCTCAACGGCATAAAAATGAAAGGTTTTGAACATACCAACAAACAGCAGAACGGCCAACATGATGCCGGTCAAGGTCCAGATCATGACAGGCTGAACGGCATACGAGAAGGTGCTGACGAGCTCCTGGACGGTCAAGGGAATGATAAGAGAAAAGATTCCTACCGCCAACGCATAGCCCATAATCACGGTCACTAACTTTTTCTCAACGCGCAGGGCCACTGAAAGCTGATTCATCAGGGTCTGAAACAAGTTCGGATAACTTGAACCGTAAAGCTGTTTCATGAACACCCCCTGTTTGTGAAAATGCTGATCGGCCTTACCCCTTCCATGTTACGTTTAATCACGTCCCTGCAGTTTCCGGCCTGCCGACCCAGCCGCGGTCGCAGGATCACCGTATTTTGCCAGAACACTTTCTGGCACAGGTTTCGACAAGGCTCCCTTGGCCCACAGCAAACCGCCTCGCGCCAAGTCATAATCATACTGGGCTTGATACAGCTCGTAGGCAGCCTCAACAGCATTACGCTCCCGCAAATTCACGAACAAAAGACTGGTAATGCCCATTTCAAATCGCTTCAGCTCCCCAGCCAACAGAGTCTGCGCCAAGTGATACGCTTCCTTAGCAGCCCTCACGCGGTCCCTAGCCCGCACGATGGCGGATACCCAATTATCAACGTCCAGCCCGACCTTCTGTTCAACGTTCCATAGTTCATACACCAGCCGTTCTTGCTCGGCCTCTGCATGAGCCACCTTTCCGCGAGCTTCTCGATTGAAAAGCGGCATGCTGAGAAGAGTCCCGACGCGGTAGCCAAACCCGCCAATCCAATAGATGCCACCCACTGATCGTTCCCCCTCGAGCGTGAGTTTGGGAAGCAGCTTATTCTTGGCCAATTTGAGATCGATATTATTCATTTGAACCTCAATGGCCAGTTTTCGCACTTCCGGCCTCTCCTCTTTGGCGGAAATCTTTGCCTCGACAATTTCATCTTCGGTCGGCAAGGGTGTTTCCCCCCCAAACTCCGGCGCCCATTCCGGAAGAGGCGTAATCGGCTCACCCCTGTCCCACAGAAAAAGGGACAGTTTATACTGCTCATACTCCACCTTCCGCTGGGCAGCAATGGCGGCTTCTCGTCGTCGCTGAACCTCTTGACCAGCCTCTACAACATCAAGTGGCGACACCAGTCCAGCCTGTGCCTGCTTCTCAATGAACACCAAACGATCCTCCGCGACCCGCAAGGCCTGCTTCTGAACATCGGCCTGTTTGACCGCCAACTGCCAATCCCAATACTGGATAGCACCAGCCAAAAAGAGATCCTGCCGCGTCTGAGCCACTTTCACCTCGGCCAGCGGCCCCGCGAGCTCGGCCTGCTGAAATTCGGCGAACTCGTCGTTCATCATGAATCCACGCAGGAGATTGAATCGCCCGCCAAAAATGGCCATTTGGTGGGGATAAAAGAGCTCGAGGTCCTCAGGGAAGCCTACAGGCCCTCCTACCGGCGAACGAAGAATAGCACCCGAGCTCGCAATACTGGCACGATCCCCAAAGCCATGGCGAAGACCACCGAGAACTTCAAATCCATACGGATGCCCCACCTTCAGCATCGTATCGCTGTAGCCTGTCGTCAAGGTATTCGGTACACCCTGAATGTTCGTCAGATTCCATGTTTGATACCGGTCAACCTCGACCTCATTCCTCAGCCTTGGTTCCCAGGCCCCCAACGCTTTGAGGACTTTCGCCCTGGCCTGCGCTCGTTCCAATCCACTTGCTCGAAGCAACGGATGGGTCAACTCAATCCTGGCCAGCACTTCTTCAATGGTCAAGGGAGCGGTCCGCTTCCCCGCTCCACTCGGCGCCTCTCCCATCGCGTGAACCTCTGCCAGAGCCGTCACTGGGAACCACGCTAACAACGTCAGCAACAAAGTGATCACGAACAGATGCTCCTTTTAATTGGTATTGTCGAATTAATCGCGCCCCTGTTGGGTACGACCGTTCTTTCCTGCCGCTGTCAAAGGATCTCCATATTTCGCCAACACCGCATCCCCCACCGGCTTCGACAAGGCCCCTCTCGCCAAAAGAAGGCCACCCCGTGCCAGATCATAATCGTACTGCGCTTGATAGAGCTCAAACGCCGCTTCGACCGCATTTTGCTCACGTAGGTTCACAAACAAAATGCTTGAGATTCCCATCTCAAATCGCTTGCGCTCACCAGCTTCCAGTTCCTTGGCCAAACGGTACGCTTCCCTCGCTGCTCGGACCCGGTCCCTCGCCCGGACAATCGCCGAGAGCCAATTGTCTACATCGATACTAACTTGCTGCTCCGTATACACCTGACTCAGAACCAACCGTTGTTGCTCCGCCTCCGCATACAGAACCTTCCCTCGGCCCTCCCGCTGGAAGAGTGGCATGGCAAACTGTGTCGCATAGCGATATCCCACGCCTACGATCCAGTCCGCAGGCGCATCCGTTCGTCCCCCCTCAAAATCGAACTGAGGGAGCAGGTAGTTCTTGGCCAGCTTAAGGTCGATATTGTTCATCTTGGCTTCAATGTACAGGGCCCGGACTTCCGGCCGATCTTCCTTCGCTTGCGCCTTGTAGGCAGCGATCTCTTCTTCGGTCGGCAACGGGGTTTCGCCTTGAAACTCCGGCGCCCACTCCGGCCGCGGCGTCACTGGCTCACCGTTTTCCCACAAAAATAGCGACAACTTGTATTGCTCCAACTCCACCTTCCGTTGCGCCGCAATCGCCGCCTGTTTTCGACGCTGCACCTCTTGCCCCATCTCGACCACATCGAGCGGCGACACCTTGCCCGCCTTCGCCTGCCCTTCTATCTGCGCATAGCGATCCTCTGCGACCCGTAACGCCTCCCGCTGCACCTCCGCCTGCTTGACCGCTACCTGCCAGTCCCAATACTGAATGGCCCCTGCCAGATAGAGATCCTGTCGCTTCTGGGCAATATGGACCTCGGCCAATGGTCCCGCCAGTTCAGCCTGCTGAAATTCGGCGTTTTCCTCATTGATGATTAATCCGCGCAAGAGTTGGAACGATCCGCCGAGGATAAGTTGCTGCTGAGGATAGAACAATTGGAGATCGGGGATAATTGCCACGACGCTCTGATTGATGCGGTCACCCACGCCGTTTCGAATTCCACCGTGGATTCGGAATCCCCATGGATGGCCTACCTCAAGCTTGGTATCGTTGAATCCCCCAGTTTGAATGTTCGGCAAAAAGGGAGAAGTAGTGAGATTCCACGTTTCGTACCGTTCAATCTCTGTAATATTCTTCAGAGTAGGTTCCCAGGCTCCGAGCGCCTTCAGAATCTTCGCTCGTGCCTTCATGCGTTCAACTCCTGTGGCCTGCAGGAGGGGATGTGTCAGCTCAATTCTGGCAAGAACTTCTTCGATGGTAAGCGGAGCGGTTCGGGGCTGCTGATACTGCCCAGTCCTCGGATCGCTCAGTCCTTCTGCTCGCGCAATCATCGGGGATGAGATGAGCACGACCAGCAACAGGGCAACCACGAGGATGCTCCTTTCGCTCTTTATGTCAGTAATGATGTTGGGCGCGTGTGCGACGCGGGCGGAGAGTAGCAATCACAGGCCTTTTATGAAAAATAGATAAAACGGATTGGAATCTTCGTGAAAGACGATGTATAGTGATTGTCAGTTTTTAGCCCATGCTTTTCCCGCCATCACAAGAATGGTCCGAGCGATCATCCGATGGAATGGCTTAATTATCACCACTTGCTCTATTTTTGGGCGGTAGCCAAGCATGGCACGGTCGCCAAAGCTTGCGAAGAGCTTCGCCTCGCTCAGCCGACGATCAGCGGACAACTTCGTCAGTTAGAACAGGCATTGGGAGAAAAACTGTTCGTCCGGTCCGGACGCCGCCTTGCGTTAACCGAGATGGGACACGTGGTTTTTGGTTATGCAGAAGCCATTTTTGCCATGGGGCAAGAACTATTGAATACCATCAAGGGGCGAGCAAACGGCCAACAGACCCGGCTGGTTGTTGGAATCTCGCAGGTGATCCCAAAGCCGTTGGCCAACCACCTCCTGCGGGCAGGACTGCACTTGGATCAACCTCTGCGCCTCATTTGTCAGGAAGATCGACTACACCGTTTGCTCGCTGATCTCACCATGCATCGATATGACCTCGTCATTTCCGACACCCCTGCACCGCCGAACTTTAAAGCCCATGCATACAGCCACCCCATCGGGGAATCAGGCGTCACACTCTTTGCCGCTTCCCGATTGGCAGCTCGCTATCGGCGGGGTTTTCCTTACTCGCTCCACGGTGCCCCGATGCTTCTTCCCACCACCGACGCAGTTCTTCGCCGCTCAATCGACCAATGGTTGGTCCATCACCAACTTCAGCCAACTATCGTGGGAGAATTCGATGACAGCGCAACCCTCAAAGCATTCGGGCAAGAGGGCTTCGGCATCTTCCCCGGCATTTCCGCCATGGAGAACGAAATCTGTCGTCAGTATCGGGTTGCCATCATCGGTCATTTGGATGGCCTGACTCAGCATTTTTACGCCATCACGGTAGAGCGACGCCTGAAGCATCCGGCGGTCTTAGCTATCGTGCAGGCCGCCCGGCGAGAACTTGCCACCACCCGACGCGACGCGACCTAACACCTTGAAAAGAACCGGCAGCGAGGGGAAGACAAGCCGATGCGTCTCTCACATGAAGCAGGGCCTTATCCTCATCTCCCCACAGCCTGTAAGAGACGCTCCCGCTCTAGCCTTGTCAATTCCCGCCACTCTCCGACGGCAAGCCCGTCAATGGTAATATGCATAATGCGCACCCGATGCAGGCTTTTCACCCGATAGCCCAACGCCGAACACATCCGTCTGATTTGGCGATTGCGCCCTTCCGTGAGAATGATCCGAAACCGCCGGTGCCCCATTGGCAAGACCGTGCAGGGTTTCGTCATCCGACCAAGAATCTCCACGCCTCCAGCCATTTGCGCGAGAAACTGCCGATTAACTGGGCGGTCCACTTCGACAACATATTCCCGCTCATGACCGAATTCAGTGCGCAGGATTTGATTGACAATGTCACCGTCATTCGTCAGCAAGATCAAGCCGGACGAATCCTTATCGAGCCGTCCAATGGGAAAGATCCGCTCCGGATAGCTGAGTTCCGCAATGATGTTCCGTGGCACATGGGGCTCGCTCGTGGTCACCACTCCGACCGGCTTGTGATACTTGATATACACCGCAGCCTTCCCCCATGGAATCACCTGCCCATCACGGGCGATGACATCCGACCGACTCACCCGCTCACCCAGCTTGGCCACACGCCCATTGATCGTGACGGCGCCTGATTCAATCAGCCGATCCGCCTCACGCCGGGAACAGATGCCCTGTTCAGTAAAAAACTTGTTGATACGAATGGAGACCATTACAGGACTCCCTATAAGCATCGCGCGAGTTCTTTACGAAGGAGGAGAGCTTCTGCCAACAAGCTTTGCCGCCTTGATGCGGCCAAGCATGCGGTAGATTAGTCGAGCAATACAAAACTGCGGGGCAACCAGTCCTTGGATGGGAGTCATTTCGCTCACGTCCATTCCCACAATACCAGGACCAGCAGCGAGAGCGGCGACGAGGTTCAGAGTCTCATACCACCCCAAACCGCCTGGCTCCGGCGTTCCTAACGCTGGAACCAACGAGGGATCCAGCCCATCGCAATCAAAGGTGAGATACACAGGGCTTGAGCAGGCGGCCACGACAGCGGGAATCCATCGAGCGGCCTTCCCCTCGTAGGGACCAGAGGGGTCTAAGATGGTTGCCGCAAAAAATGTTGTGATTCGATCCGTCTCATCCAAGCGACGTTGCTCTTCCTGGCAAATCGATCGAATGCCAACTTGGACCAACCGATGGCCATCTTCTACCACTCGCGCCATAACACTGGCGTGGCTATAGGGATTACCTTGATAGGCCTCCCGCAGGTCGCCATGGGCATCAATCTGCACGACGCACAGATTGGGATACCGTCGGGCATGGGCCCGAATCGCCCCGAGCGCACCGGTATGTTCGCCCGTCAGTGTGACCAGAAACCGCCCCCGGTCAACATACGGACGCACAAACTGCTCAATGGCATCAACGGCAGCTCGGTCCACCTGGGTTCCAAGATCAAGCACCGAGGCGGTTGCAATGCCCCCCCACTCGCGAAACGGCTCACACCGCAGTTGTTCGTCGTACAGCTCAACCTGGCGGGAAGCCTCCAGAATAGCGGAAGGCCCTCGATCAGAACCACGCACATAACTGGAGGTATGTTCATAGGGAATGGGCAAGACATAGACCCCGGCATAGTCCGGATGGCACCAGGGCTCCTCAAGCCCAAGAAAATTGGATTCAGGCCCTTCCCATCCTACGGGTAATGCCATGGCATCGGCCTCGTGGTGATCACGATAAGTCTGTTATCCTGCGGATCAGTGAACTCGAAGCAGATCAGTCACTTACCGGCGATACCGCTTGGCTACATTTTCACCAGGAATGAAGACCGCCAGCGCGATGACCGTCGTCCACTTGCCGGCCTTGCCGATCGCCGATTGGGTGATGTTAGAGGTCTTGACAATCTTGCCCCCCATCTTAAACACCTGCTCTCGTTCCTTCCAGGCCACATTGGGATCGAATTCAAGACCCAGCGTGGTGGCCAACATCTGTGCTGCAAGATCCTCCGTGTACTCACCGGCCTCTTCATCCGTCTCACCGTACGCATGATGCTCGGACAAATAACCATAGCTGTTACGGTCCGTTGGTTTGGCAAGACCGACCGATGCGGAAATCAGGCGGTTGCGTTCATTGGTTTCGGACCGTGCCATCACACAGAACGTGATCTCACCTGGACTCAGCAGTTTTTCGCCTCGCTTGCGCGAGATGATCTTGCAGTTCGGAGGCAGGATGGAAGACACACTGACAAGATTACAGTAAGCCACTCCGGCACTACGCAACGCCTCCTCGAACGAGGCCAACTTTTCCTTGTGAACCCCCACACCTCTGGTCAGAAACATATGTGTTGGTACCATCGTCACCCCTCTCGATTAAATTGAGTGATAATGATTGAGCCGCCCGGACGTTCGAGCTGTCGGTGAGGCTTTTCGCAGATATCCGACTCCCCCACAGCGGGAGCGGACCAAGTTCCTACACAGAGCGTGTTCTTGTATCAAGAATAATCGCGCTTCGCAATATCACAAATAATCTATTTTTTACAATTTTTAGACCGACGCGTCTGGATCTCGAGCATTCACGATCAACAATTTCTGTTCCGTCATTTCCTCGATCGCCGCCCGCACCCCCTCACGGCCCAGGCCAGAGTCCTTCACCCCTCCATAGGGCATATGATCCGAACGAAACGTCGGAATCTCATTGGCAAGCACAGCGCCGACGTCCAGATGACGGAACGCATAAAAGATTTTGTTGATGTCCTTCGTAAACACGCCAGCTTGCAATCCGTAATCAGATTGATTGAGCAGGGTGATCGCGTCACTAAATCGGTCGTACGGCGTCACCGTCACGACCGGACCGAACACCTCCTGACACGACACCTTCATATCCGGCTTCACGTTCGAGAGGACAGTCGCCTCAACCACGGACCCCGTCCGCCTACCGCCCAGTAATACCCGTGCCCCTGCTGCCACAGCTTCATTGATCCAGCTTTCCACTCGATGGGCAGCAGCGCGATCGATTAATGGCCCGATGGTGGTCGTCTCATCCGTGGGATCCCCGGCCTTCAACCGCCCAACGTGCATGAGCAACTTGGTTGTAAACTGATCCGCCACCGACTGGTGCACAAACACCCGTTGAACGGAGATACAAGTCTGCCCCGCGTAGCCGAACCCCCCAGCGGCACACCGTTTGGCCGCCAGGTCCAGATCAGCATCAGGTTCAACAATGACCCCCGCGTTGCCTCCCAATTCCAAGACCACCTTTTTCTTGCCGCACTTCGCCTTGAGCATCCAACCCACGGCAGCGCTGCCCGTAAAACTCAACAGCTTAAATCGCGGATCGACCACCAACCGCTCCGCGAGCACATTGTCGCAGGGCACAACATTGAGACCTCCTGGTGGAACCCCTGCTTCCAGTGCCAATTCGCCTAACCGCAAGGCGGTCAACGGCGTTTGCGGAGCTGGTTTGATAAGAATCGGATTACCGGCGGCAAGCGCCGGCGCCACCTTGTGGGCCACCAAGTTGAGCGGAAAATTAAAGGGGGTGATGCCGAGAACTGGTCCGAGAGGAAACCGCCGGAGGATGCCGACGTAGGACTCCGTACCCGGCGTCCAATCCAGGGGAATCACCTCACCGCCGATACGTTTGGCCTCCTCGGCAGCAACCGTGAAGGTCTGGATTGCTCGACCAACTTCACGCCTGGCATCCGCAATTGGCTTTCCCGCCTCAGCAGTGATCAAAGATGCCAGCTCGTCATACCGTTGAGAAAGCAGGGCAGCTATCTGCTGGAGAATAGAATACCGCGCATGGCTAGGTAGATTGGCCATGACTGGCGCTGCCTCAACCGAGGAGGCGACCGCCTGTTCAAGATCGCTTTCCGACGCTTGAGCCACCATGGCGATCGTCTCCCCGGTAAAGGGATTCACCACGGGAGCCGTTCGCTCAGTTGACTTCCATTGGCCGTGAATAAGCAATCGCCGAATGTCCTGCACAAGAGACTCGTTGAATCCAACCTCGTCTGTGCAATCCGCTGCTTCAACCGGCGAGGTCAATCCGACGCTTCAACCGGCGAGGAGGTCTCGACAGAGGAAGCCGTAGCCTGCGCCTCCTCTTGCGCCGCGACAGCCTTCGCAATCAATTCCTCTGTTCCCCAATCCCGAATAGCCTCAAGGGAAAAGCCTTCATAGGTCGAGACCCCATGACATGACGGGCAATCCGGCATGGGGATCTTCCGATAAAACACCTCCCCCAGACAGGACATACACACCCAAAAATCTTCGTCCCGATGGGACATAGGCCAGAATGACTGTGGTGATGCCATAGAAATCCTAGTGGGTTACACACAGAAATACATCTGACTCTCGAAGCTCCTCTTCATCGCGGTCATGCAGACACTCCTTGCGCTGAGACCGGTGCCCTGGCCAGTTCACTACCGCCCTGGAGTGACAAGCAAGCGCTCAATCTCCTCTGCAAACATCTCAAAAGGGAACGCCCCTGGAATGGCAATCGCCGGTTCCTTTTCGCTTGGCTGGCTGTGCGTCCGATACAGAATGAATCCTGGAGTCCCTCGGAATCCCCAGTTGTTAGCTTCTTGCCGATCTTCGAAAATCGCCCGGGCATAGCGTCCGTCTTTGACGCACTGCGTAAAGGCGGCGGTATCCAGTCCTATCTCCGCTGCATGGCGGGCATACACAGTCGCGACAAGCCGCCCGCCTTCCCCAAACAAGCGATCGTGCATCGCCCAATATTTGCCTTGCGCACCGGCACAGCGAGCCGCCATTGCCGCATCGACCCCTGGCCCTTGATCGGCGCGCGGAAAGTCTCGATAGAGAAACCGCACCTTGCCCGTCTCGACATAGCGGGCTCGAAGGAGCGGCCAGGTCTCCTTGAAGAACTTGACGCAGTACCCGCAGGTAAAGTCTGAATATTCAATCAGCGTGACCGGCGCATCCGCCCGCCCTCTGACCCGCACGTCCGGCTCGGCGGGTGTAGCCAGAACCGACAGCGTCCCGACCAGGCTGCACCAGGCGGCCATCACAACCGCCAGACAGAATCGCTCGCTTCGCCGCTTCACCGACGCCTCATGGTGTCATACTCGTTTCTCGAACTTCCAGACTCTTTTTTCTATCGCCCTCTGTAATCAGGTGAGACCACGTCGTGAGACGCCTCCCTGAACAGCCGGAGGTCTCCACCCAGAAACCTTCGTGGCGTCTTCTATTCTGCCCCCTTCGATCTCGCACACCTGCAAGAGATGGCACCCGCAACCGTTCGCACGCGACTTTCTTATACACAACCGTTGCGGGAAGCGTCAATGAATCGCGGAGTCCGATGTCTCTGACACATGCTTCTGCGCACCGATCAGGCACGCATGGACCAAGGCGAACAACCCGTTCTCCCTCTCTTGGGATCCTCTGTAATCCTCCCAGCATTTCTCACCTCCCAGCCTCTCTCACACGGACACCGCCGCCGTCACCGTCCAACCGCCATGGCGCCACCTCGGAAGCCAGGCGTGGCCGTTGTGCTCCACAGTCAACGAGAGCCAACCTCCATTCGGTACAATCCCCGGCAACGATGCGGACCTTGTGCTCAAGAAGGAGGACGACACGATGGCGGCAGATCGCAGGCGCACGGCCATGCCGCTTCAGACAAGCAGACTCGGCTCGGTCAAACGATTGACCAGATCATTCTCCGGCGGCACCCCCGATATAAAGATTGACACAGCACATCAGGTCGGCTACCACATCACCCCACACGTCCCGCGCGCGTCGCGGCAGGCAGGCGCGAAGGGTCCACGGAAGACATCGCCGAAATGAGCGAGAAGCCCCTCCACGAAGGCCAGATGCTCAGCGGCCCGCTCTTCAGCGAGCCGATGCGGGTGGAGACCGTGCGCGATCACGGCCCCGATACCTGGGTAGTCGGCCTCGTTGGCACGCAATCGGAGCGGTTCCGCAAGGTCACGCTCACACAGCGCGACCTCGAGAGCCTCACCATCCTGGACGCACAGCACACCTATGACGGCGACGGCCGCCTCCTTCGCCTTGGCTTGCAGGCCTATTCCCTCGGCATCGCCTACGAGTTCGACCCCTACTTCGGTCTGTCGATTTCTCGTGTGGACCCACTGCCGCACCAGCTCGAGGCCGTTTACGACTACCTCCTCAAGCTCCCCCGGGTTCGGTTCCTGCTGGCGGACGATGCCGGAGCGGGCAAGACGATCATGGCCGGGCTGCTCATCCGCGAACTTAAACTCCGGGGCCTCGCCGAGCGCATCCTGATCGTCTGCCCCGCCAACCTCTCGTTCCAATGGCAGCGCGAACTCAAGGAGAAGTTCGACGAGAAGTTCCTCGTCTTGAAGGGCGGCGACATCCGGGAGCAGTTCGGCATGAACCAGTGGCTGGAGCAGAAACGCGCCATTACCTCGCTCGATCTCGCCAAGCGGCAGGAGATCCTGCCCGGCCTCCGCCAGGTCCACTGGGACCTCGTGATCGTGGACGAAGCGCACCGCATGTCAGCCGCCGACGAAACCCACAAAAGCCTGCGCTACAAACTGGGTGAGCTTCTGCGGGACACGTCGGACCACCTGCTGCTGCTGACGGCCACGCCACACAAGGGCGATCCGGAAAATTTCCGGCTCTTCCTTCAGCTCCTCGACGCCGACGCCTACGCCGACGTCCGGTCCATCCGCGAGGCCATGGACCGCCGCCGTGCGCCTTTCTACCTGCGCCGCACCAAGGAAGCGATGGTTTACTTTCCGGCACGCCAGCCCGATGGCACCTGGGTCGCCAAGCAGATCTTCACCAAGCGCATTCCGCACACCGTGGAATTCCAGATCGACGGACCAGAGTTTGCCCTCTATCGCGCCATCACCCGCTTCGTGAAGCAGCAAAGTACGAAGGCCGCCGCCCACGGTGACGACCCGCGCGCCCGCGCCGTCGGCTTCTTGATGTCCCTCTACCAGCGCCGGCTGGCCTCGAGCACCTACGCGATGCGGCGCTCGCTCGAGAACCGGGCGAGGCGTCTGGAGGAGGGCTTGAAGCATGCCCAGGACGTCGCGCGACTGGCTCCTCCGGACCTTCCCGACCCGGACGAGTTGGAAGAGATGGAGGAGAGCGAGCGCGAGCGTCTTGAAGAGACGCTGGAAGCCCTCACGCTTGCGGGCAACGCCAACGAGGTCAAAGAAGAGATTCAGGAACTGAAGGCGCTGGCTTCCCAGGCTCAGACGGTCGAGGACTCCGGCGCGGAGGCCAAGCTCTCGAAGCTCAAAGAGCTGCTCCAGCAGGAAGGCTTTTTCGACCACCCGGAGAAACGGCTGCTCCTCTTCACCGAATTCAAGGACACGCTGGACTATCTGGCGGAGCGCCTCAAGTCGTGGGGCTTCCGCGTCGGGTGTATCCACGGCGGCATGAAACCAGGTTCCCGTGACGAGCCGGGAACGCGCCTCTATGCGGAACAACAGTTCCGAGAGGGCGCGATCCAAATCTTGGTCGCCACCGAGGCGGCCGGCGAAGGGATCAACCTCCAGGTCTGCCACATTCTCTTCAACTACGACATCCCGTGGAACCCAAACCGCCTCGAGCAGCGCATGGGCCGCATCCACCGCTACGGCCAGCGCAAGGACTGCCTGATCTTCAACTTCGTGGCCACGAACACCATCGAGGGGCGGGTGCTCCAGCGGCTGCTGGAAAAGCTCCAAGAGATCCGCGACGCCCTCGACGACGACGCCGTCTTCAACGTGGTCGGGGAAGTCCTCCCGGCGGCCCATGTGGAGCGGGTGCTGCGGGACTACTATGCCGGGCGTCTCGGCGATGCCGACCTCGAGGAACGGCTGCTCAGGAACGTGGACGAGCGGGAGTTCCGCCGCATCTGCCAGAACGCCCTTGAGGGGTTGGCCTCGAAGCAGCTCAACCTGGAAATGCTCATCGAGCGCCGGGCGCGGGCCCAGGAGCGGCGCGTGGTCCCGGAGACGGTCGCGCGGTTCATCCGCGAAGCCGCCCCCGATGCTGGACTTGAAGTCAAGCCCGTCGCACACCTCCCTCACACCTTCGAGCCGGGACGAACGCCGCCGCGCCTACGCGAGTACGAACGCGCCGCCGATTGGAAGCTGCCGGCTCTGGCTAATCGTTACCCCCGCTGTTCGACGGACCGGGAGACGGCGGAGAGGCACAACCTGGAGTGGGTCACCCCCGGCCACCCTCTCTTCGAGGCGATCCGGCGGCACACGTACGACAAGGCATGCGACGTGTTCGGAAAGGGGGCGACCTTCTATTCCCTCCAGCATGATGCCCCCGCGCGGATCGACTGCTATCGCGCCCGAGTCGTAGAC
>JANDJK010000041.1 GCA_024330925.1 Nitrospira sp.
AGGCCATGGTCGCCGAGAAACAGTTCCGTAGCGACCTCTACTACCGTCTCAACGTCTTTCCGGTGACGCTTCCTCCCCTGCGCGATCGCCGGGAAGACATTCCCTTGCTCGTCCGCTATTTTGCCCAGAAATTGGCCCGTCGGATGGACAAACGGATCGAAACGATCCCGGCGGAAACAATGGCCGCTCTGTCGGCCTACAGTTGGCCTGGCAACATCCGGGAGTTGGAGAATGTGATCGAACGAGCCGTCATTCTCTCCCAGGGGCCGGACCTCTCTGTGCCGCTCGTGGAATTGACGATGACCGGGCCGGAGAGCATCCGGCCCTCCGCGAGCTTGAAGGATGTCGAGCGAGACCACATCCGGCGTGCTCTTGAGGCGGTTGATTGGGTGATCGGCGGGCCTGCCGGGGCCGCCGCGCGATTGGGGATGAAGCGGACCACCCTTCAATCCAAGATGAAGAAGCTTGGCATCTCACGGCCTTCTTAGCAGAGGCCGTTCTTTGTCCCCTGTCTGTTCAATCGCCCGGAGGTACCTCTCCTTCGATGCCGGGTATTGCCGTTGCAGGAACGGTTTCGGTGCTGAAGGATCGGCAGGGTGCTGTTATTTCGGCAGGCAGTAAGGTCCTTCGCTCGTGTTCATCATTGCTTGCCCATCGGTCAGAGGATCCAACTGTTAGAAATGTCGTGTGCTTCTTTGCAGTGGCTAGAGGGAAGACGGTGTGGAATGCCTGTCGCTTTTGATGGTGGCGAAGGAACGGTGGCAGGCAGGTTAGAGCTGTGGCGCCTTTTTAGCCGGGTGGGCGAGCATGCTCTGATGAGGGTATTCCTAAAAACTGTATGATAGTATGTTGAAAATTACCGGACGTTATTGTGTTGGGGAAGAAACAATCTCGCTCCTTGTTGAGGGACGTCTCACAGGACCGTGGGTCAATGAACTAGATATCTGCTGGCGTCAGTTGAGCAAGAGTCAACAGCGGACGGCTGTGATTGACCTATCGGATGTTACTTTTATCGATGATGCGGGAAAAACGCTACTGAGGCGGTTGTGGAGTGAGGGTGCGACGATTCGCGCGTCCGGCTGTATGACGCGAGGCATTGTGGAGGAGATCACTGGCAAGCAAAATCAGTGTTGAAACACCGGGCTTCTCTGAAGTGGTAGGTGAGAAAGACACAGGAGAACCATGGGGCAGCGTCTGCAGTCAAGAGGAGCCATTGCAAAGTTCCTGGTGAGTGACCATCAGAGACTGGGGGTGCTCTTTCGGGCTGCAGTGGCCAATCCGGATCAGGTGGATCATGAGTCCTACACCCACTTTCGAGCTGGGCTTCTGCGGCATATTGGGATGGAAGAAAAGATTCTCTTGCCAGCCATTCAGCAAAGGCAAGGTGGGAATGCATGGCCTCTGGCAGCCAAGCTCCGGCTTGATCACGGGGCCCTTGCTTCCTTGTTGATGTCTCCCCCGCGGCCTGCCATTGTTGCCATGCTGCAGACAATTCTTGAGGCTCATAATGAGCTCGAAGAGGGAGCTAATGGGCTTTATGCTGCGGGTGACGAGCTAGTTGGGCCAGAGAGCGAACAGTTGGTCGCACGGCTCAAGGCTGCTCCCTTGGTTTCGGTAATGCCGTATTCTGATACAGAGGCTGTTCGCACCACGATACGTCGGGCCCTCGAAAGAGCTGGCTATCGGTTTGAAGGATGACGGGAAACGGAATCAATGTCTCGTCCTCGGCTAGCATCCGCCGGCATCTGATGAAGATGCCGGCGCCGTTGTGGGGCGCACGGCCTGATGATCGTTCTTCCTATGGCCTCTGTATGGTCCATGGGACATGGCGTGGTACCAGGAAGATGCGAGCTGCCTTGATCACAGTTGCCATCGGGGGTGCACTCATGCTGACAGCTGGCTGTAAGCCAGAGGCCGGCTCAATGCCCGCACAGCGTATTCCGCAGGTAGAAGTCATTACGGTGGTAACGCAACCAGTTCCCGATGAGCCGGAATTCATTGGGCAGGCAGAGGCCTCACGGCCGGTTGAGATCCGCTCGCAAGTGACCGGCATTTTGAAAGCGGTGCTCTATGGGGAAGGCCGTGATGTGAAGAAGGGTGACCATCTGTACCAGATTGATCCGGTACCATTCCAAGCAGCAGTGGCGGCCGCCAAGGCCAAGATCGCGCAGGCGGAAGCACGTCTCATCCAAGCGACCCAGGATGTGGCTCGCCTGAAGCCATTGCTGGCAGAGCAGGCTGTGAGCCAAAAAGATGTCGATGACGCGGTGGCGCAGGAACTTGCCGCAAGGGCGCAGCTTGAAGCCGCACAAGCTGAGCTCGTCAAGGCGCAGTTCGATCTGGACAATACGTTGATCACGGCGCCCATTAATGGCCTCATTGAACGGAGTCGCTTTTACGAAGGGCGCTTAGTGTCGGCGCAAACCGATCTGTTGACCGTTATTCATCAGGTCGATCCCATGTACGTCGTCGTCAGCGTGCCGGAGACCTTCATCCTGAAACGAAAACGCGATATCGAAGCCAAGCGCATTCAACACCCCGGTGTCTACAAATTGCGGGGCGTGCTCACGTTGATGGACGACACCGTCTATCCCCAAGAGGGGGTGCTGGATCTGTTGGAGCCTGGCCTGCGGACGGAGACAGGGGCCCGTGAGGTCCGGATGACGTTCCCCAATCCCAACCGAACCTTGTTGCCGGGGCAGTTCGTCAAGGTTCGTATCAAGGGCGACGTCAAGAGCGAAGCCATTCTCATTCCGCAGCGGGCGGTGTTGCACAGCCCGGCAGGCCAATTCGTCTTCGTGGTGAACAACGAAGAAAAAATCGAGATGCGCCCCGTAGTCGTGTCTGATTGGAAAGGGACACAATGGCTGATCGAAGAAGGGCTCCAAGTTGGAGACCGGGTGGTAGTAAATGGGCAAATGAAGATTGCGCCCGGCGTCTTGGTCAAGGCCGTGCCCTTTGGTTCATCTGGTGAGGCACCAGCTCCTGCCGCAGCTCCCTCGCAGAATTAAACCGTGATGTCCCACACCTTCATTGATCGACCAATTACGGCCTCGGTGGTCTCCATCGTGATCGTGGTGATGGGACTTCTGGCGATGCGGTTTTTACCGATTGCGCAGTTTCCGGAAATTACTCCGCCGGTCGTACAGATTGATGCCGATTATCCCGGCGCGAGCGCCGAAGTTGCGGCTGAGGCAGTGGCGCGCCCGATCGAAGTCATGCTGCCTGGCATTGACAATCTGTTGTATTTCGAATCAACCAGCAGCAACGACGGACATGTCTCGATTAAGCTCACGTTCGAGATCGGGACGGATCCCGATATGGCACAGGTGCAGACGCAAAATCGGCAGAAGCTGGCCGAGCCGCAGCTTCCGCCCGAAGTGGTCCGGCAGGGCATCTCGGTCAAAAAACTGTCACCCGATTTAGTCATCGTTATTGCTCTCAAGTCCACCGATCCACGGCATGATGCGGTGTTCCTGTCGAACTACGCGACGTTGCGGCTGGTTGATGAGCTCAAGCGGATTAAAGGTGTAGGCGATGCCCTCGTTTTTGGGCAGCAGCAGTACAGCATGCGGATCATCCTGAATCCGATCCTCATGGCTCGGCTTAACCTGATGCCGTCTGACATCATCAGCATCATCCGCGAACAGAATCGGGACTATCCGGCCGGCACGATCGGCCGTGAACCGGCTCTGCCCGGAACGGAACTGACGATCCCCATTATTACCAAAGGGCGGCTTTCGGACGTCAAAGAATTTGAAGAACTGATCGTTCGGGCGTTGCCGGACGGCTCACTCGTCCGGCTCAAGGACGTGGCGCGGGTCGAGTTGGGCGCACAATCCTACTCACTGGCGGGCCGTTGGAACAGCAAGCCCACGACGTTCATCCTGACGTTCTTGGCGCCGGGGGCAAACGCGCTCGATACGGTGCGTCGTACGCGCGAGCAGATGGATGAACTGGCCAAACAGTTCCCTCCCGGCATGTCTTACGATATTCCTTACGATACCACTCGGTTTATTGAAATTTCTATCCAGGAGGTCGTGAAGACGCTGGGCGAAGCCATGGTGCTCGTAATCTTGGTCGTGTACCTGTTCCTTCAAACCTGGCGTGCCACGATCATCCCCCTTCTTGCCGTACCGGTGTCGCTGATCGGGACGTTCATTGGATTAGCGGTGCTGGGCTTTTCCATCAATACCATCACGCTGTTCGGCATGGTCTTGGCGATTGGAATCGTCGTCGATGATGCGATTGTGGTTGTTGAGAACGTCGAGCGCCACATACGGGACGATCGGCTCTTGCCCAAAGAGGCAGCCAAACGGGCTATGACCGAAGTGACCACGCCGATTATCTCCATTGTGCTGGTATTGGTCTCCGTGTTCGTGCCGGTTGGATTTATTGGGGGAGTTACAGGAGCGCTGTACAAAGAGTTTGCTGCAACTATCGCCATTTCGGTAACGGTGTCGGGATTTGTGGCCTTGACTCTGAGCCCCGCCCTCTGCGCGGTGGTGCTGACACCCTATCAGGAAGAGCGAAATCGGTTGTGGCGCCTCTTTGACCGGCTATTTGGCCGAGCACAACAGGGATATGTCTGGTCGGTCAGCAAGCTGGTGGGGCGACCGGTGCTGGTGATGCTCATCTTTGGCGGATTGCTAGTGGTTTGTGTCGGGCTCTTTCAGCGGACTCCGCAAAGTTTCTTGCCGGAAGAAGATCAGGGCTATTTCATTGTGGTGGCGCAGTTGCCAGATGGGGCGTCCCGGCAACGCACCGATGCGGTGTTGGAACGGGTTGAGCGGTTCTTCCAGGCGATTCCAGCCGTCCATTCGACGGATGCCTTGTCTGGTCAGAACTTCGTGTTTGGGACCAGGGGACCGAATGCGGCAACCATGTTTGTGCCGTTGGTCTTGTGGGATGAACGGCCAGAGCCGCAGTACCATGCGAAGGCACTAGTAGGAGCGGCCTATGGAGAATTTGCCAAAATTCCCGAAGCCCTGCTTCTGGCCTTCAATCCCCCTCCGATTCGGGGCGTGGGTGTGGTGGGAGGGTTTTCAGCCCAATTGCAGGATCCAGCAGGACATGATTTCAAAGAGTTCGCCGTCGTCGTGCAGCAGTTCATTGAGCGGGCCAAGCAAGAGCCGGCCATCGGTCAGATCGGCACCAATTTCCGTGTATCCTCTCCTCGTCTCTATGCCCATGTGAATCGTGAACGGGCTAAGGCGTTGGGGATCCCCATCTCTGATATTTTTGATACATTGCAAGCCTACTTTGGAACATTCTACATCAACGACTTTGTCAAATTTGGTCGTGTCTATCATGTTCAGACGGAAGCGGATCCGGCTTATCGTTCGACGCCACAAGATTTGTCCAAGATCTATGTCCGGGCTCGGCACGAGCGCGGCACTTCCATGGTACCGCTCGATACGGTGGTGACCACGGAGTTTCAGAGTGGACCGGATCCAGTCAACCACTTCAATGGTTACAATACCGCCTTCGTGTTAGGGACTGCCGCTCTCGGTTATAGTTCTGGCCAGGCGCTCGACGCTTTGGAGCGAGTTGCCAAAGAGGTGTTGATTCCACAGGGCTACGCCATCAATTGGAGCAATATTTCGTTCCAGGAACGGCGGGCTGGTGGTCAGTCGGGACAGGTGTTTGCGATTGGGTTGCTGATGGTCTTTTTGGTGTTGGCGGCACAGTTTGAGAGCTGGGTCGTGCCTTTCGCGGTCATTTTGGCGGTGCCGTTCGCTGTCTTTGGCGCGTTAACGGCGGTGTGGCTGCGGGGATTCGAAAATGATCTCTACTTCCAGATTGGCCTGGTAACGTTGATTGGACTGTCGGCTAAGAACGCAATCCTTATCGTCGAGTTTGCCAACACCAGATATGAAGCGGGACGACCCTTGATCGAAGCGGCGATCGAAGGGGCTCGTCTCCGGTTCCGGCCGATCATCATGACCTCGATGGCGTTCATCTTCGGCATGTTCCCCTTGGTGATCGCCAAGGGTGCGGGCGCCGCCAGCCGCCAATCGATCGGCACCGGCGTGCTCGGCGGCATGTTGTCTGCCACGTTCTTAGCGATCTTCTTCGTACCGCTGTTTTATGTGTTGCTCAAGAAGCTGAGCGGACGGCGTTCTCAATCAGCACCGTCACCATCGGCGGAGCGGACATGATAGCCGTATGGACGACCTTCATCATCGTGCTCTCGTTGGCGCTCACCGCCTGCTCTCTGGGGCCGATCTATTCACGGCCCTCCCTTCAAGGAGAGGACCGGTTCCGCTTGGCTCAGGGATCGGCGGATTTGCCGTCCCTGGCCAATGTAGCCTGGTGGGATCTGTTGCAGGATGAGCAGTTGCAGGCTCTCATACGGACGGCGTTAGCGGAAAACAGGGATCTCCAGCGTGCCATTGCTGCCGTCGATGAGTTTCGAGCAAGGGCCCTAATTGCCCGATCGGACTTCATGCCGGGGGCAACAGCCACGGTGAGCCTACCGGCTGGCCGCAAGGCGGATTTTCTGTTTCCAGGGTTTGCCAGTCCCTTCAATTATTATCTGCTGGGCAATCTGGCGTGGGAGGTAGATGTGTGGGGTCGGATCCGGAAAGCCAATGATGCGGCCCGGGCTGACCTGCTGGCCAAAGAAGAAACTCGCCGCGCGGTGGCAATTCAACTTGTCAGTGCTGTGGGCGAGGCTTACTTCACGCTGCTTCAGTTAGATGCCCAGCTTGATATCGCGAAACGGACCTTGGAGGCATGGGACGAGTCGGTTCGTATTGCGCGGGCTCGTCTGAGACAGGGTGTGAGTTCTCGATTAGATCTCGACCAATTCGAAGCCGAGCGCGCCAATGCTGAGGCACGCATTGCGGATTTGGAACGACAACTGGCGCAAGTGGAACACCATCTGAGCGTGTTGATAGGGCGCAAGCCGTCGACGATTCCGCGGGGCAAGGGGTTGCGGGATCAGCTTATTCCGCCCCAGGTGCCAGCCGGTTTACCGTCGGAACTGCTGCAGCGGCGCCCCGATCTGTTGGCCGCCGAGCAACAACTGGCGGCGGCCACTGCCCGCATCGGCGTGGCCCAGGCGGAACGGTTTCCCAAGATCACGTTGACTGGACTCTTGGGGGTAGCCCATCCCGAATTGTCGCTGTTGTTTAGCGATCCGGCATTGTTCGGTGTCGCTGGGGCTGGGATTGCTGGTCCATTGCTGAGCGCTCCCATCTTAGGGTTTCAGCAAGAGGCGGCTGAAGCCCAGGCACGACAAGCCCTTGCCCAGTATGAACAGGCGGTGCTAACGGCGTTTCGAGAGGTGGAGGATGCTCTGGCAGCGGTCAGTGCGGCACGATCTCAGCATGAAGCCTACAAGCAACAGGTGGAAGCACTTCAATCCTCGCTGCGATTGGCGGAGTTGCGTTATAAGGGAGGACTGGCCAATTATCTTGATGTGTTGGTTGCCCGGCGCAACCTGTTTGAAGCCGAATCGGGCCTGATCGCGACGAAGCGATTGCATCTTGCGTCGATCGTGCAGTTGTACAAGGCGTTGGGCGGGGGATGGTCTCCGGAGTCGGCAGAGGCCGGGGGTGAGGAGATCAAAAAAGGATAGAATCTGCGATGGAAAAACCTGCGCCGACGGACTATCCGATCCATGAATTGCTGGCTCGCCGCTGGAGTCCGCGCGCGTTCGCCGAGCGACCGGTTGAAACAGAAAAATTACAGAGCCTGTTCGAGGCAGCCCGTTGGGCCCCGTCCTCGAACAACGAACAGCCGTGGCGGTTCATTGTGGCGGATAAGGCCGATGAAACACAATGGAACCGTCTGTTTGCTTGCCTGGTGGAAGGCAATCGGGCGTGGGCGTTTCGCGCTCCTGTCCTGGTTCTGTCCGTGGCAAGTCTTTATTTCGGGAACACCGGCGCACCGAATCGCCATGCGATGCACGACACCGGCATGGCGGTCCAGAATCTAGCGATCCAGGCGACGGCGTTGGGCCTGATCGTCCATCAGATGGCGGGTTTCGATGCCGAACGGGCGCGCAAGGACCTGAACATTCCATCCGAGTATGAGCCGGTCGCCATGATCGCCATCGGGTATCCCGGTGACCCGAGCCTCCTGTCTGGTTCGCTTCACGAACGCGAAGTCGCTCCCCGCCGCCGACATCCGGTGTCATCGTTCGTCTTTTCGGGACAATGGGGAACACCATCCTCGTTGCTGATGTGACGGCAATGGGAGAATACCGTTCGGCCGAAGAATACCTTGCTCGTGTCGATCCGGTGATGGGCCGGTTGATCCGCGACATTGGTCCTTGCACGCTGATTCCTCAGCCCCGTCGGTCGCTCTTTGAATCATTGGTCCGTGCAATCGCTCACCAACAACTCCATGCGCAGGCGGCGGAAAGTATCCTCCGGCGCTTGATTGCGCAGTGCCCAGGTCAGAGATTTCCCCGCCCTGAGCAGATTCTGGCCTTATCCGAGGACGTGATCCGAGCGGCAGGATTTTCTCGATCCAAGATCGCGGCCTTGCGAGATCTAGCTGAAAAGACTGTCAGTGGGACTGTGCCGGCCAAGCGGGAACTCTCGTACTTAGATGATGAGGCCATCATCGAACGGCTGACGACGGTGCGGGGAATCGGCCGCTGGACGGTCGAAATGCTCTTGATTTTTCAGTTGGGCCGCCCCGATATTTTGCCGGTCACCGACTTTGGGGTGCGCAACGGCTTCCGCTTGGTGTACAGACGACGCATCCTACCGACACCAGATTGCGTGCGACGCTACGGGGAGCGATGGAAGCCCCACCGCACGGTTGCTGCCTGGTATCTCTGGCGGGCTGTCGATCAGGCCAAGCAGAGTGGACTGCCATGGCGACCAGGCACAAGGAGAGATGACGGTGTAGGAAAAGCAAACGTTGTTGGGTACGGAAGGACCAGCGTAGATGGATAGCCGGTTGGCAGAGTCCAGAAAGGAACAAATTGATGGGAATTCTCACTGGAAAAGTCGCGATTGTGACCGGGGCTTCAAGCGGAATTGGACGAGCGATTGCGGAGCGGTTTGCCGAAGATGGCGCGATTGTGGTGGTGAACTATTCGACCAGTTCCGAAAAGGCCCAACAGGTGGTGATCGGCATTCAGGCCAAGGGAGGCAAGGCCTTGGCGTTCCAAGCGGACATGAGCCGAGTTTCCGAGGCGAGGCGGCTGGTGCGTGAGACGGTCGCGCAGTTCGGCCGGTTGGACATTCTGGTTAACAATGCCGGGAAGTTCATGCCAAAGCCTATGGCTGAGACCACGGAAGAGGATTTTGATCTGCTCATCGCGCTCCATGCCAAGGGCCCGTACTTTGCCATGCAAGAGGCAGCGCAGGCGCTGAAAGACGGAGGACGCATTATCAATATTTCGACCTGCGCCACCCGCATGAGTTTTCCTGGAGCGACGGCGTATCTGGGGAGCAAGGCCGCGTTGGAGCAATACACGAAGGGACTGGCTCACGAACTGGCGCCGCGCGGCATCACGGTCAATACCGTTTCACCCGGCTTTACTGAAACCGGTATGATGACTGACGTGTACCGGCAAACTGGCATTCAACTCTCGCCATTGAAACGATTGGGGCTGCCGCAGGACATCGCCGATGTCGTGGCGTTTTTGGTGAGCGAGCAGGCTCGCTGGTTGACGGGACAGACGATTCAAGTGGGGGGTGGGGTGGTGATGTGAGGGGAGATCCCCTCCACTTGATAACCTGTGAAAGGCTCCTCGTCGGTTCTCCTCGTTAGGTTCCTTCGAGTGCGTAACCGCCTTCTTCAATGGGTTGACCAAAACGTCCTATCGCTGGGGCGGGAGATGCGGCTGTCGTATCTCCCGCCGTTGATGGTCTATCTGGCCTACGGGATTTCTGGTCTCACCGGCATCGTCGGTACGTTTTTCGTCAAGGACTATCTCGGTCTCTCCGCCTCGTTCCTCGCCGCGCTCGGGTTTTGGGCTGGCATTCCCTGGGCGCTCAAAATGCCGATTGGCCACATGGTTGACTTGCTCTGGCGATGGAAAGGGTGGCTGATCGGGATGGGCGCGTGCCTACTGGCGGCCAGCCTGGGCATCATGGCGGCCTTGATTGGCCAACGGGATGCTATGACGGCTATCCTACCAGCAGAGGTGTGGTTTGTGATTAGTACCTTGCTCGCTCCGCTTGGCTACGTGATCCAAGATGCCGTGGCGGATGCCATGACGGTAGAGGCTGTTCCTCGCGTGAACGAGCGGGGGGTATCGTTTTCTGAGGCAGAACGTAAGTCGATGCACACGACCATGCAAACGCTAGGGCGTGTGGCGATTGTGGGCGGTGGCATCCTGGTGGCGCTGGTCAATGTTTCCATTTTCAGTGGCACGGAGGGGTTGCCACAGGCCGAGCTCGTCAAGATTTATCAACAGGTCTATCTCTTGGCTTTGATCATTCCGTTCCTTTCCGTGCTGGGACTGGTTGTCGCAGGGGTGATCCGACGGCGTCACCGTGAGCAACTGATCCGACAAGGCTTTCCCGCCGAACAGGCGGCGCAGATGGTCGAGGTGAGGGAACAGAGGGAGGAAGCGACCAAGCCCAACTGGTGGATCTTGGCGGGGAGCCTCTTGTTCGTCCTCTTTACCGTGACGGTTGGCGTGAGCGGCGTGCCCTATCGCGAGGAGATCGTCTTTTCCGGTTCCATGGGGATTGTGCTGTTTCTGATGGGGAAGTTGGTCAAGGAATTAGAGGCGGACAAGAAGCAGACCTTGGTTGGTACGGCCGTGGTGATATTCGTCTTTCGTGCCATTCCTAGTACAGGACCGAGCACGACGTGGTGGATGATTGATCATCTGGGGTTCGATCAACAATTTCTGTCCGAGCTCTCGTTGATCAGCAACACATTGGGGTTGGCCGGCCTGTTCATCTTTCGGCGCTTCATGGCCGAACGGTCAATCGCCTACGTCGTCGGGTTTTTGACGATCGTGGGGGCGGTCTTGAGCCTCCCCATTGTCAGCATGTACTACGGGTTGCACGAATGGACGGCACGCCTCACTGGCGGGATTGTCGACGCACGATTCATCGCGATCATCGATACAGCACTCGAATCACCACTTGGCCAAATTTCGATGATTCCGATGTTGACCTGGATTGCCAACTCGGCACCAGCCAATCTGAAAGCAACATTCTTTGCGGTCATGGCCTCGTTCACCAACCTGGCCCTTTCATTAAGCCAGCTCGGCACCAAGTATTTGAACGAGATCTTCATCGTGACTCGTGAGGTGAGGGACCCTGCAACGGGATTGATCCAAGTACCAGCTGACTATAGTCAACTGGGTCATCTCTTAATCACCCAACTGCTCTTGGGACTGGCTTTGCCTCTTGGGGCGATCCTGTTTGCTCAGGTGAGCCGGTTTAGGAGTGCATGATCAAGCTGGTCTGCCTGGCTCCCCTTAGATTGGCGTAGGCTTGACTGATGCGGGATGGTTATTTATTAATTACAGAACAAAGAGTGTCTATACCCTCAAGCAGGTGGCCTTGAGATACGATGGGCGACGGTTTCGAGCTCATGATGAAGGGGGCGACCGGTTTCGACGGGGATACTGAGGTCACTGGTGCATGTCGAGCTCTCGGGGACTCGTAAAACCTCCGGGAAACAAGCAACTGCCAATCAAGAACTGGCACTCGCGGCTTAATCAAGCCGTGACGTCGTTCTATCTGAGGCCCGCGGGGGTGGAACGGCGTGATGCAGCGGGCTGGTCCAAGGCCGGTGCTCAGCGGCCAAGGACGAGACAATACTGGGCTAGCGGCCGTTCTAAGCCTGCCGGTGGGCGTGGGCGGTGGCGAATCCCAAACAATCGGCTACACATGTAGAGCCAGTGCACTGACGATCTTCGGACCCGGGTTCAACTCCCGGCGCCTCCACCAGGGCCAATCTAGTGAGTTCTTGAGTCGCGGGCTTGGGGTGAAAGTCTCGCCATCGGCTGACAGAACGTATCGCCAATCTGGTCTCTTCACTCCCAGCATGTCATCTAGGGGAAGTTGAAAATGACAAGAGAGGACCGGCGTCTGTTCATTGCCACCTGGCTTTCGTGGGAAGGAGATCGTGCTTCTGCCGCCTTGGAGTCCTCGCAGGCAAGTGACGGAACACGTCTCCGAATCTACAGAGAGTCGCGGCAACGGTGGAGCGGCCTTCCATAATGGGGCAGCAATTTCATCGCTTACTCGACTTGGTCGCTGAACGCTACCTCTCTCGTCAAGCTCTTCAGTAGCGGTCTCTTGCACAATTGTGGGTACCTCATTGTGCCGCTAGCTACGGAGATAGCTCGTGACTCATCAGGTCGGGAGATAATCGGCCGTGTGTGCCGCTGCCCTCGTCACGATTGCAGCCATGGACACATGGGCAAGGCCGTTTCAAAAGTTTCCTGATACAATACAACAGCCATCTCCTGATGATTCCCCGCTCTACTCCGGAATCCGGAGCGCCTCGGGCTGGTCGAACACGTGATGGACAGGCTCGAGGTGAACGTGGGGTTTCTGCATTAGCGCAATGCAGCTCCCGTTGAGGTCTCTAGCGCCGAGCTTTCGTGAAAGAAGCAGCCCTCTCCGTTATGATGGGTCCCCACGGGGCATCTGCGTGAATCGCCCACAATCTTGTGGGACAGTCGACGGCCAAGCGACAATCGCCGCGACAAGGGGATCTCGCATCGACCGTGTGCCGCGCATCTGCCATGGAAGCCTCAGACAAGGCTCCTTGTCTCCTCTTTCTGTTTGGGTTGGTAGAAGAAGATCGTGCTGGCTTCTTCTCTGGCGTGGTCTCTGGTGTGGTGACGGTTCCTGTGGTCCAGTGAGTAACGCTTGCGAACGACTCGTCTCTCCGGCGTGTGTGATGTGAGTGGAGGCGCTGGTTGTGCTGTTCCAAAGAACGAGCAGTCTGTCTTGCCTGTATAAGGGAGAAATGCTGGTCAACATGGTGGCACGCAGAGGGGCTTGTTAATGATGGTATGAAAAGGAAACACACCCTGAATGACCAGGGTAGCTATTTGCCGTCCGTTCTGTTAGGGTATAGAGTCTTTCGGAATAGGGCCTTACGGAAGATGACAGCAAAGTGGCCCATCACCAGATATTGTTAGTACCGAGAGTCCGATCGGAAGTTTGACCCTCGCCGCCTTGCGAAGCGCGTCAGTGGTTCCTGCTTTCCCCTCGTACAGGTTCTCGCGTCACGGACAATGTCTTTTTTAAGGAGGGACCCAGATGGGTTCAAAACTGTATGTTGGTGGGTTGCCGTATTCGGCGACTGATTCACAACTCACTTCATTGTTCGCGGTACATGGGACGGTCGAATCTGTCCGCATCATCACGGACAAATTCACCGGGCAGTCCCGAGGCTTTGGCTTCGTAGAAATGTCCACGCGAGAGGAGGCTGAGGCGGCCATTGCTGCGCTGAATGGCTCCCAGATGGAGGGACGCATCCTGACTGTCAACGAGGCCAGGCCGCAGGAGCCCCGTTTCGGCGGCGGGAAGCGATTGAACAGCGGGAAGCGACGCAGCCGGTTCTCAACGACCACATGAGTTGAGGCGTCAAGATCGCCGCTTCAGTGGTGATCGCAAGGGGAGCCTTTGGGCTCCCCTTGTTATTTGTACGCGCTCATTCTGTCTCTGATCTGTTCCATCACGGTCACTCAGCGAACACCAAGGATCCAGCCTTCGATCAAGGCCTGTGCCCGTTCTGCCGGCGTCAAGGTCGGGGAGAAGGAGCCGGCCAAGGTACCGGCTTGGTCACCCTTCCTCATCCAAGCAGCAACGACATAGGCATCCTGTTGATCCGGTGTGCGACCTTCCGGGGGAACATTTCGCCTCCACAGGGAGGGATAGACTTCGGCGATGACGGAACGGTCTGGTGGAAGGTGCCATCCGTCGAAGGGCCAGAAGTGGACCTGTGTTCCAAGGAGACGGCGCAGCATCAAGAGCCACGGCAGACCAGCGTGGGTGGATTTGGCGACCGATCCTTCCACGTCGAACCGAAAGACGGATTTGGCCGCGCGAGCCCGTCGCTCGGTCAGTCTCAGCCAGCGGGGATGGCCCAGTCGAGCCTGCCCCGTGCCGACCCTACCGTATCGCACATCATCAATCGAGACGTGGTCTTCGTCGGTCGGCCAGTGATGGCGGAAGTCTTCAAGAAATGCCGGCCAATCGAGCGGCAACCGGTGTTGTTCAAAATATTGGAGAGGGAAAGAGAAGCCGTGATCGATCCCGACTAGAGTTCTGATTGGTTCGCTCAATCGTTCAAGCAGCCATTGAGCGGTGCCTTTGCGTGTCCAATAGCGGCGTCTGCTGGGTGGAGGGAGGATTTCCACCGGATCATGGTCACGGCCCGCGACGTAGATCCGCAGCCCTTTCAGACTGGTGGTGGGCGTTTTCGCGCCGGAATAGTCGATGCCGATGTAACGATCAAAAAGAGGCGCGCCGGTCATTTTTTCTGGTGCTGTCCATGTGGGCCCTGAAGCTGTCGCTGGACCGTCGGCAACAGGGGTGATGCTAGGATCCCCGTTCTTCTCGTTGATGCGGTCCCTGTTCGCGGCCGATCAGCAGATCGTACGGCGCGAAATCATCAGTCAATTCGATGCCGGCCGGCCAGGGTTCGGTCCTGCGGGTGCTGAGAAGCGCGATGGCTTCGAGCGGCACTCGCCGTTGCATGGCCATGGTAGTGATTTGGTCCACGATCTTGTTGATGGAGCCGGTTTCGATCGGACGTCCTCCGAAAAAGATCAGATTTCTGGCCAGGGTCATGCCCGTCTTCCAAGGACCCTCGACCGCAAAGGTTTCAATGGTCGGGAAGCTTCGTTTCATGGTTTGGACGACCGAGGCCGCCCTGGCCATATCCCCCTCTGTACCGGATGAAGCCAGATTGACGGCCAGCACCCCCTCCGGGGTCAGGTGTGCCCGCACCAGCGCGAAAAATTCGACGGTCGTCAGATGAAACGGGATCATATCCCGTGCGAAGGCATCAATCCAAATGACATCGTAGGTCCGATCCGTGCCTCGTAAGAAGGCCCTGGCGTCTTTGACGAAGACTCGGTGATTGGGCGGAGGGTGGTAGTCGAAATAGACCTCCGCCATTCGGACAACGGTGGGGTCGACCTCCACGACGTCCACCTCCAGCGTCGGCCACTGGTGGGCGAGCCATTTGGCGATGGAGCCTCCGCCGTGGCCGAGGATCAACGTGTGTTTCGGTTCTGGGCAGAGGGCCAGGGCGGACACCATCAGTTGGCTGTAGGGGAGAAAGAGAGCGACCGGGTCCGCCTTCCACATGGTGGCGTGGAACGTACGGTCCAAGATCAAATACCGAAACAACTCGTCATCGCGAATCCGTACCTGCTGGTAGGGACTATCTTCTTGGTAAATCGGTTGATTGAGTCGCTGGAGGGGGAACCATGGCAGGATGCCGATGATGACGGAGCCGCCCACCGCCACCAGTCGTATGGATGCGCAAGCCGCAGTTCCTTTCATCAACCACCAGAGGCCGAGTAGGATCTGAATGATCCCCAGCCATGTGAGAAGCGACTGGGTGCCGATCCACGAGAGGAGAAAAAACGCCGTTCCCCAGGTGCCGGCCAAACTGCCGATTGTCGAAAGGGCGATCATGCGTCCCGTGTGCAATCCCATGTGGGCCATGTCCACAACAGCCAATCGGAGCATGGCTGGCAGCACGCCGCTCAGTCCGAACGCCGGTGGTGCCAGGAGCACGGTTGCGGCTAAACAAGGCCCCCACCGAGGATCTTGCACCAGTTTCTCGGTTTCGAAGAGCACCGGCTGGTTTCCCCAGGCGACGAGAAAGGTCCAACTGCCGGAGCCAAGCAAGAGGGTGGCCAACACGCCGCCGCCTGTGTAGCGGTCGGCCAGCCAGCCTCCGAAGGCGTAGCCGCTGCTCATCGCCGCCAGGATCACACCGATTAAGGCGCCCCAGACGTAGAGCGAGTTCCCGAAAACGGGGGCGAGGAGACGGCTGCCGACGATCTCCAGGGCCATTACGACAGCTCCAGTCACCAGGGCTGTCCCTAAGAGAATACTGCGGGAGACATGGGGGCTCGAACGGATCATCAATCATGCAGTGTGCGAACGGTGGAGAGTGGTATGGAGGAGAGAGCAACGAGCATTGCGAGTCCTTCGGTAATGAACGAGCACTAGCGGGCGTCGGATTGTACTCAGGGGATTTCGTGCGAGTCAACAAAGTGGCAGGTGACCCTGGGTGCCCCTGTTGCGAATGCCGGTGATTCGTTGCCCATGGAAGGGGCTGTTGCTATACTGCCCTCCGTTTAGGGAGAGGACTGCAGGTGTTCGACGGGCTTCAAAGAAAGAGATCCAGGAAGGTCGTTGAGGCGATGGAGGAGGAACACGATGCACATCAGCATTGTTGGAACTGGTTATGTGGGACTTGTCACCGGGGCTTGTTTTGCCGAGTTTGGTGTCAATGTGACCTGCATGGATAACGATGCGGGGCGGATCGAAAAGCTCGAAAAAGGAGAGGTTCCGTTTTATGAACCAGGAATTACGGAACTGGTGGCCAAAGGGGTCAAGGCTGGCCGGTTAAGTTTTACTACGGATATTGCCAAGGCAGTGGACAAGGCTCTGGTAATTTTCATTGCTGTAGGCACTCCGCCGCGCGGGGATGGCTCAGCTGACCTGTCCCATGTTGAGGCAGTCGGAAAAGGCATCGCCCGTCATATGACAGGCTATAAGGTGATTGTCACAAAATCGACGGTACCGGTGGGAACGGGAGAAAAGCTTCGGGAGGTGATCAAGGCTTCCCAGACGGTGCCCCACCGCTTCGACATTGTTTCGAATCCGGAATTTCTCCGCGAGGGCTCGGCGATTGAGGATTTCATGAGACCGAACCGCGTCGTGATCGGTGCTGATAGCGAACAGGCTATTGCCATTATGAAGGATCTGTATCGGCCCTTGTATCTCATCGAAACGCCATTCGTTGTGACTGATATTCCCACTGCTGAGCTGATCAAGTATGCCTCGAATGCCTTCCTTGCGACCAAGATTTCGTTTATCAACGAGATTGCTAATCTGTGCGAGTTGGTCGGCGCCAATGTGCAACATGTTGCCAAGGGGATGGGACTTGACAATCGCATCGGTTCGAAGTTTCTCCATGCTGGACCTGGCTTCGGGGGGTCCTGCTTCCCCAAAGACTTGGCCGCTCTCATCCAGACCGGTGAGCGGTACGGTCATCCTATGCAGATTGCCATGGCGACCTCGCGGGTGAACGAAGCACAGCGCAAACGGATGGTTGTCAAAATTCGAGAAGCGGTCGGCGGGTTGGAAGGTAAAACCTTGGGACTGTTGGGCCTTTCGTTTAAACCCAACACCAATGATCTACGGGAAGCACCGTCGTTGGCGATCGGGAAAGAGCTGGTGGCGGAAGGGGCCACCATTCGTGCCTACGATCCCGAAGCGTTGGCAGAAGCCTGTCGCATCCTTCCTCAGTTGCAGCCCTGTCGTGATGCTTACCATGCGGCGGAAGGCGCGGATGCTTTGATCCTCATGACAGAATGGAATCTGTTCCGCAATCTCGATTTTGATCGACTCAAGGTGGTGATGCGACGACCCCTGTTGCTGGACCTGCGAAATGTTTATGAACCTGACAAGGTCGCAGCCGCCGGCTTTATCCACGTTTCGGTGGGACGTCAACCGTGCTATCCGGAACAGAGCGTGTGAGAACAGTTACGTCAAGCGAGGCAAACCCGTGGTTTCGTCGCTTTGAACCTTGGGTTTATAGCCCATTCGGTCGAGGACCTTCAAAATCCGTGTCTTGAGCCGATCGTCGGCGTCGGTGAGGGCCCTTGCCAAAGGTTCGACTGCCGGTTTGCCAATCTTGCGGAGCATTTCTGTCGCAGCCTGTCGCAGCTCGTCTTCTTCCGACACTAATAAAGGGATCAAGGCCGGAACCGACGGCGCGCCAATCTTAATGAGGGCCTCGTAGGCCCGCTGCCGCACATCGCCTACTTCGTCGGTCAAGGCTTCGACCAAAGGGCCGACGGCCCGAGGGTCCTGGAGCTCCCCGAGCACCTCTGCAGCATATTTGCGGTTAAGCCAATGGGGATCCTTGAGGTCCAGTAACATGGCATCGGCCTTTGCCACGTTGGGGTCTTTGGGACGGATACGGAAACTCTTGGCGATCCGTTTTCCCCCTTCCTCCACTACACGGATGGTGGCGCCGTCTCCAGGCTTGATTTTCTGAAGGTCGCCGAGCGCTTCCTCCGCGACGTCTAAGACAACGGTCTTGCCGTCGTAAGCCAGCAATTCAACTTCCACCTGCTTGGCTTCAGGATTGACCGCTACGACCCGTTCGGTGACGAGGTTAAAGCCATCCGTTCGTCCTCCTTTGGGTGTGATCTGAATTAAGCGCATCGGTGTATCATCAGCCATGGTTCTTCCCTTTGCTCAATCATGCTGGTCGTGGTTGTGCTTTGCGCGAGTGTCTGATTGCCAGCCAAGGCTTGCTAAGGCAGCCGCGACCGTCTCTTGCACGAGCGCATTGTCGTCTTCTAAAAGCGGCACGAGGGGCTCGATCGCCTCTGTGGCATGGAGGCGGGCCAAGGATTCGGCGGCGTTTCGGCGGACCAGCCAATCTTCATCTTTCAGTGCTTCGATGAGCGGCTTGATCCCCCGTGGGTCCCCGATTCTCCCCAGCGCATCCGCTGCATGACGGCGGACCATCCAATTCGAGCCAGCCAGACAGTCGATCAGCGCCTCCACCGCGCGGATGTCGCCGATTTTCTTGAGCACCCGCGCGACGTCTTCTCGTAAGGTCCCGTCCTGCAGCGCGTCGATCAAGCCAGGTACTGCTCTGGCATCGCCAATCCGCTCTAGTGCCCAGACAGCGGCCGTTCGGACCGCTCCATCTTTGTCCTGAAGGGCTGCCACCAGTGGGTCGATGGCCCGAGAGTCCTTGAGCTGGCCAAGAGCTGATGCTGCTTGCTCCCTGACCATCCACTCATCGTCTTGGAGTGCTTTCACCATTGGCTCAACTGCCACTGGCCCCATGCGGACAACAGCGTTGGTGGCGGCCTCTCTGATAACGGCATCTTCATCGGCCATCAGGGCGATCAAGTGAGGAATTGCATCTGGGCCTGCTTGCCCAAGGCTAGCGATGGCATGGTTCCGTAACGCCTCGTTATCGTCTCGCAGGGCTGACAGCCACTGCTCGATCCGATCTGTTTCCCCGTCGTCAGTCATCGTCGTGTGATCCTTCCTCCCGCTCGAGCCGGTGCTGTTCCGCTACAGCGGCCAGTTTATCAGCGATGAGCCCTGCATTGTAAGCGACGAGTCCGTCACGATCTCCTCTCAGTTGCTCAAAGAGCTCCCTATAGGGTTGTAAAGCTTGGACGTCTTTAATCTTGGCCAACGCCTCCATGGCAGAGACCCGCAGAGGCCGGACGGGGAGTGCTTCCAGGTAGAAGTTGATTGGTCTGGCGTCTCCAATCAGTCCCAACGACTTGATGGCCAATTCTTTGACACCGGTGTCTTGGTCTACCGCAAGTCGTTTCATCAGTGGCTCGACTGCCCGAATGTCGCCGATTTTCCCCAACAGATCGGTGGCAGCTTCTCGCACCACCCAATCTTCGTCTTCGAGGTACTCGATCAGGATCTCGACGGCAGGTCGGCCAATAGCGAGGAGGTCGATGACCGTTGCCATGCGGGCTTCCTCTCGTTCGCCTGCCCCTTCGATGTCGCGCAGGGCGTTGAAGGCCCGATCGATAC
>JANDJK010000042.1 GCA_024330925.1 Nitrospira sp.
GAGGTCCTGGATGAAGAGTTGGGCATTGTGTCGGGCAAAAAGTACGTCGAGAACGAGCGCATCTACGGCGTTGATCTTGGATACCTCCTCTATCGCCCCGATACGTTGCTCGTGCTGAACCGCAACATCAGAACCTGGGGACCGTTCTATCACCGGAACAATCTCGTGCGATTGACCGTCACCGTCCGTAAGCGGAATGAGTCGCAATTGGTGGTCCGTGCCAACGCTCAGTTCTACCTGCGGGCTGTGGAAGATCCGGTACCCTACCAGCAATTCTTCCGTGCTTTGGAACAGAGCCTGTTTCTACAGGGACGAACGGTAGAATAAGACCCTGCTGAATCCTCTCATGATCACGTCCCCCTCTGATCACCGGCTGGGTCGGATTCCGTCAGGTGTCTGGGCTCTGGGGTTCGTCAGCCTCTTGATGGACATCTCGTCCGAGATGATCCATAGCCTGCTGCCGTTGTTCATGATCACAGTGCTTGGGGCCAGCGTTACCGCCGTCGGCGTCGTGGAAGGGCTCGCCGAATCGCTGGCGCTAGGAGTCAAGGTTTTTTCAGGTACGTTGAGCGACTATCTTGGCAAGCGAAAGGGGCTGGCTCTATTCGGCTACGCCTTGGGAGCAATGACCAAGCCCTTGTTTGCGATGGCGACCGGTATAGAAATGGTGCTGGTAGCTCGCCTTACTGATCGGATAGGCAAGGGAATACGGGGTGCGCCGCGAGATGCCCTGGTTGCTGACATCACGCCGCCGACTCTGCGCGGTGCTGCTTTCGGCTTGCGCCAATCGCTCGATACCGTCGGTGCTTTTCTTGGGCCGCTGGTGGCTGTGGCATTGATGCTGTTGTGGGCTGATGATTTCCGGGCTGTCTTTTGGGTCGCTGTTGTGCCGGGGGTGATGGCCGTCGTGCTGCTCCAGGTCGGCGTGCAGGAGCCGGAATCGAGCAAGGGTCATAAAGGGCTCAACCCCATCACCGCGAAGCATCTTGTCCGTCTGAGCCGAGCCTATTGGTGGGTAGTCGGTATCGGAGCGGTGTTGACCTTGGCGCGATTCAGCGAGGCCTTTCTCATTCTGCGTGCTCAGCAAACTGGCATGTCGCTGGCGTCTGCGCCATTTGTCCTGGTTGCGATGAACCTCATGTACGCGGTGACGGCCTATCCGTTCGGCAAACTGGCGGATCACATGAGCCACCGCAGGTTGCTCATAGGGGGACTGTTGGTGCTGATTGCGGCGGATATTGTGTTGGCTACGGCAGAGCACTGGAGCCTGGTGGCCGTAGGCGTCGGGTTTTGGGGCGTGCACATGGGTATGACACAGGGACTACTGGCTGCCATGATAGCGGAACATGCACCGGCCGATCTGCGAGGGACGGCGTATGGGTTCTTCAATCTCGTCAGCGGAGCGGCGATGCTGGCGGCCAGTGTTGTGGCGGGACTTCTATGGGATCAATGGGGTGCCTCGTTCACCTTCTACGCCGGTGCCGTTTTCTGCCTCCTTGCAATCGGGGGGCTTCTTTGTTACTCCGTCGCCCGAGCTGCTTCGTGAACGGCGTCACGTCTCGTAAGGGAAGCGAGGATTGCTGACGTGGGCTCTTGTGCGCAATGGCGCACTGTACAGGGTTTGGCCTGCACAGTGTGAGGCTTGAGTGATAAGATGCACGGTGGGCCGAGGTCGGAGCATTTAACCATTGTCATTATTACATCGAAAGGGGAGCATCGCCATGAATCAGGGACGTCAAATGCTGGTTATGGGCGGCATTGTGGCTGTGGTACTGTGTTCGGGGACGGGATGGGCTGCTGAGCCGGCGGAGGTCGAAAAATTCGTCAGAGCCCGAATTGAGATCGGTGAGATGATGATGAATTATTTTCAAGGCGGTGAACGATTTGGCGAGGGGCAGCGGCCGTCGCCGGAACAGATGAGGGCCATGGGCGAAGACATCAGCGCCAAGCTCGGCACCTTGCTGTCAAAGTACGGTATGACCGTTCAAGAATATCGAGAGCGCAGCCGAGAGGTGTTTGCTGATCAAGCGGCGGTGAAGGAGTTTCTCGATGCACATCCCGACTTAAAACAACGGTACGAGGCGCTTCCACTCGATCGGATGGGTCGAGGAGGCAGCACGGGACGAGGGTACTAAGGTGTTGATGGGGAACGACGCCGGTGTGGTTATGAGGCGCACTTATGAAAGGAATCGACCATGAAAAATGTGGAGATGACGGTCGAAGGGACTATCCTGACGATCAAGGTTGATCTCTCTAAGGAGTTTGGCCCTTCGGCGTCGGGCAAAACGATCATTATCGCGTCCACGGAAGGCAATGTGCCCATCCCCAATCGGCCAGAAAAGGTTGGGCTGAATGTGTACCGGAAAAAGTAATATCCATGGAATGAGAGGGATGTTTCAGCAATGGATGGAGCTTTCGGAAATGGTCAGCCGACCCGGTCAATCCGAATTTCTCTCTTTGAAGTGGCGATCAGCAAGGCCTAGTCAAAGCAGAAAAACAGGATGATGCTCCACAATAAAATGTCTGACCTGTGGATAAAAATGTTTGAAACAAGGTTACGACATTTCTTTTGGTGAGAGAAGAAAAATGTCAAGTCTATTTTTCTAGGAATGTACAAAAAAATAGACGATTCTTTTAAGCACCACAAGATATAGTGGTTTTCTATCTGAAAAACGGATGCTTAAAAAATGAACATTTTGCAGAAATGATCGGAAGATTCGAATCATTTAGTAAATGATCCGGCAGTTATCCACAGGGTTATCCACAAAAAATGGGGATGAGAAGATTGATGAGATAAGAGGAGGGAGGAGATTCGTATCCAACATCAGAATGACCATCAATAAATTGTCGTTGTTATTCTGACACAAAAAAGGAAAGAGCAGATTATCGACAACGAGCTATTATCCTTGTTTCCACTTGATGCTGCATCCTGTACTGGGGTGTTGGACTTGGTTGACAGCCTTTCCCGCCAACGCTGCGTCAATGGCGGCCCGCAAGTCCCGGCCGGTGACTGGTTTGTTGTTGCTGGGGCGACTGTCGTCTAATTGTCCGTGATAGACGAGCAGCCGATTGCGATCGAAAAGGAAAAACTCGGGTGTGCAAACGGCGTGAAATGCCCGCGCCACCTCCTGAGTTTCGTCGAAACAGAACGGGAAGGTGAACCCCAGCTCCTCTGCCATTTCTTTTAATTTGGGCGGTGCATCGTCCGGGTACGCGATGGGGTCGTTGCTGCTGATAGCAATGATGCCCAAGGCTGTCTCCCGATAGTCGGAACCGATTTTGGCCAATTCCTTTCCTACATGGGCGACATAGGGGCAATGGCGACAGATGAACATGACGAGTAGAGCGGCCTTGTCGGCAAACGAGGCGAGTGTGTAGACCTTACCGCTCACGACGTCGCGCAGCTCAAATGGCGGAGCTGGCGTCTTTAGCGGAAGTACAATGGATGTCATGGCCATGGGGCTGCTCCTTTAAGCTGGTCAGCGCCAGGACAATGCCTTAGTTGAACGGTTTCGTCAAGAGGGTAAGGGGGAAGCTTCTCGTGCCATTTTGCCAGCCGGTCTGTCAAAGAAAGAGAGCGGGGAGGAGGGGAGCGTCGATGAAAGGAAGAACCCCGATGACGGTGGTCTTGGGGATGCTGTTGCTAGTGGTGTGGCCGGTCGTGGCCCATGCGCGTGACGGCGGGGGGCCGGAAGCGTCAACGATCACGGTCTCGGCGACCGGGCGTGTGACACGTGTGCCGGATCATGTCATCGCCACATTCGGCATGGAGACCGTCGGGCGCTCGCTCGCCGACGCCCAACGGCGCAATCATACCGTAATGGCCAAGGTCCTTGAGCGGCTTCGGTCGTTCGACATCAAGCCGGAGCATATTCAAACTTCGTCCTTCACCGTCACGCCTCAATATAGGCCGTCGTCCCCCCGTTCCGGCGGTGCGATATCTCCGCCTCCGGAGATCATCGGCTACGTGGTCGGCAACACGGTCACGGTGGACCTCCGCAAGCCGGAGCAGATGGGAGCGGTGATCGAGGGAGTCTTGGCGGCCGGTGCCAATCAGTTCCATGGTTTGCGGTGGGGGCTGGTGGATGAGCGGTCCGTACAGGTGGAGGCGTTGAAGCAGGTGGTGGCCGCGGCCCGCGAGAAAGCCCACATGTTGGGCGACACGTTGGGAGTGAAGCTCGGCCGGATCATCTTCGTGAACGAAAAGAGCCGTCTGGTGCAGCCCATGCCCCGCCTGACGACCATGGCGGCGATGGAGACGGACAGCGGCGCGCCTGTCTCGCCGGGCGAGATCCAGGTCGAGGCGAGTGTGACGCTCGTCTATGAAATTGCGCCGAATTGAGTGCGGCGCCGCGTTGCATGACGTGGGAATGACGAAGAGGCTGCTCTCAATAGATTAGCTTCCCCCGATAACCGAGCACTGGTCGCTGACAACCGGGGTGGTATGCTGTCATCAAGAAGGTCTGGGACATTCCAAGCCTTCCTCGATAAGGAACGTCGTTAGTCGTCTCTTTTTTCTCCCCCTTCCCACAGTTTGACGGTGCGATCCCACGAGGCGCTGGCGAGGTATCGGCCGTCCTGTGAAAAGGTGACGCAGCGCACGCCGCCCTCGTGGGCCTTGAGGGTACGGAAGTTCCGGCCAGTCGTCAGGTCCCAGAATTTGATGGTCTGGTCGTCGCTTGCGCTCACCAAGACCTTGCCGTCGGGGGAGACGGCGAGGCTACGCACCCACCCCTTATGGCCGGTGAGGGTCTTTTGTTCAACGACGTGTGGCATCTCGAACAGTTTGATGGTCGTGTCTCGGCTACCGGTGATCAGGAGTTTGGCGTCCGGGGTGAAAGTCATGGCGCCGATCCAGTAGTCCATCGGCTTCTGGAATCCGCCGTCATCTTCGATGAAATAGCCGCGGGTTTCGGTAGAATCTTCTTGGTCTTGCCGCCAGTGGCCGTCGTGCAGCACTTTTTCATCGCCGCTGGGGAGCACCTCCCAAATTTTGATCTTGCCGATGTCGGTGCCGCTGGCCAGGTGGATGCCGTCGGGCGAGAAGGCGACGCAGACTGACCAATGGTGGTCGTACTCGTCTTTCCCTAGCAGGGTCATCAATTCGGTACCGGTGGTGACTTCCCAAATTTTGATGTCCTTGTTATGGCTGCCTCGGGCGAGCATGAGGCCATCGGGTGAGAGGGAGAGACTGCATACGGCATGATCGTAGCGGCTGAATAGCAGTTTGAGCGGCTCGCCTGTTTTGCCGTTCCATAGCCGGATGGTCCGGTCTTCACTGCCGGTAGCGAGGATCTGGCCATCTGGTGTAAATACAAGAGCACGAATGTCATGAGTATGGCCACGAAGCGAGCGCAAGAGTCGCCCCGTTTCGATATCCCACATGCGGACGAGACGGTCGGCGCCGCCGCTTACGAGAGTCTGACCGTCTGGCGAGATGGCCACCGCCCACACGCCATGGGTGTGGCCACGATAGGTCCTGACTTCTCGGCACTCTGCTACCCAGTACTTGAGGCAATCGAGGGGTGGTGTTGGCAATGGAAAGCCCCACGCTTCCTGAGGAGCCGGTGGCGTCATCATCTGTTCAGGCATGGTGTCTTTTGTCCTGGTTGCTGGAGTGTCGGATTGCATTGACAAGAGAACGGCCGCTCGCGGTTGACATTGGTTGATCCGCTGTTCAAGCGGCTTGTATAATTTTTTACCATTCACGACGATCGTAAGAGAGGCGTCGCGGCCAAGTCAAGCAACCTCCGGCCAACTGGTTTCTGTCCCGTGGAGGCACGCTGTTTTCTCACGAAAACGTTCAGGCACGACCTTGTGCCCAGCACATCCGTTGGTGTGGAGTGTTCAGGGTAGAGCGACGAAGAGAAGGATCATTGCCAAATGGAAATCCGATTTCAGCCTGCATTGCTGCAAGAAGTAATCGATTCGTTCATTGAGAAAACAGAGCGAGAAGGGGATCCCACGTACTACAAAGAGTTTCATGAGTATGCTGATCCCATCTACGAGAAATTCGCGCTCGAGGACCGGGAAGCTGAGTTTAAAAAGCTGTATCAGTATCTCTTTGGGATTTGGGGGTTTGCCGACATCATCCGTGATTCATTTGACGAGTATCCCCTGCTCAAGGAAAAAGTGGGGATCGTGTTGGTTAAGGGGGTCCTGAAAGAAGATCAGGAAGGGGTCGATATCCTTCGAAAATGGGGGCCCGTCGAAAAGGAACTGGCCCGGTCGTTTGAAGAAAAAGGGCTCAAGGGTGTCGGCATCAAGTTGATCCCGCGGCGATTTTATGATCCGGCTCTCACACGGTATTGCCGGCATGAGCTGATGCACATCTCAGATATGCTGGACCCAGCCTTTGGATACGACCCTGACACGAAGGTAGGCCAGAATCCGGGCGAGGAAGCGCTCATTTTGCAACGATACCGCGTACTGTGGAGCCTGAGTGTGGACAGCCGGTTGGTTGCCATGGGTAAAGAGCCGATGTTCAGCAAGGAGGATCGGTTCAAGGAGTTTCGGTCCTGGTACCGAAAAATTCCCGCGCCCCAACTGCGGTCGGTTTTCGAGGGGCTGTGGCAGACCTCATACTTTACTCACTCCGAACTTATCGAAATGGCCAGCGATACCTTGCGTGTGATGGAGCGGGCGGTTGAGGTAGAAGGCGGCGAAGTGCCGGAGGTTCAAAGCCACAAGATCATGCTCATGCCGGGCTTCCCCTGTCCCTTGTGTCGATTTCCCACTTATTCGTGGGTCGAAGATCTGGCCAATAAAGTTGAACCCTACGTCTTGGATTATATTCGGGAGAATCATCCAGGTTGGGATGTGGAATTTGGGGCCTGTGACCGTTGTGTGGAGGTCTACAAGCTGCGCGCCGATGGGGTAATGTAGGTGATGCTGCTGTGGCAGTGCGAGCTATTCTGCTGGGAGAAAGCGATGGTTGTGAACGTTAAATCCATGAGTCTTGGTCTATGACAGCCGAGTCCGCATATGGGCGCCGGGATTTTCTTAAAGATTCCCTTCGTTCGGTAGCCAAAGCAGTCCGAGAGTTTTCTACAGAGGCCGACGCCCCTGCGTCTCCCCCACCGCCAAGGTTTCGGAATGACTGGTTGCGGCCACCTGGTGCTGTCGAGGAAACGCTGTTTCTGGAACGATGCACGCGGTGCGGCGACTGTATCAAGGGCTGTCTGCCTGGTGCGCTTGTGGCCCATGAACATGATGCCACGCCCGTTTTGTTTGCAGATCAGTCTCCCTGCTTTTTGTGCGAAGATTTTCCGTGTATCGCAGCTTGCCAGACTGGGGCGCTGGAGCCGGTGGATGGAGTGCATGCCGTGCGCATGGGGTATGCTGTGGTCTCCCATGCTCGATGTACGGCAGGGCAGGGGTGTCATGCGTGCGTGTCGCACTGTCCCAGACAGGCGATCACCATGGATTTTGGGCTGATGCAGGTGGAAGTGGGGGAAGACTTGTGCGTGGGGTGCGGACTATGTGAAAAAGTCTGCCAAACGGTCAACGATCATGTGGCGATCAGGGTGAAGCCGACTTCTCGGGGGACCGGAAGTGCAACGCTGAAGAGTTCCGCACTGCTGAGGAAGGAAAATTGGTCAAGAGGCGCGTTTTGAGGTGGAGTCTCAGGCAGTTTTTTGCTCGAGCGCTGACGACAAGAAGCCTCAAGGGTTTCACTTGAGCAGAGGTTCTCCCTTGACAATTGTCCAGCTATCTCATATACATACCAAGGCTTCCCAAGAGCGGTGTCTGGTTTACGCTCGACAATGAAAACAGTCATTCGACAACGATCAAATCGGCGAGGCGGAGGCTGTCAGAAATGATCAAACAGCCTGTGCCAACCGTATCTCATTCCTCTAGTACCGTCACCCAAGATCCTCCGCAGATCAAAGACTCTCCTGCTGTTGAACGGGCGCTCAACCGCAGCAAAATCTACTTGCTGATCTCGTGGAGCATGCTCTATCCAGAAGATGACGAATTTCTCGATTATCTGCGCAGCGGAGAATTTGTTGAGGATGGTCGAGGGGCGTTGGGGACGTTGGAGGCCATGCTGGGTGGGCATGGAGGGCAGCGAGCGGTTCAAGCGTTAGGTGCCATCAAAAAACAGTTTGATCAGGTGGAAAGTCTAGTGGCGTCTGAGTGCGCGAGTTGGCAATTGAGCGATTTGCAGGCCGAGCATCGACGGGTGTTTAGCAATGTCATTACGCTGGATTGCCCACCGTATGAGACGCTCTTTGGGAATGACCATGTGTTTGCCCAGTCGCATGTGATGGGCGACATCGCCGGCTTTTATCGGGCATTTGGTTTGGAACTGTCCAAGGACATTCATGAGCGGCTCGATCATCTTAGTGTCGAATTTGAGTTCATGCATTTTTTGGCCTATAAAGAATCGTATTCCCGCTGTCACGACGGACCAGAGAAAACGGCAATTGTCGTGGAGGCGCAGAAGAAATTCGTCAAGAACCATATTGGGCGATGGGTTCCGTTGTTCTGCCGTATGCTGGCCAAGAAAGCGGACGTGGGGCTCTTTAAGCTGATGGCAGATGTCACAGCCGAGTGGATCGATTTTGAGACCGCCTTTCTTGGTGTGACGCCGCAACCCTATACCGAAACCGATTATCGTCCCGCCACATTCAACGCGCCGGAGGGGCAGACATACGAATGCGGAGCGCAGGATCAAGGCAATGAGTTGAGTCTCTTGCTCAATGAAGTGGGCGCCCAGTCGTTCATGGAGATCAAAGAGAAGGAACAGGATCATGGTAACGCGGGGCCGGTCGGAACCGCCTGATGTTCCGGTTATCGGATACCACGCGGGCCTTATAGAGGTATCTGCTCGAGGGACCATTGCTTAGTCGAGAGGAGGGGGTAGGTATATGCGCATAGTGCAGACGACCAGCAAACGTGTGGTGTGGGCGGTGCTGCTCTCTGTCCTCGCCGTCGGGGCTATCATGACGGTCGGACAAGTGCCGTTGGCGGTCAGTCAACCGGTCACCATCCCGACCAAAGTGATCAAAGGGCCAATTCCCATGGATGGTGCCAATCCCATTTGGGAAAGTGTGCCAGGTGTCGTGGTGCCGCTTAGTGGGCAATTGATTACGACACCAATGCATCCCAACATTTCAGTTAAGTCTATCTTCGTCAAGGCTATGACGAACGGGAAAGAGTTAGGGTTGCGGCTTGAGTGGCTCGACCAAACGAAGAATGACACAGCGATTGGCCCACAGGATTTTCGTGATCAAGTGGCCGTTATGTTTCCGGTTAATACCTCAGGGGCGCCGCCGTTTCAGTGCATGGGGCAGTCGGGAGGGACTACTAACATTTGGCGGTGGAACGCCGAGTGGCAGAAGGACTTGGGGAAAGATAGCACCGGGATTTGGGATGTTGATGATCAGTATCCCGGCATTTTTTGGGACTTTTATTATGAAGAACCTGCCGGCGGAGTTACCTATCCTGACCGAATCGGACGGAGTCTTGGACCGTTCAATCCCGGCATCTGGTCCGGTAACATCTTGTCCGATCCGACATTGCGCATCAGCTCGGTTGAGGATCTGAACGCCAATGGCTTCAGCACGTTGACGACCCAAGTTCATCAGGATGTGGTGGGTTATGGAGTGTGGGAGCCGGCTGGTTCTGTCAAGGGTGGCGCCTACACTGGTCCAACGTGGCGTGTAGTGGTAAAAAGAGCGTTGGAGACCAATGATGCAAACGATACGCAATTCAAAATTGGTATGTCGGTGCCAATTGCCTTTGCCGTGTGGGATGGTGCCAACATCGAGCGGAATGGCATGAAGTCACTTTCCACATGGTTCACGCTGAAGCTATAAGCCGGTCGTAGAGAAAAAAGCGGGGCTTGTCCCCTTATCGGTGCAGGGAAGTACAACAAGGCCTCGGGTTGGCGTCGAGTAAAACGGCGGTCTGACCCGGGGCCTTGTCATCTCAAGCCGAAGAACCAACCGCGTGGCCGCGTGGCTGTGTTATGAACGCCCAAGGGTTGCATTTCCATTTAGAGGGGGACTATATCTTCATCAAAGGTAGTGTGCCGAGTGGTGCTATTCGTCATTTGGGATGACGGGGAGTGACCGATCACATGAAAGTCTTGCTACTGTTCCCACCTACGTGGCACCCATCACAGCCGTATTTGAGTCTTCCGTCTTTAACCGGTTTTCTCCGACAGGGGGGAGTGTCTGACGTTTCGCAGCGGGATCTCGGCATTGAGCTGCTGGATCGTCTGCTCACCAAGGACTATGGAGTGGTTGTGTATCGGCAGTTGCTCGATTTGCAACGGCGGTTGGAGCGCAATCCCTCCGGCGACACTGGTTATGGAAGTCGGGAACATTACAGCAAAATCGTCGAATCGCTCGATCGGTTCCCCTATCTAGCCGAGCGGATTGAGTTAGCCAAAGAAACCTTGCGAGGAGAGGGGTTTTACGATCTCGATGCCTATCGAGCCAGTTTGTTCTTGATCGATAGGTGGTTGGAGGTGATCTCGACCGTTTATTTTCCTACGCGCTTAACGGTCGTAGACAACCAGTTCGGTGACTACTCGATTTATTCGTCGAAAGACCTCTTGCAGGTGGTCTCCGATGAAGCGCGCAATCCCTATCGTGTCCTCATGCGAGAACTCTTCATCCCCTCGATTATCAGCGCCAACCCTGACCTGATCGGTGTATCGATTACCGCTACGTCGCAGATCATTCCTGGCCTCACACTCTGCAAATTGATCAAAGAAGCGGCGCTGGACCTGCATGTCACGATAGGAGGGAGCATCTTTACCCGCTTGGTCGATAATGTGCGGCGGTGCCCCCGGCTTTTCGAGCTGACAGACGACATCGTGGTGTTTGAGGGCGAGACGGCGCTCCTAGAGTTGATCAACCAGTTAGCGGGCAAAAAAGAATATGGAAAGGTTCCGAACCTGATTTATCGCCAGAATGGCAGAGTGATCGTCAATCAACCATTCTACTCCGAAAACGTCAATCAGTTGCCTGCCCCGGACTATGATGGCTTCCCACTTGATCGCTACTTGTCGCCTGAGCCGGTGTTGCCAGTTCAGTTCTCCCGTGGGTGTTATTACAAAGACTGCGCGTTCTGTGCCCTGACGCTGGATCATCAAAACTTCCGCCAGAAAGACCCTGCACGCACACTTGATGAACTCGAATGGCTCAAGCAACGGTATGGGGCGCGGCACTTTTTTTTCACTGACGAGTGTTTGGCCTTGGCCCCTACGCGGAGATTGTGCCAGCAGATGATCGAGCGGCGGCTTGACCTCAAATGGACTTGCGAAATGCGGTTCGAAAAGAACCTGACACGTGACCTACTCGCTCTGATGCGGGATGCCGGATGCCTGAAGATTGTGTTTGGACTGGAATCGTTCAATCAGCGGGTTATGGAGTTGATGAAAAAAGGGATCAAGCAGGAGTGGGTCCGCCGCATCACCAATGACTGTGTGGATCTCGGCATTGCCGTCCATTGTTACATCATCGTGGGATTTCCAACAGAAACCGAGGAAGAAGCCCTCGAAACCATGCATTTCATTGTCGACAACCGAAAGTTGTGCGAATCGTTCGGGTTTTCGTGTCAACCCTGTCTCTTTGATTTGGAAAAGGAAGCACCGATCATGAGCGATCCGGCCGAATATGGCATTCGGCGGATCATGCGGCCATCATCAGAGGACCTGAGCCTTGGATTTTTTTACGAGGTTCAAAGTGGGATGACGCCTGAGCAAGCCGAGAAGGTTTATCAGTATGTCTATGAGCGGATCAGCGAGGTGGTTTGCGAATTGCCGTTCAACTATTCGATGGCCGACGGATTGCTCTATATCGCGCGGGCTAAGAAGGCAGGGGTACAGATGCCCCAGCCAATTAGCTCATAGCGCCATGTATCAGCTCATCAGTGCTGGGATCATCCAGCGTTGACCTCATTTTTTTTTGACGGCTATAATGCCACGTTGGCAAGAGCCATTCATCATGAAAGCCGGGGAAGCCGTGAGGAGCCGAGTAGCCGGAAAAGTTGGGGACTGGGGGCCTCTTTTTGAACATGCTATCAAATTGACCCTCCTGGCGTCGTTTCTTGAATTGGTTCTCTACCGACTGGCGTCTCGCCTAGGTATGCACGTTAGCAAAATGGCAGCAGAACATCCGTGGGTCACTCCGACGTTCGCCACCTTGACGGCCGTCGGGTCGTGGCTCCTGAATATCGTGGCGGTCCTTCTGTTTCTCAGTCTGATGGTGATACTGGTCCATCGGGGACGCTGGGCTAATACGGGATGGATGGTCAAATGGGGGACAGTGTCCACGGCTGTCGTTTTGCTGTTGACGATCGTATTTCTCTTTGTGCAGCCTGGAATGTTGGGCGCCATTGTCTATAATGGCGTGGCGCTGGTGACGCTTGTCTTGCTTGCAGCCGAGTATTGGACGTTGCAGCAAGAACGGGCGAAGCGCTTCCTTGTTGTGACATACTGCTTAGGGTTGGGTGGCTGGTTGTACTATCAAATCGTTTCCACAGCCTATGGGTGGGCTGGAATTGTGCAATCGCCTCCGTTGGTGTACGAGTTTCACCGAGCTGGTGAGGCCTTGATGGTGCTGGCAAGCATAGCGACATATGCAGCCTATGGGCGAGGACTTTCGCTCCGGCTTAAAAATCGTCGTCAGCGGAGCCGGGCGGTGTGGTTTTGGACCGTCAGCGGTGTCGTCATCGCTCTGCTGATCTTTTATGATTATGTGTTGGAACGTTACGATCCGGCCCTAGCTTCCGCGGTGCGGCAGGCTTCGCAAGGCATCGGGTGGATTTTTCAGTTTGGGATGGGTTACACGTTCTTTCTTCCCTTTGTGCTGTATCTGGTTGGATTTCTGTGCTGGTCTTATAGTGTGACCAAATTAGTGTTGATGGGACGAGTCGCAGGGTATGGCCTTGGCTTGATGTTCATGGCCGGCTATGCCTTAATGTTTTCCAATTTGACGCTGATGGTGATCCTTGGTCTGATGTTGCTCACACTTGACCGCGCGAGACAGCCGGTCGAGGGGACGCGAATGGCTCCGCAGGCAGTAGCAATGGGGTCGACGGAGCCGTTAATGGCGCGGGAGGCGTAGAAACCAATCAAAGAAGAAAGGGATCAAATTCTAAAAAATGGAAGCACAGATGCCTATAGCGGAACCGACACAGCCGTTGCCCGGCTCAACGGCTGTTGAGTCTGGTGATCAGCCGTTGTCTCCTGAAGAGGAGATCGCGGCTATTGAGAAATTACTCGCGCAAGAGCCCGATGATTTTCAAGCGCGCAGTCGCTTAGGCGAACTGTATTTCAGGCAGGGGCGATTTGATGATGCTTTGGCGGAAATGAAAAAAACTATCGAGATGGCCGAAGGTTTACAGGCGGAGATGAACCGGTCTCTGGCCATGTATTATTCGAATTTGGGCACGATCTACGCGACGAAGAATATGATGGAGGAGGCCGAGGCCCAATTCCGACACGCGTTGGAGATTTTTCCCCAGGATGTGCTGGCGTTATTTAATCTGGGACGTCTGTATGCCGACCAGAAAAAATACATGGAGGCCAAGAAGTTCTTCGAGCGCTTGGTCGAACTCACCCCCGATGATCCCATTGCCTGGTATAACTTAGCCGGCGTTTATATTGAGTTGGACAACCCTCAAGTGTCTGACTACAACACGATTGACTTGGGGATTCAGTGCTACCTGCGAACCCTTGAGCTGGATCCCAAACATTTAGAATCCAGTTTCAAGCTGATGGAAGTTGCGCTGAATCACAAAAAATCCGACCTGGCGATCAGCGTCATGGAAAATGCCGTGGAACATAATCCCGATGAACCGCTAGCGTATTACAACCTGATCAGTGTGTATGATAAGTGCAAAATGTTCGAGAAGGCTGAAGAAGTTCGGAAGCGGTTGCGGGAGCGATTTGCCAAGAAGGTAAAAACCGAGTCTGCAACCTGATCACTTTTTACGAAGGAGCACCCCCCATGTTTGGAAGTCTTGGATTCACGGAACTGGTGCTGATTCTCTTCATCGTGCTGATCATCTTTGGAGCGGGAAAGTTGCCGCAATTGGGAGAAGGACTGGGTAAGGCGATCAAAGGGTTTAAGAAATCCGTCCATGAAGCGGATGCGATCGAGGCCGAGGCTCAGGCACAGGTTGCCGCGCAACAGCAGCCACCACCTCCTCAGCCGGCAAGCGCTTCCCCGACTCAAGGAACAGTGGTGAGCCAGTCGACAACCGGGGTACAACCGGCCCCTCCCGCGTAATGGTACTGTTGGAGCGGAGGAAAAGGGTACGTCGTGAACACTGAAGTATCCTCAAAGGGAATAGGGCTGCAGGCTCCGGTAGGGGTGATCGAGGTGTTTGCCGGCAATGGCAAGGGCCGGAGTACCGGAGATGGCAAACCAGCGGTCAAGGCTGGTATTCCTCTTCCCCATCATGCCGTGCTGGATAAAGAGGAGCAATGGCTTTACTTTGCTGAGTCCGGCTCGGATCGTGTCCGTCGCATCAATCTTCAGACCGGGACGATTCACAATTTTGCCGGTATCGGCGAGACTTGTTACTGTGGAGACGACGGCCCCTGCAGCGAGGCCGGTCTCTATCTGCCACTCGATGTGGCCTTTGATTCGCAGAACAACCTGTACATCTGTGATTCCGGCAGCAATCGCATTCGCAAGGTGGATCGCGAGACAGGCATTATTACGACGGTGGTGGGAACCGGACAACACGGGTTCAATGGCGATGGTCCTGCGTTGGAAATAAATCTCACCTGGCCAGCCGCCATCGCGTTCGATCAGGATGATGTGCTCTATATTGCCGATACCCAGGCACACCGCATCAGACGCTATGATCCGAAAACGGGCCTGGTCACCACCATCGCCGGGTTGTGGACCGAGGAAGATGAGGCTCGTGACCAGCCGTTGGTTTCCCGTAACTTGGTTGTGCTTTCAGGCGATGCAATCGGGATCGACTTCAGCGATGACCGGGGCTGGCTGATGCCGCCATGTTCTGAGGGAGTGGACCTGTCTCTTTATCTTGATGATGGCAAACCGGCTCTGGAGGCCCGGCTGTATGACATCGCGGGGCTTGCCGTCGATCGAGATGGCAATCTGTACGTTGCGGACAAGGGCAGCAATCGAGTGAGAAAAATCGACCTCAAGACCGGCATCATCAGTACAGTCGCAGGGGTGTGCTGGTATGGATATGACGGAGATGGAAAACCAGCCGTCAGGTCTATGTTGCATGCGCCGGAGGCTGTGGCAGTTGATCGGCAGAAGAATGTGTATATCTCCGATACAATGAATCATCGGGTGCGGAGAGTTGATGCTGAGACCGGTCTCATCACAACAGTCGCCGGCACCGGTGAGAGTGGCTATGAAGATAATCAAACAGGCGGGTGTGGTGCCGCGCGGTTCGTTGCCAAGGAGTCGGCTGGTTTACTCAAGCCAAGAGAAGGCGTGCTCGGTGTCGAGGCAGTTGTCAACGCTCCTGTGGGGTTGGCGCTGGACTCTACCGGGTGGCTCTATATCTGTGAACGGGGAGAAAATAGGATCCGCCGACTGAGACTGGCATGAAGGGGATAGGGTTTCCATCTGCTCCGGATCTGCTCAGGTCCATAAGCTTCCACAAGCGAGGAAGAGGAATGGGCGTGTTGGGATTACCACGACGCACCGGTTAGCAGGGGGCCTTCGTGGGACGAATGACATTCCTGAGTTCTCGATTGTGGTCAGTTGTCTGTCTCGTCACACTGCTCGTTATCGCCGGAGTCCTCGGCGGGTTTGGAATCCCACTGGTTAGTTCCGAAGGAATCGGTATCCGTTCATATTGGATCGAAGGGAATTTGCCTGTGGCGCCGGATGATGCCGCATGGGGCAAGATTCCGAAACTCACGATTCCGTTGAGCGGACAAATTATTACCCGTCCCGTCTGGCCTGAACCATCAGTCCGGATGCTTGATGTGCGGTCAGTTCACAACGGCCGCGAGATTGCGTTTCTTCTTGAGTGGCAGGATAGTACGAAGAATGATCGGCTCACTCCAGGGACATTCCGCGACGGCGTCGCCATTGGTTTGCCCTTGGGCGATGCGCCGGCGTTCTTTTGCATGGGGCAATTGGATCACTACATCAACATGTGGCATTGGAAGGCGGATTGGCAGAGCGACATCGACCGGCGAGCGGCTCGGACCTCGGAAAAAAAAGAAGGGGGCGTGCGGACGTTTGAGGTGATTCCTCGCCGTGTTTCGTCAGTGGAGGATTTAATCGGTGGAGGATTCAGCACCTTGACGACAAAGGAGAAGCAAGGGCGTGTGCAGGGTCAAGCGCTGTGGAAGGACGGGGTCTGGCGCGTGGTCATGTATCGACCGCTTGTGAGCGAAGAACAAGAGAACGAAGCGAAACTGATTCCCGGCCGCATCCAAGCCGTGTCGTTTGCCGTATGGAACGGGGAGAACAAAGAGCGAAACGGCCAAAAAGCCGTGGCGCCGTGGTTTCAACTGAACATCGATCCACTTCCGAACTGAAAGGCGAATGAAAACAAGATGGTGCCGACCGGCGCTGATGCTGTTCACTGTGTTGCTGGCCGCCGATCTCGCGGTCGCCGATGACGCGGCACAGACCGAAATCATGACGGAAGAAGAAGCGGCTCGGTTGGGAGAAGAGTTCGGAGTCGTGGTCGGCGCCGTGGATGAAGACATCCAACGAGAGCTGAAGCTCCAACGGCCGCAAGGCGTGGTGGTGTTTGAAGTCATCGGCAATTCGCGGGCGGACTACGCTGGGATCAAGGTTCGATCGGTGATCAAGGAGATTGACAAGCAGGAGATTCGCTCGATGAAGGAGTTTGGTCTGGCCTTGAAAAGGGCGATGCAGCACTGCAATTTCACCATAGGGACCTATGAGCCAGCCGACCCTGGTGATCCCGTCGGATGGGGCGTGAATTTTCATTTTGTTGGCTGCAAGCGGGACTAGAACACTTTCCCAATGTAGAACCAATGTAGAATGGGCAGCCGTGGTATGGGAAGAAAACAACTGGACAATGAGTGGGACGTTATCCGAAGGCAAGGGCGGGTCTTCCTTGTCGTGCTCGTCCAGCTTGGGCTCTTCCTGGGGAGCTGGTGTCAGGGGCAGGTCACCGCTCAACAGTCTGAAAGTGAGAACAAACCGGGGTGGATGAGTGAGATCGAGAAGGTCTTCGTCCGGTCAGAGGAATGCAAGCAATGTCACGTTCGGCATTATGAGGAATGGAAGGGAGCCAGGGAACAAACACCGGACTTGAAAACGTTTGGGCGAGTCGATGCAGCGTTGTTGCATGGTTCCTCGTTGGAGTCTCCTGTGTTTCGGACGGTTTTGGGATTGTGGATGCAGACCAATCCTGCACCGGAGGACCAAAGCCGCTGTCTCTCCTGTCATGTGCCCGCCATCACAATCTTTCCCCAATATGCGGAACTGCTCACGGCGCACATCTTGGCCGGTCAGCCTTCCGTTGAAGGCATCGGCTGTGTATCGTGCCACCTGATTCATACGGTGGATCAGACACCAAAGGATCCTCCCACATTTCGACTGAAGCCTGGTCCACTCTTCTATGGGCCTTTTGCCAATCCAGAAGAAAACCTTGTGCACCAAGCGGCGCAGGCGACGGTGTTTCGTGAGGTGGCGTTCTGCACTGCCTGCCATTTTGACAAAGTCAAAGATGTGACGCAAAAGGAACTGACCGGCGAAATTCTTGCCGGGATGGTCTGTCAAGACTGCCATATGGAATCATCGAGTGGTAGCTCGACTTCCAGGCGGGGGGCCGCTACTCGCACTATTGGTCGTCACTGGTTTCGTGGAGTGGTGGGGGCTGGCACAATGCTGAGGAATCGCAATCTGCAGGCTGAATGGACGCCCCGCCTCGATATTGAGGTGAAACGGACGGGAGACGAGTTAGCCTTGGATGCAACAGTGTTGGTGAAAATTGGTAGTCTGCCACACAGTTTTCCTGACGGAGATCCGGTGCTCAAGCAGTTTTTTCTCACCATGACGGTCAAAGATGGGCAAGGGCGTGTGTTGGCCGCAGATTCCAAACAGTTTGGGGTGCCCTACGACCGGATTCTTCGCGGCCCTATTCCCGATCCCTTTATTAAGGGAGGTCATACGAGGAAGGTCCCGTTTGCGCTAACGCTGCCTGCTGGCTCAACCCCCGCCTTTGTCGAGGTCGTGCTGACATATGCGCTGATCCCCACCCCTGATGCTGGATTGCGAGAAAAGTATTTGTCCACACTGAGGTCTGACAAGGAGCGAGAGGAAGCCAATCGCATCATTGACGATTATACTCGACCGCACCTGTTAACCTATCGCGTGCGGGCTTTATAGCACACTGGCCCATCCAGGAAATTGCGTCGATCTGGCAAAGCATGGGAGAAGAATGGTGGTGTCCAACGGTTCAGGGTGTGAAGGAGCAAGAAGGCGAGGGGGAGCGGGAGGTCATTGACAATGTGCAATAACGGGAAGAGATCTGGCTGGCGATCTGTCACGTCGGCTCCACTGGTAGTGATCGCATGGTTGATGCTTGCTGGCTGGGCATCGCAGGGGCTGGCTCAGGAACTCAAGCCTCAGACCGTCATTGAAAAGTCCTTTCCCCACTCCAGCAAATGCAAACGGTGCCACGAACGGGTGTTTGAGGAATGGGAACTATCACCGCTCTCAAAGTCCATTCATTCTCCCGCGTTCCGCGCCTCGCTCGATCTGTTTCTCAAGTTTTCCGGAGGAAAGGACAAGGGGCTCTGTTTCCGTTGCCATTCTCCTCAAATTCGTTTGTTTCCCGATCATGTCCAATTGTTTATTGATCAAACCATGTCCGGTGACCCGTCACTCGACGGAGTCGCTTGCTCACAGTGTCATTTGATCAAACAGGTGGATCGCACGAAACATCCGCCGGAGCCGACATATGAGACCGATAGCAAGATCTTCTACGGCCCCTACAAAGATGCCGTTCAAAACCTTGCCCACCAATCGAAAGAGGCGGATGTGTTTCAGAAGTCCGATCTCTGTCTCAACTGTCACCAATCGGTGCCGTCCGCGTCCAACCTTGGAAAGGCCAACGACTTGCTGGGTGGCTGGGATGAGAGCCAGGCGGTGAAGGTCGGGAGGGGATGCCAGTCTTGTCACATGCCCGAACAGGTCGGCGAATCGGCCAACGGGGAGAAAAAGCGCAAGGTGGCCAACCATACGTTCCCGGGCCGCATCGGCAAGCTGCGTCAGGAGGCGGCCAAGTTGGATGTACATGCGAAGGTCGATGGAGACAAAACAACGGTCACGGTGAAGGTCAAAAGTTTGGTTCCGCACAATTTGCCGACCACTCATCCGGGGTGGGCCACTGTGGTTTTGAATCTTGAAATCAAAGGGAAGAATCTCAAAACGGTCTTTGCAGATCGCAGGACATACGGCAGAACGTATGTGGATGCCAAGGGAGAAAAGACCGTCTTTGACTTTGAAGCGGTGAAGGTGGTGGCTGACACGGTTC
>JANDJK010000043.1 GCA_024330925.1 Nitrospira sp.
CGAACGACTCCCTTTTTTTCTGGCCCTTGGGGATTACGGTCCGGTGCCTGGGCATAGTACTCAGCATCATACCAATCGGCCACCCATTCTCGTGCATTGCCTGCCATATCCTTGACCCCATAGGGAGAGTCCCCATCGGGAAGTGATCCAACAGGATACAATGTTCGTTCATGATCCCATTCCCGATCAAAGTTTGCTCGCTGGGGAGTCGGTGGGTCATTGCCCCATGGATACAAGCGCCCGTCGGTGCCACGAGCGGCCTTCTCCCACTCGGCTTCCGTAGGCAATCGTTTTTGTGCCCAGGTGCAATAGGCTACGGCATCATACCAGGTTGTCTGCACGACGGGCAGTTGCTCAAGCCCCTTGATGGATTGGAGCAGGCCCTCTCCATATGGATTGGGAGGAGGACGGTGGCCGGTCGCCTTGACGAATCGCATGTACCGTTCGTTGGTGACTTCAACTTGATCGATCTCGAACGCGTCGAGATAGACGGATCGCTGCGGCCATTCATCCGGGCGGCCTTGCCCCTCTGGGCTGCCCATGAGGAATTCGCCGGCTGGGATAATAATCATGGGCACCGGGTCTGGTCCCTGCGAGGAAGGGAATGGCTCGCCTGCGGTCGCCCAGGGCTCCGCTCCCCATATCGCCGCCACAATCAACGTGATCTCGATGAGCCGACTCACGGTATCGTTCGGGCCGGTACTCACTTCTTTGGCTCCTGACTGCCCTTGATGGCGTGGGCGGTATGGATACGAACGAGATTCACCAGGTGCTCCACTGTTCGATTGTCCCCTCGCCGCGCGGCTTCGATCGCCTGTGTGATGAGGGTTCTGGCTTCGTGCAGATGTTCTTCGATCGTAGCCTGGAGCGCGGGCGACGCCACGGTGCCGCCCAATGCCGCCCGGTGATAGACTGCCCAGGCGTCGTCGACCTCGTGAGCGGCCTGATGCACCGTTCGGAGGACTTCCTGATACGGATGATCCGCCCCTTCTTCCTCAAGAGGGCCGGCCATGAGATAAGAAGGCCCTAAACACGAGACGAGCCCCATGCCCAGAATCAGCAGCCGTTTCTTTATAAGCGTCTTCATACCCGATGCTCCGTCATGAGCGGTCCATGCGGTGGTTCCACGTACTCGTTTGTTGTGCAAAGCTGGGTGGAACGGCTCTCGTGAAAGCGTCCCTTATTTGTTTCGTTTCATTGCCTTCTGAATAAGATCGCGGGTCGCGAGATATTCTGGGTTGTCTGAGTCGATGGCCAAGGCCTTTTCAATAGCGGTCAACGCGTTCGCATACTGTTCGGCTCCCATGAACACGAGCGTCTGGATAAAGGCGTCCCGTGCCTCCTGTCGCATGCTGTCGGAGACCACTCGGGCTGATTTGGCGCAGCGGAATCCCAACCCCACTCCATATGAATTATTCTCTGGCTGGTTCCAGAAGCGGTGGCTGGTATGGAGCGAGGTTTCCGGCGCCAACCATGACCCCCCGCGAAGGACGCGGACCGGCCCCTGATTGGCAAAGTTGTAACCTTTTTTCGGCCCCTGGGGATTGAGGGCCACACTCTGCTTGTAATAGTTGGGGTCGTACCAGTCCTGAACCCACTCGAAGACATTTCCCGCCATGTTATAGACGCCGAAGCCGCTCACGCCCTCCGGATAGGAATCAACGGGGGTCGTGCGCCCGACGTTTTGACCATAGTTGGCCTTGCTCGGATCGAGCGAGTGCCCCCAGGGGTAATGGTTGTCTCCGGAAGGGCCCTTGGCCGCCCGTTCCCATTCCGCTTCCGTCGGCAGTCTTTTCCCCTCCCACTTGCAGAAGGCAACGGCGTCATGCCAACTGACCCCCACGACGGGCTGCTCAGGCTTGTTCAGCCGCGGATCGTCCCAGTAGGCGGGAGCGGGATGGCCCGTCGCCTTCATGAATTCCTTATAGCGCGCATTGGACGTTTCATATTTGTCGATGAAATAGGCGTCGAGCACGACTTGATGTTTAGGTTCATCGGCATGTTCGTCGCTCCCCATTGTGAACTCGCCGTGGGGAATAAAGACCATGTCTATGTCTGCTGCAGAACTGGCTCCACCTATGGCCAAAGAGAAGAGAGGCCCTATTCCAATTAAAATAATGAGGAGCAGCCTCAGGGGGCTGAGGGATATGGTGAAGAAGTCCTCGTGATCGACCATCTGATGACTCCGCATGTTGTCCTCCCTTCAGCAATCGCAACTGTCGTTTATGAAACCGGATCTGTCTTGTAGGCAGCCACTGGCGCGTCTGGGAAGGGGGACGCTGTGTGGCAGAGTTCAATGGTTTGCTGATTCTGGCCACGTTGGCGGTGCTGCAGAATCACGGGATCGACAATATCGCCGCACTGGATACATCGCAGGGCGGCGAACTCAAGTTCGTGGCCGGTATTGGAGAGATCCACACAGACGTGATTCACCAACAGCCCTCCGCATCGTATGCAGGAGGCTAGCGAGGTCCATTTTGAAGAGGACGTGCCAGGTTCGACATCGGACTCTGGGAGCTGGTGCGAGAAGGTGAGAAAAGCCATTGGTCACTCCTTCATTAGTTGTTTAATGTTTGATCATTGTTTGTTTGTAGTATATCAATATGTCTGTCTATGTCAAGAGTTGGCGTATAAACAATTGACGAACTGTAGACATCGCGTTATGATACAACCATGAAAACTTATAGAATTCATAGAGTTGCAAAATTGACCGGCCTGTCGAAAGATGTGATACGAATGTGGGAAAAGCGGTATGGATTGGTCAAGCCTCCCCGGAGTCCCAATCGCTATCGCGAATATACCGACGAAGATGTGGCCTTACTCAGGTTCTTGAAAGAAGAGCTGGATCGAGGTCAAACCATTGGTGCCCTGGCAATTGAGGGGCGAGATTCCTTACTCCAGCGCATGAGGCTCGATGTAGTCCCTCAACAACATGAACTGGTCCCCCTTCAAACAGTCCTGGATGAACTGGTTTCGTGCCTCGATCCTCTCGATAAGGTCCGGTTTGAGCAAAAGCTCAACGGAGCCGTGGCCGTTATTCCCTTTGAAGAGGCTATTCAGCGGATCCTGCTTCCGTTAGAACGATTGGTGGGGGAGCTTTGGCATCAAGGAAAGATCGATATCGCGATTGAACACTATGTGACGAAGCTCATTCAACAGAAACTCTTTGCTGTGATGAACCAGTTGCCGGTCAATGAACACGGACCACGACTCCTGATTGCCTGCCCGGAAGGCGAATGGCATGAAATTGGAGCACAGGCCGTCGCGTACCTTGCCGCTATGCGGGGCTGTCACGTCTACTATCTTGGTCCTAATCTTCCAACTGCTTCCTTGGTATCTTTTTGTGATCAAATCAAACCGGAGCTCGTTCTCTTGTCCTTCACCGAAGTGCGATCACCTGATAAAGCGATGCAGCTTCTACGGGAATTGGATCATTTGGCAGGCCGGTGGCCTGTGGCTATTGGAGGGGAGGGAGCCCGTGCGCTCGAGGAGGCCTTGCGAGAAACCAGGGTGGAATTGCTCGATGACTTGATTCACTTTCAGCGCCGTCTGACCAGATTATTAGCGGAACGGTTCTCTATCTCCCATTCATAACCCATGAGACTGGTTGTTGAGGGCAATGCCAAGCACAGTTCTTCCATAGGGCCATTCAAGATAAAAGCAGAGGTCGCAAGAGGCTTCCCCCGTTCCAGGCAGGGGCTGTCGCTAACTTTCTGTGGGGACAGGGCCGCGAACACACCAGACCGGGAAGGTGTAGATCTTGACGAAACTTAAAACATTTCCAAGGAAGGCATCGAGATACCGGGCGTAGGGTGGCTGATTGGCGTCCGGCACGACAGTCCAGTAAGAGGTAGGGGCAACGTTTTGGAATGGATGTCCTGGAGGAATATGGGGGCCTGGTGCGTCGATGGCCGGCCCGACGAGACTCCGCATTTCAGCGGGGGAGGGCAAGCGCCATCCCGTTTGACCGCCAATCACCCGCCGTCTGCATATAGCGCGGGCGTCGTTCCATGTGACGGGGGTAGGATCCGGCGCCAGTTCCCAGATGAGACCAGTTTCCTTATCTAAGACGGCTGCGTTGTTAAACGAAGACAGGACCTCAAATCGATGCTCTGCCGGGTGGGCTGCCTGCCAATTTTTGACAATTTCTGCCAAGAGTTCTTCTTTGCCAATGGACGGACCTGTCAACGATCGGGACAAGAGGTAGGCTAAGAGAGTGAGACTGCCGATGCCGATGATGAAGGATACGATCAAGAACCATCTGGGCTGCATAGAGTGTGAGGGTGAGGGAGCAAACAATTAACCGCGTCCATTTGGTACGACGTGCGGAGCTTCAAGGGCGCAGTTGGCGTCGCCTGTCGTCACGGCATTGAGTCTTCTCCCGAGGTTCAGCATATGATTTCCTTGGCCGTCTGGTCAAGGAGGCGGGTGGAAAAGAGGGGATAGGCAAAAGGACTGACTCGGTCTGGATGATCTGCCCAGGCCTCTTCGAGGTTAGGGGAGGACCCCGTTTCTCTCTAACAGACGTCGAGGTGGTGGATCGGCACAGACTCGCTCTCTTCGTGAAAAGCCGTTTGATGTCTCGACAGGAAGCCCCTGCTCTTGGTACCCTTGCACCATGCGTCGAACGGTATCGACTCTGCCACATTTCCCAACGGCTCATCAAGAAGCAAACCAGTCGGCAGGACTTTCCAACGCCCACGTGTCGTCGCTTGAGATCTATGACACGACCCTGCGTGATGGTGCTCAGGCCGAAGATGTCAGCTTCTCGGTGGACGATAAAGTGCGGATCGCCCAAAAGCTCGACGAATTGGGTGTGCACTACATTGAAGGGGGATGGCCGGGGGCAAATCCAAAGGATATCGAGTTCTTTCAGCGCATAAAGACCATTCCTCTTCAGGCTACTGTCGTGGCCTTTGGATCGACAAGGAAGGCCAGCAATGCTGTTCAGAAGGATCAAAATCTTCAAGCTTTGCTGGCTGCAGAGACGAAGACGATCACCTTATTTGGGAAAACGTGGCCGCTGCATGTGACGGATGCGCTGGGCATTTCGTTGGCAAAAAATCTGGAGCTGATAGAAGACTCCATCGCCTACCTTTGCGAGAAGGGGCGGCGAGTATTCTACGATGCAGAGCACTTCTTTGATGGATACAAGGCAGACCCGGATTACGCGCTGCAAACCATCCAGAAAGCAGTGAAAGCTGGTGCGGAACGAGTGATCCTCTGCGACACGAATGGCGGGACTATGCCGTGGGAGATTCGGCGGATTTGTGAAGAGGTCCGGCGCGAATGCCCGGTTCCCCTAGGCATTCACGCGCACAACGATTGCGAGATGGCGGTCGCCAACTCACTGGTTGCTGTTGAGATGGGGATTCTACAGGTGCAGGGGACGATCAATGGAATTGGCGAACGGTGCGGAAACGCCAATCTCTGTTCGATCATTCCCAATCTGGAATTGAAGATGAACCGACGGACGATCTCTGACCGCCTCAGCCGGCTCAAGGAAGTGTCGGGGTTTGTCACCGAAATTGCCAATCTAATGCCGAACAAACATCAGCCCTATGTTGGCGACGCGGCCTTTGCCCACAAGGGAGGAGTCCACATTCACGCGGTACTAAAAAATCCTGCGACCTATGAACACATTGATCCGAGAGCGGTTGGCAATCGACAACGCGTGCTGGTTTCCGATAACGTGGGGCGCAGCGGAGTCGTGGAAAAGGCCGAAGCCTATGGAATCAAATTGACTAAAGACCATGCCAAGGTTCAAGAATTGGTCAATATGCTCAAAGAACGCGAAAATCAGGGATACCAATTTGAAGGGGCTGAAGGCTCGTTCGAGCTACTCGTGCGCAAGGCGGTGGGGCATCACACGCCGTCGTTTCAACTGCTGGGATTTCGCGTGATCGTGGAAAAAAACCAGGAAGATGGTCCTTCCCTCTCCGAAGCGACCGTAATGGTCAGGGTTGGTGACATGGTCGAACACACGGCAGCGGTGGGATCAGGCCCTGTCAATGCGCTAGACCATGCGCTACGCAAGTCGCTCGAGAAGTTCTACCCCCAATTGAAGGAAGTGAAATTGCTTGATTACAAAGTTCGGGTGTTGTCGGGAAATGAGGGGACTCGGTCCAAGGTTCGGGTCTTAATTGAGTCAGGGGACCAGACGGATAAGTGGGGGACCGTCGGTGTCTCCGACAATATCATTGAGGCGAGCTGGCAGGCATTGGTTGACAGCATCGAATATAAACTTCTTGCAGCCGGTAAACAAATCGAGACGAATCCCCCTTCGCATTCTCTGTCTTGACAGCCATCCTAACCTTACGTAAATTCAAGAAAACCTCTTTCCCTTTCGTGAGAGGGCCGGAAAGAAAGGAAGAGAAACAAGGGGGAGGAGGAAGGGATGGCTGGAGGGTCGTTATGAGGAAAGCGGATATTGCGAATGAGATCTTCAAGCAGGTGGGAATTCCTAAAAACGAAGCAGCCAACATTGTGGAACTGGTGTTGAATCTTCTTAAATCCGTCCTGCAAAAGGGAGAGTCGGTGAAAATCGCCGGGTTCGGGAATTTTATTGTGCGAAACAAGGGGCCTCGGAAGGGGCGGAATCCCCGTACTGGTGAGGAAATTGGTATCACACCCCGTCGGGTGGTGACCTTCCGGCCGAGCCAAGTGTTTAAGAAGTACGTAAACTCATAGGAGGCGGAGCACCGACGTCCGGCACTGTCATTCCTCAGCATGGTTGACGCTGTCTATGGGGCTGCTCAGCGATGAAACGGGTCCCAGGAGCGGCACTTCCTGATCGGTGGGGCATGTTATCTTGACGGAATCTTCATCGTGAAGGTGCCGGAATCCGGTCGCGTTCCGTGAGGGAGCAACTGAGGGCCAGTCATGGGCAGGAGAGAGGAACCCAGGCTGGGGAGTAAAATTTTTTACAAGATCGGAGAGGTCAGCAAACTGACGAAGATTCCTGCGTATGTTCTCCGTTTCTGGGAGACACAGTTTAGCTTCCTCAAGCCCAAGAAAAGCCGTGGCAATCAGCGATTGTATGTTCAACGAGATATTGAGACGATTTTGGAAATCAAACGGATGCTTTACGAGGAAGGCCATACGTTAGAGGGAGTCAAACGATATTGGATCCGCCGGGCACGGGCCTCGTCGCGGCCGCTTCCGCCACGGGAAGTTGCAAAGAAGCTGAGGGGTGATCTCCAGGCAATTGTAGACCTCATCGAGGCCCATTCGCGATAGGCAACCGTAACAAGATGGAAACAGTGCCAAGGTTGTTTTCCGCCTGCGCAGGAGAGACGAGCGACAGCCAGGACACACATCGAGTCGGGGCGTGGCGCAGCCCGGTAGCGCACTCGCTTGGGGTGCGAGTGGTCGTGGGTTCAAATCCCGCCGCCCCGACCAATTGAGATGGTGAGGAAAAGGTGACTGGCCCTTCAATGTTGGGGGCAACAGAGGCGGATCTGTGTTTTCCCACCATTCCATCCCCATCAAAGACTCCAAGAACGAAACGGAGGTGGTCTTTCTTCTCCGCGGGAGGAGGATGAGTTGAGAGGAGTCGACGGGAAGGGGACGGTTGTACTGTGATGGGACGACGATGATGCGCATCCTGGTGACCAACGATGACGGCATTCATTCTGCTGGTCTCCAGGCGCTAGCTTCTGCCATGACGAAACTCGGCGAGGTGTGGGTTGTGGCGCCCGATCGTGAGCGAACCGCCGTGGCCCATGCCGTGACACTCCACAAGCCTCTGCGGGTCCATACCATCAGGAGTCGGACCTATGCGGTCAGTGGGACACCGGTGGACTGTGTCAATCTGGCGGTGTTGAGGATCATGCCCAAGCCTCCCCAATTGGTGGTCTCGGGTATTAATCGGGGAGTGAATCTCGGCGATGATGTGCTTTATTCAGGAACCGTATCCGCCGCGATGGAAGGAACGATTCTTGGTGTGGCATCAATGGCAGTGTCTCAAGAGGGGCAGGACCGATTTCGTTTCAACGTAGGGGCGCATTACGCGGTCCGGGTCGCTCGATTAATCCTAGAGGAGGGGTTGCCGGAAGAAACGCTGATCAATCTTAATATTCCGGATCGTCCACTCAGGTCGATTGTCGGCGTGCGGGTCACGGCGCTCAGCCGCAGACGGTTCGACAATCCCATTATTGAGAAAGTCGATCCCCACGGGCGACGCTACTATTGGATTGCCGGGACCCGCCTGTCATGGAGTCGCAGCAAAGATTCCGATCACGAGGCGATTGCGGAGGGAGCCGTTTCCCTGACTCCCCTTCGGCTTGATACGACGAACTACAGTGCGCTGGACCGGTTCCGAGCCTGGGAATCGACGCTCCAGGCAAGGAACAGCCGTCGTTCCAATCACCGGCCGGGTTCATCGGCGAATCAATGGAAGAGGCGGCGTCAGACGTGATCGGTCAGGCCATCGAGTGGATTCTCGCCGAACTCAGCCACTTCGTCATTGAGACGATTTCCCTGTTTGGCTACACCGGTATTGTTCTTACAATGGCGATCGAAAGTGCGTGTATTCCGCTTCCAAGTGAAATCATTATGCCTTTTTCTGGTTACCTTGTGGCGACTGGTCAATTTACGATGTGGGGTGTCACCCTTTCCGGAGCCATTGGCAATCTGATCGGCTCCATCGTTGCCTATTGGGCGGGGGTATGGGGTGGCAGACCGCTCGTCGAGGAGTATGGACGATACTTGTTGATGTCTCGACACGATCTGGATCTCGCTGATCGATGGTTTGCCAGATATGGAGAAGCTGCTGTGTTCTTCAGCCGGATGTTACCTGTGGTGCGGACGTTCATTTCGCTGCCTGCCGGCATTGCCAGGATGAATTTTCCCCGCTTCGTGTTGTTTACCTTTGTTGGTGCACTGCCGTGGTGTTATGGATTAGCCTATCTTGGTGTTCGGTTGGGCGAGGAGTGGGATCGTCTGCGGGAGTACTTCCATCAGTTTGACGTTGTGATTGGAGGAGTGCTGGTGCTGGCTGCGGCGTATTTCGTGTGGTCGCATTGGCCTCGACGTGAAGGTCCATCGTGATCGTCTCACCATGTTGCATCTGTTCAATACGCTGACAGGCACACGGGAACTATTCGAGCCGCTCGATCCGCCAACAGTCGGCATGTATGTCTGCGGTGTGACCGTCTATGACTATTGCCACGTTGGCCATGCGAGGAGCGCCCTCGTCTTCGAGGTCTTGCGGCGGTATTTAGAATACAGCGGCTATACTGTGCGGTTCGTGAAAAACTTTACCGATGTCGATGACAAAATCATCGCGCGGGCTCGGGAGCAGGGCGTCTCCTGCGAAGCCATTACCAACCGGTTTATTGAAGCCTACTATGAGGACATGGAGAGACTGGGCGTCAGACGCGCAACGGAGGAACCGAAGGCGACGGAGCATATTGGGGACATCATTCGGCTGACAGAGACCCTCATCAACAAGGGACTAGCCTACGTTGTGGACGGAGATGTGTACTTCAGTGTGGCCCACTATCCGGCTTATGGGCGACTGTCCAAACGGCGGTTGGAAGATCTGCAGGCGGGGGCCCGCGTGGAAGTCGATGAGCGGAAACGTCATCCGATGGATTTTGCCCTTTGGAAGCGCAGCAGGACAGATGAGCCTTCCTGGGCCAGTCCCTGGGGGCCGGGTCGGCCCGGTTGGCATATCGAGTGTTCTGCGATGTCGCTCAAACATCTGGGCGAGACATTTGATATTCATGGTGGCGGTATGGACCTCATTTTCCCACACCACGAAAATGAAATTGCCCAGTCATGTGGCGCGACAGGAAAGGAATTTGCTCGCTTCTGGGTGCATAACGGCTTTGTCCAGGTCAATCACGAGAAGATGTCAAAATCGCTCGGCAACTTCTTTACGATCCGAGAGATCTTTGCCCAATCCGAATGGCCGGAACCGGTCACGGGAGAAGTGCTCCGCTATTTTCTGTTATCCACCCACTATCGCGCACCGGTGGATTTTTCTGATCGAGCGTTGAAAGAGGCGAAAAATGCCTTAAACAGTTTCTATGATCTGTTTGAGCGATTGAAAGAACCGAGCACGATAGCCGCCCACGACCATGGTGATCTTAACGGCGTCATCGAGCGGGCGCAAACGTCGTTTGTGCGGGCGATGGACGATGATCTCAATACTCCAATGGCGATTGCGGCGCTTCATGGCCTGCGCGGGGAGGTTAACAAATTACTCGCAAATGCGTTATCGAGCCAGGGGCGAATGCAAGCGAGGCAGGCATTTCGGACGATGGGCAAAGTTCTGGGCTTATTTCAGTTAGAGGCCTGGCAGTTTGGCGCGTCGTGCGCTGGTTCGTCTGTGCACGATGCAGGGCATCAACACGAAGGGCTTGCTCCTGGGTCAGCTCGCTTGAGCGACGATGAAATTGAACGCCTTGTGAAGGAACGAGGGGAGGCTCGCCAACGAAAAGACTTCAAGAAAGCTGACGAGATTCGTCGCACACTTTCGGCTCTGGGGATCATCGTCGAGGACAAGCCGGATGGAACGAGCAGATGGAAACGCTAACCGGCCAGATATCCTCTATGGATTGCACTCGGTGCGAGAAGCCGTTCGAGCGGGCACGCGACCCATCCGTCGGATCTTAGTGCTGCGAGTCGACCGGCAGTTCAGTGACCTAGTTCAGACAGCGCGGGCCAAGGGTATTCCGGTTCACGTTGAGCCACCAGCAGTCTTCCATCGGCTGGTTCCCCACGGCAAACATCAAGGTGTGGTGGCCTTCATTGCGGCGAAGGCCTACAGCACAACCGACGAGATACTCCAGCGAGCCCAGGCGCACAGTGCGCCGCCTCTTCTTCTTTTGCTCGACGGAGTGGAAGACCCGCATAACCTGGGGGCGATCTTGCGGACGGCGGACGCCACAGGTGTTCACGGGGTTTTCATCCCTGAACGGCGGGCCGTTGGCCTCACCCCTACGGTGGCGAAAGCATCGGCTGGTGCTCTTGACCATGTCGCAGTTTGCCAGGTTGTCAATCTAACCCGGCTGCTTGGGGAGCTCAAAGAGCAAGGGGTTTGGATCTATGGGGTTGAGCCGCGTGCAACGACTAGCTATGGGGCTGTCGATATGACGGGTCCTGTTGCATTCGTGTTTGGCGGAGAGGGCAAGGGGTTGAGGCAGGGAATCCGAAACGCCTGCGATAGCCTCATTCATATCCCTATGAAAGGACAGGTTCGATCATTAAATGTCTCGGTAGCTGTCGCCATTATTCTCTATGAGGCGGTGCGCCAGCGAGGGAGCCTGGCGCACACCTCCGTCACTTAATTTTGAGCAATCCGTTCTCGATAGCTGTTTTGAGCAGTTGGGCAGTGTTTGAGACGCGCAACTTCTTCATCATGTTGGAACGGTGGGCCTCCACCGTCTTCACGCTGATCTTGAGCCGTTGGCCGATTTCCTTATTCTTATATCCGGCCCAGATCAGTTCCAGAATCTCTTGCTCGCGCGCGGTAAGTTCTTCCGGCCGCTTCGTCCGTGGCGGTGGTTCGATAGGTGCGGCAAGTCGTTGAACTTTAGGCCTCCCTGTTGCTTTGGACATAATGATCACTTCTCCTTTGTAGGACACATTTCAGCTATACTGACCGTTGACCAGCATGCTGTCGACACCTCCTGTAACAGAATTATAAAAACCCTTAGAGGGAAAAGTAAATCGAGGCCGTTAAGCCCTGGAATTTTTACTAGGTAGTAAAGAATGGAGGACGAGTCATGGGAGAAGAAGCGGAACCGTTCCTCGTGCTTGCTAACGGGACACAGATCATGCCCGTGTGGTATCTGATCATTGGCCTTGTGGGCGCTCTTGTGGGGAGCTTTCTGAACGTCTGCATCTATCGATTGCCGAGGCGGCAGTCAATCGTGTGGCCTGGTTCGCACTGCCCCGCCTGTACAACTCCCATTACCTGGTATGACAACATTCCCGTGATCAGCTATGTCCTGCTTGCCGGCCGCTGTCGCGCCTGCGCGGTCCCCATTCCCTGGCATTATCCAGTAGTGGAAGGCCTCAATGCCGCTGGATATATCGGCTTGTTCTGGTATTTTGGACCTGGATGGCCTGTAGCCGTCTATGCCTTGCTCTATTCTGCTCTCATTGTGGTGGCCGGTACCGACCTTACGCATCAGATCATCCCCAATGCCGTCACGTTGCCGGGAATTGGAATCGGCCTCTTAAGTGCGGCGACCGTGTTGCCGACGGGCTTGGCCAATGGCGTGATCGGCATGTTGGTGGGGGGGGGACTATTGTGGTTCCTTGCTTGGCTGAGCCCCTATTTGTTTGGAAAAGAAGGCATGGGTGGGGGGGATATTAAGCTGATGGCCATGATTGGGGCGTTTCTGGGGTGGAAACCAGCGCTGCTTACGATTCTTGTGGGATCTTTGTTTGGTTCGTTAATTGGAATCACACTGATCGGCGCGCGGCTGATCTCTCGACAGGATTATATTCCCTTTGGCCCGTTCCTGGTTGGTGGAGCCTTGGTTGCTCTATTCTTTGGACAACCCATGCTCAACTGGTACCATGCCCTTCTCTTTGGCTGAGCTTGGCTGAAAGGCGAAGGGTCACGTAGTGTTCTCCTCCTCTGTATCTCTTCTCACCGACCTGTATCTGAATAAAAGAGAGTGGTGAAAGGAACGTCTAAGGCTCTGCTGGTGTTCTCGTGGATTTCTTGTTCAGCGGCTCGTGTAATTCTCCAATAGTCTCAGTTATTTGGTGACAGACACTCCGCATGCTCCTAGCGCCAAGTGTCCCCAGGTTGGAGAACGGCTGTCGGCATAGTGTTTGAGAAGAGCAAGATGCGATCGAACTGGATGCCAAAGCGGGAGCCGATTGATGACCCAGAAGGGGGCGCAAGAAGGCCACACCTTCTTGGAACTGCTTACCGTGCTCGTAGTTCTGGGCATCCTTTCAGCTCTTGCAGGGCCTAGCCTGGCCTCTTTGCAAGCGCAGGTTCAACTCCAAGCGGTGACGACCGAACTGGCGTCAGAATTGCGCTTGGCACGGCAGTTGGCCGTTACCCGACGGGATAGAGTCTTGGTCACATTGATGCGGGAACAACAAATGGTGGAAGTCAGGCTTCTGCAGGAGCACGCTGCTCATCATTGGTATCGCTATGGTCAGAAAAGAGTGACCATTGATCGCCCAACCAACGGGGATCAGATCGTGTTCTATCCCAGCGGCCGAACGGCAACGGCTACCACGATTCGGTTGCACGGTCGGGATGGACGAATGCGGACAATTACAGTGGGACTCAATGGACGGGTACGCATCAGATGAAACGCAAGCGCGAAGAAGGAAGTACGTTGCTGGAAGCGATGATGGCGGCAGCCATCGCTGGAGTTGTGTTGATGGGAACTATGGAAGCTGTAGAAACAGCAGCCCGGTTTGTTCGTCGAGCGGATGTGGTGACCAGGGCGCAATCGATCGCTCAGTCCAGGTTGGAAGCAAAACGGTCTGTCGCCTGGCCGCTCTTATTGGCTGAGGATATGAATGGCGATGGGGCGTTGGAAACCGTGATGAGGGATGATGGCATGGGGCCAGATGAGGAAGCAGGAGATGGCATTTATTCCGCTATGACGGAGCATGAAGGACTACCCGAAAAATGGATGATCGAAATCAATCGTCCTGTTCCGCTTGCTTCTGTTGGGATGGTAACCATTACGTCGGTTGTGACATTCGAGGGAGTGGGTGGCCGGCAGGAATTGCGCATGAAGACGATGAGAGCCAATCCTGCGTTTGTGGGGAGCGTGCCACAATGAAGGAACCAACCAGGTCTTTGCGTGAAGCTCCAAAGGATGGGCGAATAAGGTTTTTCGACGAGAATGGTCTGTGTTTGACCGAATTCATAATTGGTATGGCCATTGCCCTCGTGGTCTGCGCTGCCTCGCTGGAGCTGTTTGCTCTGGGGCATCGAGCGGTGGAGGCCAACACCCAACGGATTGCTCAACAGCAGGATCTTCGTCTCGGCCTGGAAGTCTTCGAGCAAGAAATGCGTTTGTCGGCGGCGGAAACCATCTTAGCGATCCGGGAGGATGCTGTTGAGTTTTTGGCGAACATCCATGGTAACTGGACCAACACCACAGCAGCGATCACGCCGGGGCAATCAGTTCTTCCTGTGGTCGAGGGCAGGGGATGGGAAAGGGGCAAATTGGTGAAGTTGTGTAAGCCGCTTGTTTGCGAGACTCACCGGCTGTTGAATGACGGTCGACGAAACCAGTTGATACTGGAACGAGCGGTGGAAACGGAGTTCCCCGCCGGCTCTTCTGTGGAGATGCACAACCACGTCATCTATTACACGAGAGCGGGGGACTCGATTCTCCTGATGCGTATGGTTGATGGGGGAGCAGGGGTGTTGGTTGCAGACTTAAAAGCAGTGCGGTTTTCCTATTGGGATCGCAAAGGTCGACGAACAAACAGCCCCTCCCAAGTAGCACGGGTGGTTCTGGAAATTGAGCCGTCCTATTCATGGCGGAGCGAATTCAGAGATGTGGCACTCCGCTCCTGAAGAGAGGGTGCTGATGAACCCCGGTTCTCCCCGATGGGACGAAGAAGGGGCGGCACTGCTGGTGACCCTGGTCGTTGCGCTGTTGCTGATGGTCATGAGCCTGGCGCTGTTGGAATTGGTGTGGCAAGAATCCCTGAGTGCTCACGTGGGGAAACAGGCTGCCATTGTGCAGCAGTTGGCCGATGCGGCGGGCGAAGTTGTGATCGGATGGTTTCATGATCCGGCTACCGTCCCCCCCATGATCGCGCCGGTCTTGGAGAAACGGTTTATTGCGAGCGACGGGACCCCCACATTTTTTGACCAGAACGGGCGGTCGCAATTCGTGGGGACTCCTGAGCGTCCGGACATCGTCTTGGACGCATCGGATCCCACGCATGATCACGTACTGAACGATCCCGATCGGGGCTTGTTCAGAAACATGGCTGAATGGGGAACGATTCGGCTGATGAAGATCTATGCTCCCATAAAGCCGGGTTTGCTGTGTACGGTTGAAGTGACAGTAGAAATGAACCAGCCAACCTCTTTCTCCACACCTCTTAGACAATCAATCAACATGCAGTTAGAAGCGTTGGAGCTTCCGGTCTTACGAAGCGGTATTCGGGCCGGAGGGCATCTGGATCTCTTGTCGGATGATCACGGTGTCAGTGGTGTGCACTGGGCGTCGGCGGTGAGCGGGGGCCATGTCGTCGTCCGTCGAGTGGCGGATATTCCCCTCCTCAACCCATCGGCTTCCCTTACAGGGCTGAGCTATGGCGAAAGTACGGTTCTTGAAGACCGTTGGATGCAGCTTTGGGTCGGCGGGCTGGTCCAAGCTATCGAATCATCGTCGAACGATAGTCCGTTGCCTGCGAATGTCCATCAGGGACAAGCACCACCCGGTTTTCCACTTGAGAGATGGGAGTACGAACAGTTGAAACAGACGGCCATGCGATTCGGAAGCTACTATGCGCTGGGGGCAGATGGACTGTTGTATGAGGATGGAGTGATGGAGGTGGGGAGCGGATTGTCACCCTCCCAGGTCTTCACTTCGCGGCAGGTTGGCGATCAACAGGGGCTGATCTTCGTCGATACCCTCGATCGTTCTGCTCCCCGTGCCGACAACCTGGGGATTGTCTCCATCACCGGCCCGTATTTCGAAGGAGTCGCGGTTATTCAGGGGCACGTTCGTCTCCGCTTTTCCGGCAGTGGCAATCGACTGACCGTTCTGAGCCCTCGCGACACCTCCGGTGGTCGAACAACGGTGGGCCTGACCGGTATTCACTTCAATGGTGTGTTGTACGCTGCAGGGAACATCATGGTTGAGAGCCCTGTGAAGGTGTATGGAGCGGTGGTTGCCGAGGGACATATCCAGGCACCTGATGGTCAGGGGCGACTGGAAGTTTGGCATGATGACGATATGAGCTGGAGTCTGTTCCGTGGACTGCCGGTTGTCTATCGAGCTTCCGGGACATGGAGAGGGCAGTATTGATGGGCTCGGCTGTAATAAACCCGGGTGCGGGCTTGCCAGACAACTCACGGTGCTCGTGAGAGGAACGTGCCAGCGCCGTCACTCGCGTTGAGTGTGAGCTGGTCTCCGTCCGTATAACGTGCCTCTGCCATCACCTTCCCCGGATATGAGGACTCTGGTTGAGCAGCGATCGCTGATTCAACGTAAAGAGAGCAGTCGTGGTGAGAGAAGAATCCAGCTCCTTCAGCGTGACGGTCGTATTGTCCTTGCGCAGCGACATTGCCGAGCGACGTCGCCGATGAGAATAAGAGGAGGCCAGAGTTTCGTAAGGAGTCGTGCTGGATGTTGTTCATGGAGGAACGGTTTGGACTATGAAACATGTGGCCATACCCTACAAATCAATCGATGAGAGCGTCCGTGAGCGGCGACGGGATACCATGATGAACATGGTGGACGAACAAGACTCCACCGTTGTGCGCCTTGTGGATCAAGTCATTGTGGAGGCCTATCATCGAGGTGCCTCCGATGTGCATATTGAGCCGTCCCCTACCAGGAATGAAACGATCGTTCGTCTTCGGGTGGATGGCACGTGCTTCACCAGCATGAAGATTCCAGCAGCGTATCACAGAGCCGTCATCTCTCGTTTGAAAATCATGGCCAACTTGGACATCGCCGAACGGCGCAAGCCGCAGGATGGGAAAATTCGGTTGACGCTAGCACATGGTCAGGTCCTTGAACTGCGTGTGGCCACGATCCCGACGTCGGGAGGGAACGAGGATATGGTGCTGCGAGTGTTGGCGCAGAAGGACATCATGCCGCTGGAGGCCATGGAGTTTGCCCCGGAAGTGTTGCGGGCCGTCAAGGCCTTGGCAGAACTCCCCTGTGGTCTGTTTCTGTGTGTGGGGCCGACGGGATCAGGCAAAACAACCACGCTTCACGCCATCTTAAAACATATCAATACTGATGAGCGGAAAATCTGGACAGCGGAAGATCCGATCGAGATCACACAAGAGGGATTAAGACAGGTTCAAGTCCATCCCAAGATCGGCTTGACGTTCGCCGCCGCGATGAGAGCGTTTTTACGGGCGGATCCTGACGTTATTATGATCGGCGAAATGCGTGATAAGGAGACGGCCGACATTGCCATCGAGGCCTCCCTCACCGGCCACCTGGTCTTCAGCACATTGCACACGAACAGTGCGGCGGAGACGGTCACCCGCTTGATTGAGATGGGGTGCGATCCATTGAACGTTGCCGACACGATCGTGGGTGTGCTGGCCGTCCGCTTATGCAAACGGCTGTGCGAGGCATGCAAGGAGCCCTATCATCCAACCAAACGGGAGTACGATGAACTGGCTCAAGGATATGGACGGGTGCAGTGGGAGACGCGGCATTTACCCTATACGAATGAGTGGACCTTGTATCGGGCTGTCGGATGTAAGCGCTGTCACGGCAGAGGTTTCAGCGGACGAGTCGCGCTTCACGAATTGCTGATTGGGAGCAGGAATATCAAGCGATTGATTCGGGCAAAGGCGACCACGGCAGAACTGGTGGCAGCAGCGAAGAGCGAGGGAATGGTGACCTTGTTTCAACATGGCATTGACAAGGTCATCCAGGGAGTTACGACCTATTCGCAGGTCAGGGCCGTTACAATCAGAGACTATGAAGATGTCGTTGTGTCGTCGGACTGTCTGGCAACACCTCACAACCAAGCTCCTACCGAGTAAGCAACAAAACAGGAGAAAGGCCTGACAAAAAAAGAGAGCCGCCTCCTCTGCTCTCAGAGAGCTGGTCATGCGGCGAGTTTGTCCTCGACCTCGAGGGGGGATAGAGGATCTGGCCACACAGAAACCGTAGGGCTAGAGAGGGTTGGTCTCTTGTGGGCTCAGAGCGAGCGCCCCTGACAGAGATCGGTTGACGTCGAAAAGATACGGGCACAATCATGAGGAGCCGAGCCATGATATGGCTCTTGCTCGTCATTGTGTGAAATTGTCGCTCGCTCGTGACTGTGCTGCCTCGTTGGAAGCCGGTTGTTTCTTCTGATCTCGTTCTGCGCGAACCGGACAATTCTTGTCCTGCTGCACAAAAATCGGCCACCCGGCTCCATCCTGCTCTCCAACTTACTGGAGCGGTAGACAATCTTTCCATAAAAAAATCAAGAGTTTGCTCGCTCCATCGTCAAAAGGCTTGGGGGCACACCGCTTGCTCACTCTGCCGTGAGCCATGGTGCGACCGAAAGTGGCACATAGCGTGTCTTCTCGTGCTCAGGATGGTGGATTCACGTTGGTCGAAATTGCCATCGTGCTGGCCATAATCGGCATCGCGGCGGCACTGGCGGGGCCGAATCTCATGACCATGTATGCGCGCTATGAGCTCTATCAGACGACGACGTCGCTCTACCAAGCGCTGATGTTGGCGCGGTCAGCGGCTATAACCCGCAACACGGTCATTACCGCCACTCTATCGAATCTTCCCAGCGGTCAGGGGCAAGTGACATTCAACGCGGCTGTGACAGCGGAGCCGTTTCCGCTGACGGTGGGATTCGTCCCGCCGCTACCGGCGCAGCCGATCGGCTTTACCGCTCGCGGCTTGAGCACGACTCCTCAGACTACGCAGACCGTTCAGCTCCAGAGCCTGCGAGACCCCAATTTGATCTATACAATTTCGCTGGCTCCTTCCGGAAAAGTGACCTGGTGCAATCAAGCGGTCAACCCCTGTCTGGTCCAGTCCGGTTGATGATGGAGTGGATCATGAGGTTCGGCGTATGAGCGTGCGGCGTCAAGAAGATGGCTTCACCTTGGTCGAAGTCCTGGTTTCGGCCACCGTGCTCAGCATTGGCGTGCTCGGCATGGCGGCCATGCAGGGGATCTCGTTCATCAAGAATGTGGATGCCAACGATCTGTCCATTGTGACCAACCTGGCTTCCGATATGGTGGAGCGGATTCAAAACAGCCGGCGCATTGCCTGGGCGTACAACACCATCACCACAGCGGGAGGAGGCAACTGCCTGACCGGGGCGATTCCCGCAGCGCAACCGGCTCCGCCGTTTCCCGCGGCGCCGCTCTCGGTGGCGGCCGTTAGAAAGGTGCAAGGCGATTGTGTGCAATGGAGGCAACTGGTTCAAGATTCCAACTTGCTCAATGTGCAAGGAACCGTGACGGTGACGCCGGTTGCACCGATTACGGCCGATTCTGCCTCCGTGCTCGTCACCGTCCGAGTGCAATGGAACGAACGGGCGCAGGGACAGAGGCTGCGGCAGGTGACATTTCAAACCCAGATTGTGCCGGAGTGAGTAACGCAATGCCACGCACCGAATTGCATGACGGAGCCGTCGAGAGCCGATGGGAACAGGTCGGTCAGCGAGGCTTCACCTTGACGGAGGTGATGGTCGCCGCGGTCATGACGACAGCCATCTTGGCCGCGGGCTTTGCGGCCGTCATGATGACG
>JANDJK010000044.1 GCA_024330925.1 Nitrospira sp.
TCCACCAACGTTGTGAAGGTGGGACGGGGCGTGGCCGGCCTCAATACCGTGGCCCAGGTGGGATCGTCGGGGGCGACCAGAAAGGCGTTAGTCCCACGATGACATTCGGTGCAAGCCACAGTGCCCGGGGCAAATCCCTGTTCAGGATCACGTAGAGATGAGAGGGAGATACTGGACGTTTCGCGAGTCCAACGGGTCGCTGCCGAAAATGGGTCATTGCGCCAGAAACAAGCGTAGCCCGTCTCGGCGCTTTGGCAGATCACTTCAAATGTACCGCTGCTTCTCCCCAATGCTACACAGGCGCCTCGAACGGTAGGGTGAGCGTAGGACCAGACGCTGGCAAAGGTCGTGTCATCCGGTTGAACCGTTTCGAGGTGATTGGGAGTCAGCAAAATGGTTCTCAGGTTGCCGTGCGCGATCCATTCTGATGATGAAGCATGCCAATCCGGTGGAATCGGGACTCCTTTTATGCGGCAGGCTTTGATGTAAGGTGTCTCTGGATCGCTTGCTGTCATAGGCGGAGAGGAAGTGGTCAAGATAGAAGGAGATTCAGGCAAGATCCATTCGACCGGCGAGGAGAACGCATTCCCCCCCACAGAGGTCAAGATGAGGAGAGCCGTCAGGAACAGGAACAATGTTCTGCTCGGCGGTTCTTTTACCTGTTGAACGCCGACTGTTGATGTAATGCTCGGCTCCATGTTTTTGGCAAAAAGACCCTCTTGCCTCACCAATCAAGCTCCCTCCATTGTACACCTCCATGATCGTCTCGTATTGTACAAGAGTCCCGGCACGAAGCCGAGTCTCTTGACCTGAGTCACTATTCGACTGCAGAATGTTTGCTTTGGATGGTGAGAAGAAAGCAGAGACGGTTTGGTCAAGTGAGGATGACTCATGGAAGAATATGCAGAATACTACTATAGTGCTGCATGTTTGATCATGGCAGCCTATATCATGGTGAAGGGTGTACTTGCAGCACTTGCTCAACGGAAGGATCCAGAGTGGACGTCATTGTTTCCCCCCCCCGCTTACGGAGTGGTCGCCTCGGTATTGTTGACGTTCGGATTGGGATTTTTGAAAATTAAACTGCCATGGTGGGGGTATCGGTTAATCTTCCCTGGGACGACCCTCCTGCTTCCAGCCATTATTTACTTGATTGGTCACCGTCCATCACCGAAGTGATCCTGTGTAGGCTCCGCAGGTTTGGTTATGTAATGAAGCCTGCTCTGCTGTTGCTTCAAGTCGGCGGATAAGTCTCTCTAACTGTTGCTCAGCAGAAGAAGGAAGGGGGGGAAACTCAATGCCGATGCCCTGCGGGCTGGCCCATCGAACCACGGCGCCCCGAATATGAAGAGAGGTGGAGAGATCAGGCAAGTTCAATTGTAGATCCACCTTCATGCCAGTAAAGGCAGGGAAGGTGCTTTGGACCCGACACCCTTTTCTGGAAAGGTCCATGGATTTACTAATGGGATGGCTTTCCCGCTGATGAATCACAGCTCCCGTAAACGAGACGGGAAATCGAGGGTGTTTCCGTACAACCATGAACAGTTCCTCTCGCGAGAACAAAGATGAAGTGATCCTGCTCCACTCCATGCAGACTTCATGCCTCGACAAGCAAGGCCATTTCATGTTGTTCATCGCTGTTAGAGGCTATTGTTGAATATGGCTCAATCGATCTCGCCTGTTTTAGAACGCTTTCGAGAAAATTTGAACACGAACTGGACCCGACGCTAGGAAAACAGCTTTGACCAAGAAGCTCTTGCCATATTGCAGCTCAATTCGTACCGTGCTGCTACCTGGAGCGAAGAGGGGTAACAGTGGTCTCATCGGACTGGATGGGTGGAGAATACGGGCTGAGGCCTTTCGGTCACCGCTTCGGCATTGAGTTTCCCATTGAATCACTTCCAATGATCCTGCAGGATCGTACGCGCTGGAGAGCGTCTTTTTTGCTGACCCACTTAAAAGCATGATGAGTCACGAGCATAATCCCGCCCAGCAGTTGCGTGAAGTGGGACCATGAGCGTTTGGAAGAGCCTCGGCAGGCACTTTCAGAAATTATAGACGGTTGCCCTTGGGCATGAGAAAAGACGGTTATTGGCGGGCAACAGTGGATTTCATCAAACTGTCCGCTTGGGGTGGCAAAAATCCCAGGTACCCGCGATGCCGTTCCGCCAGTTCCAAGACGGTAAAAGGCTGTCCGTCAACCATCTCCGGAGCTGAAAAGATTTGCCGAAGAGGGGCTCCCGGATTGCCAACGATGGTGCCAGCGAACACGATACCTTTTGATTTGAGACGGTCCACTGCTTGTTCAATATCCTCCACGCGTACCGCCACATGATGAAAGACCTTGTCTCCAAACTTATGAACCCACGCTGGAATAATACTGGTCTTGCCTCGTTCGTCCGTGTAGGCCTGGTCTACAAAAAGAGCTGGATAACCAGGTTTACGATAGACCTTGGCATACCAATCCTCATACGAAAGGGTTTCATCGTACACATAGCCCAGCTCGACAAATGGCCGTGCTCCCTGCTCAATGTCAAGCGTGCGGATCGTGACATGATCAAGGACAGGGGTCAAACCAACACCGGCTTCATCCAGCATGCTTTTCAACACACCGGCAGCACGATTGTGAGCGACATAGTGCGCGACCATACGCGCTAACAGCTCGTCCAATGCCTTGGCCTGATCCATCATCGCGTCCTCTTATCGCATGACTGTTGTGGACATGACGTTTAGTCGCCGAATCGAATGCCCTGTGCTAAGGGAAGGTCGGTTCCCCAATTGATGGTGCTGGTTTGGCGTCGCATGTAGGCTTTCCATGCATCGGATCCTGCCTCCCGCCCACCACCAGTCTCTTTCTCTCCTCCAAAGGCACCACCAATTTCTGCGCCGGAGGTGCCGATATTGATGTTGGCGATACCACAATCGCTGCCGCAGGCGGACAGGAAAAGTTCCGTATGTCGGACATGATTGGAAAAGAGTGCTGAACTCAGTCCTTGCGGAACATCATTCTGCATGGCGATCGCCTCCTCGATCGTTGAGAACGTCATAACATACAGAATCGGGGCGAAGGTTTCTCGTTGAACCACAGGCCAGTGATTTTTAGCCTTCACAATGGTTGGCTCTACAAAGTAGCCGGTTCGGTTTAAAATCCGACCTCCATACAGAATCTCCCCTCCCTCGCGTTTGACCTCTTCCAGCGCAAATGCGTAAGCCTGGACCGCAGCCTGGTCGATGAGAGGCCCCATCAGCACATTGGAGTCCAGTGGATTGCCAATACGGATTTGTCCGTAGGCCTTGACGAGCCTCCCCACCAGTTCCTCATACCGTGACTCGTGGACCAATAGTCGCCTAGTTGTGGTACAACGTTGGCCAGCCGTTCCAACGGCTCCGAACACAATGGCTCGTACCGCAAGGTCAAGGTCAGCCGTTTCATCGACAATCACGGCATTGTTGCCGCTCAATTCCAAAATCGTTCGTCCGAGGCGCTGTCCAACCACCGCGGCAATGCGGCGACCAACCGCCACCGAACCGGTGAATGAAATTAGTGGTATGCGAGGGTCTTGGACCATCTGCTCAGCAAGGGAAAGCTGGTCCGTAATAAAAAGCGAAAAGATTCCTGAGTAGCCCAGTTGTTGGGTGACCTGATTACAAATTTTTTGGACGGCAATGGCACACAATGGCGCTTTCGGCGAAGGTTTCCAGATCACCGTATCGCCGGCGACTGCCGCAAGGAACGCGTTCCACGCCCATACCGCCACGGGAAAATTAAATGCTGTGATGACTCCAATCGGTCCCAGTGGATGCCACTGTTCAAACATGCGATGAGATGGGCGCTCCGATTGCATCGTGACGCCGTATAGCATGCGCGATTGACCGACAGCAAAATCCGCCATGTCGATCATTTCCTGGACTTCGCCATCTCCCTCGGCTTTGATTTTCCCGACTTCGAGAGACACAAGGGTGCCCAGTTGGTCTTTTTTTTCTCGCAAAGCCTGGCCAATGAGCCGTACCACCTCTCCTCGTTTGGGAGCTGGTACCATGCGCCAGGTTCGAAAGGTCTCGATCGAGTCTTTCAGGATCCGCTCATAGTCTTCTTGGGAACAAGGGGAAACTCCAGCGAGTGTTTCGCCGGTTGCGGGGTTGATCGATTGCATAATGGGCCGTTCCCCCTGGCTGGACCACCACCCGGCCCCAGTGCTGCCACCGGAATTGACAGCTTGAATGCCAAGATCTTTCAGTGCGCTTTGAAACGTTGTCATCGGAAACAGGCTCCAAATTCGTTAGCAAGAAAATCTCTTAATAAGATCGATTCTTGTGTCACAAATCCATGGTACTGCGCTGGTTGTTTCAACACAAGATCCATGACACAACAGGCGCTGGATGCTGTTGTGACCTGAATCGCTGACCACAACTTGCCCTTGATACACTGAGGATAGATTTTTTTTACGTAGTTTTCTTCAAACAATCCGCCTTCTCTGGTCCCTATCACTGAGGCGTAGATGAGCACCACATCTTGAAGTGTTTGAGGAATAGCCCGCTCAAGGATGCGCTTGAGCGTCTCACGATCATCGTTGAGCTTGAGATCTTTCATCAAGAGATGAATTTTCTCACAATGACCAGGATAGCGAAGTGTCTTGTAATTCATCGTCTTCACTTTGCCACGGTAACTGTCCGCCAGCGTTCCCAATCCCCCCGATGTGTTGAACGCCTCGTATAACAACCCATCCAACTCGATTGTCTCATAACCTTCCAACGGTTGAAGAGGAACTTTTTCTCCTCCCTCTATCCCATAACAAAGGTTGCCGTACTCGTTGATTAACCCGTCCGTCGACCACGTCAGCGAATATTTCAGCGCATTGCTGGGGTGCACCGGCAAGGCTCCGACCCGCATTTTGACCGTATCCAACGTGTCAAAATGGGTCATCAGTTCGTGCGTCACAATGCTGATGAACCCCGGTGCCAAGCCACATTGAGGCATGAAGGCGCGGTCAGCCCCCGCGCTTAAGGCTCTGATCTGATTGGTTACCTCCACATCTTCCGTCAAGTCAAAATAGTGCAAGTGGTGGGCTAACGCCAAGCTGGCCACGGTCGGATTATGAAAATAAGGTAGGCAAGACAGGACCGCTTCAACAGGATGGGAAGTCAGATAAGCGCTGACTTTGTCAGGATGGCGGACATCAAGACAACAAGGAGTCACACGCTCGAGTTCGAGACTTTGCACCAGCCGTTCTGCAGCCTCGATCGCCACATCGCCTAGATAGACCTGATAGTCGCCGTGTTGAGAGAGGAGAGTAGTGATCAGTGATCCGATCTTCCCTGCACCCAGCACCAAGACGTGTTTCATGACGGAGAAATTATACTTGAACGCCCCATGATCGAACAGACACCACTGGAACGTCAACAGACTAGGGGATGAAACAACAGAAGGGGATTAAGCAGGCGCTGGATCAATTGTCTACCGGACGATTCATCACATAGAAAGGCCACATGTCGGGTGACTCTTCGTCACTTGTTGAGCTCCACTGAAAGGACGACAGATCTGCTTGCCGCAAATACAGAAGGGCCGACATTGTATTTTATAACGGCTGAGACCACACATCGCCACACGGACATGCCCACTGCCAAACCCTCACAGGAATGTAGTCCCCCAAATCCCGCCTGCACTACAAAATAGGCCAAGAGAAACCCGTTCACGGCGATGGCCACTGTGGGGGTTGCTGTTGGGATGATCACTGATTCTCATCTCAACGCTGCTCATATCTCGTGCTGCTTTCATGCTCTTAACACGGCGCCTTACTTGTTGTCCTTTTCTGCCCCAACTCCCATGCGCCTTAAGCCTCTCCAAGAATCTGGAACTCTTCCCCAAGAGGGGTTTCCCTGCGATCGATGAGAGGATCTCCACTCTGGCGTCGGGAGAGTGAGGGGAGGTCACTTCGAAATTGACCATTGAGGATGCTCTCCGTACCATTTGTGTTTGAATCTGTTTCCGATGTAAGCTGACTCAGTCGTCAATGGAGTCATGACATGACACCCACTGCTTCTAACCAGCAAGTGATGCCATCAATGATGTATGGAACAGCGTGGAAAAAAGAAGCCACTGCGTCGTTAGTCATCCTCGCTGTGGAGAGCGGATTTCGAGCAATTGATACAGCCAATCAGCTCGTTCATTACGACGAGGCACGGGTCGGGGACGCGCTGGAACAGCTTGCGCAACGAGGCATCGCGCGCAGCCAGTTGTTTCTTCAGACCAAATTCACCCCCCTTCACGGCCACGACCATCGGCTACCCTACGATCCCCGCACGAGCCTTTCTGAGCAGGTCCGTCAGTCATTTGTGAGTTCTCTTGACCATCTCCGCACAGACTATCTCGATTCCTATGTGCTCCACGGTCCATACTCCCGCCGTGGATTAAGCATGGAAGACTGGGAAGTCTGGGCCGCCATCGAATCGTTATATGAGACGGGACAGGCCAAGATGATTGGAGTGAGCAATGTCTCAGCTGAGCAATTAGCAGCCTTTTGTGAACGGGCCAGATATAAGCCACTGGTAGTCCAAAACCGATGCTATGCTGCATTGGGTTGGGATAAAGAGGTGAGGGACATTTGCAACCGGCATGGCATCATCTACCAAGGGTTTTCGTTGTTGACGGCGAATCGCGCGATCTTAATCGACCCTCGAATAAGGGCCCTGACGGTCAAATATGGAGCGACGCCAGCCCAACTTATTTTTCGGTTTGCCATACAGATCGGGATGGTGCCCCTCACCGGCACGACGGATCCCAAGCATATGAGAGAAGATTTAGAGGCAGAGCAAATCGCTCTGGAACCAGAGGACGTGAATCTCATAGAAATGCTCGGTCACTGATGCAAGTATTTGTCAAACGCATTTATGAACCGGCGCACCAAGCCGACGGCTTTCGGGTTTTAGTTGATCGCCTGTGGCCCCGAGGCGTCTCAAAGGCGGTGGCCAAGCTCGATGAGTGGATGCCAGAGCTGGGGCCTTCAACGGCCCTACGGCAGTGGTTTAATCATGATCCTGCCCGTTGGCCAGAATTTTGCCGACGCTATTATGAAGAATTACAAACCAAAGAACCCCTTGTGACATCTCTCTTCAAACGGGCAGGCACACGGCCGATTACTTTGCTCTATTCCGCTAAGGATGAACAGCACAATCAAGCCGTTGCCCTCCAACACTACCTACTTCATCATCCCAGTTGTTTTCAAAGCACTGTCCCGGTCACAACAGTCAACAGACCAAGATCGTTCACAAAACGGCGCGCGGGCCGTCTTTGATCCGTTTCAAGTCGAAACAAACGCTCGTTGCAACGCTGCACAGCAAAGGTAGAATCGAGGGAGAGATTGTTCCGCCGTATGACACACGGCGGCCCTGGCTATCTCCTTTCCTCTTAAACAGCTTAAACAGTGACAGTCACCCAAAGAAGCCGACGATCCAATTCCAAAAGCTGGCCAGCCATTTGACAATCAGGTCTATCCACGATCCTTCGGTCGGTTGAGTGGGAAGGGATGAGGGGGCTCGTGAGCCTGGTTGTTCCGTCGGATCCACTGGTATTTGTTGCGCCATCTCTTGGGGCAACGTCATGGGGGGAGGAATTGATTCCTGAGCGGTAGGTTCTTGTTGCGTGAGGTCCATAGTGTCAAAAATGGCAGGGGTGGTCGTTGCCGGAAGAAATTGCTGAGATACCCGTGCCGCTTCAATTTCTTGCCGATATTGTGAGACCAGAACGTGTAAGGCATCGCTTTCGCGTTTAGCGGTTGCCAGGTGTTTTGCCAATGCCCGGCTTTGGTTAGTCAATGTTGCGACCTGGGCCTGGAGTGAGACTATTCGTTCATAGGCCTGTTGCCGCATAATGGGTAGGAGTTCAACCTCGCGTTGAATGACCACCTGCAGTGCTTCTCTTTTGTTTTCTTCTGCTTTGTTTGCCGCCTCCCATGAGGCTACCGATTGACGTAAGACCGTGATTTCCTCGCGAGCCATCATAAGAGATTGCGATAATTCCTCGATCTCAATTTTCACTCGTTCATAGGCCCCTTGGCTTACACACCCTGTCGTAGTAAACAGCCAGGAAATGATGATCCAGAGCGCGATCTCACCAAGCAGCGTATTCCGATGAACGTCAGACTTCCAACCATGTCCGCACCTATGATGCATCGCATTTACCTTATGAAAATAGCACTGTAGAAATAACCCTCAGTTTTGATTCTTAAGAAAGATACGACGGTCATGCACTGCTTCTGTGGAACGGTGACATAGTCTCTCAAAAGCTGAAGGCTCTCGCAATAGCCAACATTGAGGCTCCCGCCAATTGAGTTACACGGCTGGTCAATGGTGAACCGATGAGACGACAATCAAGGGGGACCTCCATGGAGATCCCCACGAAAAAGGCTTGGAGAGAATAGACTGTTTCGTTACGATGAATAAGGACTTGGTGTTGACAATGATTCCCGAATGGCCCCAACTTCCTGCTTCCTGTGAAAAGGCCCTGCTGGAGCAATTTTTAAGAGCAGAGGCGATGGCCCTATGGGCGGTCCGGTCATCACAGCTGCACGCTGTTCCAGCGAAGGCTCGTGTGTTTCTTGAGCGGCACGAAGCAGACGAGCAGGCCCATTTGTCTCAGTTTGAGTGTCTGTTGGGACAGCGGGCACGGGGAAGAGACCAGCTTCCTGCTATGCCCCAGCAGTGGCCTGTGCTTGCGGTCCAGCTTTATGGATATGAGATGCTTGGACTAGCGTTTGCGAAGTTTTTGGTCGGTGTGCGCCCAGATCTCTTATCTATTCTCCAAGATGAACGGAGGCATGTTGGATTCTTTGAGCAAGAGGTCAAGGCACTGCTCACTTCCAACTCTTCTGCGGTAGCACAGGCACGAGCAGCGGCCCGTGCCTGGCGGCGCAAATTGCCACGGACTCTGAACCGTTATTTGCGACATGAATCGTTTGCCCCATTTCGCCAAGCCATGGCGAACGCTATTACCCTCACCATCGATCGTCGATTCATTCACATGGGTCTTCTACAAAAACCAACAGTTGGGAATTCGATTCCGTAAGGCTAGGTGGGCAGGGGATCGCACACAACACCAATTCGGCGGTACTTTTGCTCGCGGCGTGTCATAAGGTCTTTAACGGGTAGGTCAAGCAAATCAGAGAGGTGGTTGATAATGGCTTTGCCGACCAGTGCGCAAGCGGTTTTCGGATCGCGATGAGCCCCGCCTAGTGGTTCAGGAATAATCTCGTCGATGACCCCCAACGTCAAGAGATCGCTCGCCGTCATTTTCAATGCTGAGGCCGCATCCTGGACTTTTGTTGGGTCGTCCCAAAGAATGGCTGCGCAACCTTCTGGTGAAATGACAGAATAGACCGCATGTTCCAGCATAAGAATCCGATCGGACACGCCCAGCGCCAGGGCTCCCCCGCTTCCCCCTTCGCCAATCACCACTGAGACGATAGGAACCGTGAGTTGAGACATCACCAGCAGATTTCGCGCAATGGCCTCTGCCTGCCCACGCTCTTCAGCCCCAATACCGGGATATGCCCCAGGAGTGTCAATAAACGAGATGATCGGGTGATTAAATTTTTCAGCGAGCCGCATCAGTCGGAGCGCCTTGCGATATCCTTCAGGATTGGGCATGCCAAAATTGCGCTGCATTCGCTCTTTCAGCGTTTTGCCCTTTTGATGGCCGATCACCAGCACCGTTCGTTCGTTGAATCGAGCGAACCCTCCGACAATGGCGCGGTCGTCGCCGAACACCCGATCTCCGTGAAGTTCCACAAAGTCACGCATCAATCCCTCGATATAGTCGAGCGTGCTAGGCCTCAGAGGGTGGCGCGCGAGCTGTGTCCGCTGCCAAGGAGTCAAACGTTGATAGAGTTCATGCTCCACCTGCGCTAGTTTGGCACGCAGCTTCCGTATTTCTCCTTGGGCTGCGGCCTTGCCTCCGGTTGAGGCAGCCAATGCTTTCTCGATCTTTTCCTCGATCTCGCGAATAGGCTGTTCAAAATCCAAGTAGTCTCTCATCGTGACTATTCTGTTCCCTCCGAAGGCTCGAGTGCTGATGCCTCTCCCGAGCAGTTCTTAAAAAGTCTGATCAAGATAGCAAAGAAAGGGCACCTTTGCCTAGCACTTCTTCAATGTCGGCCATAAAATGCTCGGTACACGATACCCCGAAACTGGGTAACGGCTCCGTTTCCGCTTCCAAATCCGCATCGTGCAGCACGAGAGAAACGGCCGTGCCACCGGGATGACGTTGCAGCACTTCCCGCAAGCGGAGCAATTGATCCGTGACATTCGGTTGGGCGGCTAATCGAATACACACCCGCTTGACCATTTGTTTCTGCACGTCGGCCAATGGCTCAATCTTAGTAGCGCGGAGTTTAGGTCCCTTGTCACCACGATCGACCACGCCGCATACCCGAACCAAACCTTCTGGCACAATCCACTCGTGGGCGATTTTGTACACATCCGGAAAGGCGATGACCTCAACTGTACCGTGAAGATCTTCTAATGTAAGATAGGCCATCCGATCACCTTTTTTGGTTACCATCGATCGTACCGCTACAATAATGCCGCACACGTTCACGTCCTTACCATCGACACTCTCAGCAAGGTCACGCGTGGTTGTTGTTGCCAAGACGGCCAACAAGGGCTCGTAGCGATTTAACGGATGGGCGGAAATATAGAATCCCGTCAGCTCACGCTCATACTTGAGTCGCTGCGCTTGATCCCACTCTGATACCGACGGCAACCGAAGTGCATCCGATTCGTGTGGAGTCCCACTTCCTCCCATTGCCTCTCCAAATATGCTGGTTTGACCAAGATCTCGCTCTCGTTGAGCCACAGCACCATACTCCATTGCCTGATCCAGTACGGCTAACAGTTGGGCTCGTTTGGCGCCGGTGGAATCAAACGCTCCCGTTTTAATCAGTCCTTCCACCATGCGTTTATTGACCTTGCGAAGGTCGATGCGCCGACAGAAATCAAATAGCGAGAGGAAGGGACCAGTTGCGTTACGCACGGCAATAATCGATTCGACCGCACTTTCTCCAACATTCTTGATGGCTGCCAACCCAAAGCGGATGGCATCATCGACAACGGTAAAATCCTTTCCGCTCACATTGATATCCGGCCCAAGGACTTTAATACCGAGTTCTCGACATTCGGTAAAATAGCTCATGATTTTGTCTGTATTGCCCATATCCGTTGTCATCAACGCCGCCATGAATTCAGTCGGGTAGTGAGCCTTCAAATAGGCAGTCTGGTAGCACAACACGGCGTAGGCGGCAGCATGAGACTTGTTAAACCCGTACCCGGCAAATTTATAAATCAACTCATAGAGCCGTTCTGCTTTTTTGTGAGGGATTTTGTTTTTCACGGCTCCTTGGAGAAACTGGGCACGGAGCTTTTCCATTTCCTCAGGTTTCTTCTTGCCCATCGCCCGTCGGAGAATGTCGGCCTGTCCCAAGGTAAAGCCTGCCACTTTGTTAGCAATGGCCATGACTTGTTCCTGGTATACGATCACTCCGTAGGTCTCTTTGAGGATCGGCTCCAATTCTGGTATCTCATACAGGATCGGAACTTTGCCCTGTTTGCGTTTGATGAAGTCGGGAATGAGGTCCATTGGACCAGGACGATACAGGGCAATAATCGCAATGATGTCCTCGAACCGGTCCGGTTTTAGGCCGATCAACAGATCCCTCATCCCCGAGCTTTCAAGCTGGAAGATACCGGTGGTCTTGCCAGAGGAGAGGAGGGCAAAAGTCTTCTCGTCGTTAAACGGAATCTGCTCGATCCTGAAACGCGAAGCATTGGGTCTCCTCTCATTAATCAAGGTTTCTGCTCGCCGGATCATGGTGAGCGTTTTTAGCCCAAGAAAATCAAACTTCACTAATCCAATTTTCTCCAGATCACCCATCGAATATTGGGTGACAATCTCGTCATTGGCTCCTTTGTACAACGGCACATAGTCCGTGAGCGGACCGTCTGAAATGACCACTCCGGCGGCATGGGTTGAGGCATGTCGAGCAAGTCCCTCCAGAGACTGCGCGACGCTGATCAGCTCCGCAACCTTGGGGTCCCTTTGCACCAGCTCTCGTAGCTGCGGTTCAAGCTCCAGAGCTTCCTGTAAAGTAATGTTGAGTTGGTTCGGCACCAACTTCGCCACTTTGTCTACTTCGGCATAGGGCATTTCGAGTACACGGCCCACATCCCGAATCGCGGCTTTTGCCCCCAGCGTTCCAAAAGTAATAATCTGAGCCACGTGGTCAGTCCCATACTTTTCCACCACGTAGTTGATCACTTCCTCCCGTCGTTCCATGCAAAAATCCATGTCGATGTCTGGCAAGGACACTCGCTCAGGATTTAGAAATCGCTCAAACAACAATCCATACTCCAATGGATCAAGATTGGTAATGCGGAGCGCATAGGCCACCAGACTGCCTGCGGCAGATCCCCGCCCAGGCCCCACAGGAATACGTCTCGATTGCGCAAATCGAATAATGTCCCAGACGATCAAAAAATAACCGGCAAATCCCATGGAGCAGATAACCATCAGTTCCTCACGGAGTCGCTGTTCATAGAGGGTAACAGGTCTGGCTGGTGGGCGTTCCCGAAGACGCTCTTTGAGACCGGTTATCGCCAGATGTTCCAGATAGGCTTCACGGTTTTCGAATCCTTCCGGAACTTTGTACTGAGGGAGGTAAGTCCGATTGAAAGTCAGTTCCAGGTTACATGCCTCTGCAATGAAACAGGTATTGGCCACCGCCCCTGGAAATTCAGCAAAAGCCGGGACGAGTTCTTCGGTTGACTTGACGTAGAGTTGATCGGTATCGAATTTCATTCTGGTCGGATCGCTAAGCGTCTTGCCGGTCTGGAGACACAGCATCAACTCGTGGGGGCGAGCATCTTCCTTTCTGAGGTAATGGCAATCGTTTGTGCCTACCAGAGGAATACCGAGCTTGTTGTGGATGTCGATCAGACCGGCATTGACAAGCCGTTGATGCTCAAGGCCGTTAGCCTGAACTTCGAGAAAAAACTGTCCCTTCCCAAAAATTTCTTCAAATTCTTTGGCGACAGCCAGAGCACCTGCCATGTTCTGTCGGCGGATTAAATAGGGAATTTCTCCGCTCAAACATCCAGAAAGCGCAATCAGTCCCTCATGATGAGACCGAAGAAGGTCTTTATCAATTCGTGGCTTATAATAAAATCCTTCAATATATCCTTTACTAACAAGTTGGATGAGATTCTGATAACCGGTCCCGTTCCGAGCAAGCAAAATCAAGTGATAATAATCATTGTGTGCCAAGCCACTGTCTTTTTTGGCGTGGCGACTTCCCAGCGCCATATAGACCTCGCACCCAATGATGGGTTTGACCCCTATTTCCTTGGCTTTGCGATAAAACTCAATTGCACCAAACATATTGCCATGGTCTGTAACAGCGATGGCAGGTTGACCAAATGCCTTGACCTGCCTAATAAGAGGATCAATTTGATTGGCGCCATCGAGGAGGCTGAACTGGGTATGGACATGAAGGTGAACGAACGACGGCTTCATGAGTCGGATTCTATGGAGCCCCAGAAGGGAAGTCAATGAAAGAGGAGCGTGGCTACGATGTCATCACCGCCGGCCATCATACCAGACAGAAAGCAATCGTTTATCCTTGACGGTACGATAGGGGAGGCAACACAAATAAAAAATTTGCTTGGCGATTTCAGCTTTGGAATACAACGCAATCTTACGGGATGAGGTCTCAAGGGGATGAGACGTTAAAATCACAAAGTCAAGGCCCCGCTCCCGCCCCCATTGTTTAAGACGTTTACTCAGTTCGATTTCTTCCAAGGCATAGAACTCCTCGGGGAATCCTCCCACGTGGAAAAAAGCGTCTCTGCGACAGGCAAACAAGGCTCCAGCGGCCCAACAACAGGCAATCGACATCACCTTCCATACGAAAGCAAGACCCTCCGCCCACCAGGGAAGGTCTTTCATTACCAGAGTGCTTCCTATGCCAACACAATGCCCCTGCCTGATCGTCGTCAGGATATCCCTGAGAAGCTCAGGGGTTAACAGGCTATCAGCGTCAAGAAACAGAAGCCATTCCCCTTTCGCCCTTGTTGCCCCAGCATTACGCGCTCGTCCGATTTGATTGATCGGTTCAAATACCACGTGAGCCCCTGCCTCTTGTGCCACCAGTGCCGTGCTGTCGGTGGAATTATTATCGACCACGATGACTTCCCACGAGCAGGCCAACTCCTGACAACAGCTCACCGACTCATACACAGAATGAAGACACTGCCGGATCAGCAGCTCCTCATTATAGGCTGGAATAATGATGGAAAGATTCATCCTTCCTCACGGGCAAGGGCATGTCGGGGCATGATCGCGCGACTCATCCTCGTTCTCTCGGACAGAAGGGGAGGTGATTGATGATTGCATATTGACCCTTGCGGGTACCAGAACACCTCTTGGAGATCTAACGCCTACTCCCTAGAACCGCCACTTGGCTTTCTCTTCCACAGGGGTTTATATGGAAGCGGGAACGGGGAGCAGACATGTTCCGTTCCCGCGATGATTCAACGGGGCAAGTTCCCGAGCACCTTACTTACAGCTTACAGATAGACCCGTTGCACATCGTCTTTCCGTCGTCTGAGGTTTGCTCCTATCCGAGCCCGTTCTCTCTCATACCCCACGGCAGCGTAATATAATGCCCTATCAAAAAATTTGTTCACGAGATAAATCAATTCAAGTTCACCGTGCAATTCAACGGCGCTCTCGGATAATCCTTCCCGTTGAATGAAAGAACACATATGAGCTTTCGTTTCTGTAATAGCCCAAAGAAAATGGCTGAAGGCAACGCCTTGCCCAGCCCGACGCGCACCCAACTCCGTATACCGGCGTTCAACCTCGGCTTCGGGTTTTTCCATTAACCAGTCGCTCAGGTTCTGATAGATTTCGATGGCACGAGCTCGCAACTCATCGGGTGGGACTTTATGGAGGTCACTGCAACGGGGAGAGTTCCAAACCTTCTCACTGAGTTCACGGGACAACTGATCCGAATGTTGCTCAATAAGCCGGACCAATCGGCTAGCCAACATAGGGTCCCTCCTTTTTTGTTAGGTAGAAGGTAGCATCACAAATCCTTTCCAACTCCCCATTTCTATTCTGGCCCTTAGCGCTCAAGGGGACATTACTGGATCATGACAAGTCTCGTCAATCACCTGTTTGTTGGAAAATCCTTGCTTGACCTCATAGCAAGACTGAGCGATGACCCTCGGGGCAGTCAGTTTGTGATGAGCCCTAAGACCTCAGCGAGGGGGGGAAAGAAGGCAGAGGGGAAAAGCCCGTCCAAGAAACTTTGCTGATATTGCAGAAGTCTATGGTTGGTTTCAATAATTTTCTTTTGCAAAGGCACAGCTCCAGCAGCGGACAAGAAGACGGACGTAGCCTCTCTTAGCCTGTGATGGCGCCCTCCGATGCCGAAGACACATACTTAGCATACTTGGCCATAACACCTGTTGTGTAACGAGGCGCCGGATGTTTGACCCGCCTGAGGCGGGCGGCGATTTCTCGTTTAGGTAACTTGACATCTAACCTTCGCTTGGCAATGTCGAAGATAATGATGTCTCCATTTTTGACAGCAGCAATGGGTCCCCCCTTGGCTGCTTCCGGTGCCACGTGGCCTGCCATCAGTCCATGAGTCGCACCGGAAAATCGCCCATCAGTGAGGAGAGCAACCGAATCTCCAAGGCCTGCCCCCACGATGGCCGCAGTGACACTCAACATCTCGCGCATGCCTGGCCCCCCAGCTGGACCTTCGTAGCGGATGACCACTACGTCACCGCGTTTAATCTGTCCTGCCTGCACAGCCACAAAAGCATCCTCTTCGCGATTGAAGACCTTGGCCGGCCCTTGAAATTTCATGATCGAATGCCCCGCAACTTTGACCACACATCCCTCGGGTGCCAGGTTGCCCTTGAGGATGACAAGACCGCCGGTCGGCTTGATTGGATTGGACAGGGGACGGAGCACCTCTTGTCCTGGTGTTTCAACTGCTTGCTTGGCTTCTTCTCCAAGCGTACGAAGAGTCACCGTCGGTTGATCACCGTGAAGGACCCCCCCCTCCAACAATCGTTTCGCCACCAACCTCGTTCCGCCAGCCGCATACAGATCAGCGGCAGTAAACCGTCCGCCCGGCTTGAGGTCGGCCAGCAACGGGACCTTGCGATTGATCCTGTCAAAATCGTCTAGTGTGAGTCGTACACCGGCTTCCCGAGCAACGGCGAGCAGATGGAGAACCGCATTAGTCGAGCCTCCTGTTGTTGCCACAGCGGCAATGGCATTTTCTAATGACTTGCGGGTGATGATCCGCTTGGGGCGCATATCGTGGTTGACTAACTCCATCACAAGTTTGCCGCTTTCGAAAGCCACGTCGTCTTTGCGAGCATCCATAGCAGGCACCCCGTTCCACCCCATAGGTGAAATGCCAAGAAACTCAAAGGCAATAGCCATCGTATTGGCCGTGAACTGGCCTCCGCACGCTCCAGGACCAGGACAGGCATGGTCTTCCAGCTCTTTAAGTTCGGCCTCGGTCATCTTGCCCGCTGCGTGTTTGCCAACGGCTTCGAAGACGTCCTGGATTGTCACGTCCTGGTCGCGGAAGCGACCCGGCATGATTGATCCACCGTAGAGCATAAGCGAAGGAAGATTAAGCCGCGCGAGGGCCATGACTGTTCCAGGAATGGTCTTGTCACAGCCGGAGAGCGCCACGAGACCATCAAAGAGGTGTCCTCGTGCCACCAATTCAATTGAGTCGGCAATCACCTCCCGACTGATCAAGGACGCCCTCATTCCCTCGGTACCCATCGAAATCCCGTCTGATATGGCGATCGTGTTGTATTCGATCGGTGTTCCTCCTGCCGCCCGAATACCAGCCTTCACCCGTTCCGACAGACGACGGAGATGGTAATTGCACGGCATCACTTCAATCCACGTATTGGCCACACCGATAAGCGGTTTCGATAAGTCGGCATCGGTAAAGCCAACAGCCTTGAGCATCGCTCGAGCTGGTGCCCGAGACGGCCCAACGAGAAGATCGCGGCTCTTGAGTTTTATGGCTTTGAGCATCTTGTGCACCCAGTGGCTGGTCGCGTATCAAGTCCTCAAACCGGTCAGAAACTTGCCTCACCTCGATGGTGAGGCGAGGCAAGGCAGTCTCTTACTGACCAGAAAGATCCGTTGGTGGAAGAGGGGGATGATTTCTCATGCCCTCATGCGGATTGTTCTTGTAATGTGGGTAGGCTCCCGGGAATCCGGAGTGGGGGCCACCGTATGATGTTCCGTGTTCTTTCATGACCTTCTCGTGCTCCAATTTTTCTTTTTCCCGCTGCTCCGGTGTCAGCACCTTCAACACATCCTGTCGCATCTTAATAGCAGTCATGCGAAGCGCGACTCGCTGCTCAGCACTCTGTTTGAGCTTCGCTTCGATAGCAGCAAGATCCGCCTTTTCATCTTCCAACAATGCGTTAATCTCTCGTTCCGTAATTCGGATGTCCGCCTCGGCTTTGATTCGAGCCTTGTCCAAATTAAGCTGAAGCTCTTTGAGTTTGGCCACTTGATCCGCTGTCAAGCCGATGTCTTTCTCATACTTTAAGAGATGACGAATTAAATGCCCGGTCCCGCCATGCGCGAAGCTCTTTCCGTATCCTCCCATTCTGCCATGTCCTCTGTAACCATATCCCGGCTCGTTAGCTTGTGACTCCATCACCCCAAAGATCACCACCATTGTAGCCGTTGCGATCCATGCGAGCACGTTGTGTTTCATCAATTTCATAACCATCCTCCTTTTCCTCACCAGCGGTAGGGAAGATCGTTCTCTTCCTCGATGAGTCGGTAGCTTGCCACATTAACTCTGGTAAGGCAAGCAAGCTCCAGGGGGTCATCTGTTCTTTTTGCTTCTGATGAGTCAGTCTTGATGCGCCTTAGCCAGGAGTTCAGTCCGAGGGTCGGCATGGTTCTCTCTGGCCAGTTGCTCGTAGAGGGCCCGCGCTTCGTTCGAAATGGTCTGCGGCATGACTATTTGTAGGGTCAGCAATAAATCGCCATACCCACCAGTCCCAGTGGGAAGGCCCTTTCCCTTGAGGCGTAATTTACTTTCCGCCGTGCTGCCGGATGGGATTTTGACACGAACCGGTTCGGTAAGAGTCGGCACCAGAACTTCGGTGCCTAGGGCCGCTTCCCATGGCCAGATCGGGAGGGTAACATGTAAATCACTTCCCGCTCGACGAAAGGTATGTCCGGGTTTTGTTTTGATGAACAGGTAGAGATCGCCTCGCTTGCCGCCATGAAGGCTTGGCCGGCCCCGTCCAGGAATCCGCATCTTGGCGCCTTCTTCGATACCGGCCGGAATTTTCACATCGAGCACCTTTGATTCCGGGCGAAAACCGGTCCCCGAACAGGCCTGGCACCTTCGTCTCCGCACCGAGCCTGTCCCGTGACAGGCTGGGCATGAGACCGGTTCTAGCAATGAGAGACGCTTCGTTACTCCCCAATAGACATCCCGCAGCGAGATCTCGACGGTAGTTTCCACATCTTCTCCCGGTTCCTTTGTACCCGGTTGAGCAGAAGACTCATCCGGCTCACCGAAAATACTCTCAAAAAAGTCGGCCAACCCTCCACTACGGGGCCAGCCACGGCCATGAGATTGGTATGGAGGAGATTGATGGGGATGACTGGTGCGAGCGGACGCAAACCCCTGTTCCGACGGTTTCGTTCTTGATTCGGCCGTCGTGTACGATTCGGTTCGCGTCCACATGGACTCACGTTGATCGTATTGCTTACGTTTCTCGGGGTCTGACAAAACTTCATAGGCTTCGCTCACTTCCTTAAACTTTCGTTCCATTTCTAGTTTGGAAGGGCCACTATGAAGATCTGGATGATATTGCCGTGCCAGACGGCGAAAGGCCTTCTTAATGTCGTCGGGAGAGGCGGTTCGCGAAAGACCCAAGACTTGGTAGTAATCGCGCGCCGTGGAGCTCATCGCTACCTTTTATGACTTAGTGGGCCATCATCTGCTTTGCCCTTACCATGAGTTTACAATACGAACAATGATCGGTGATGGTCGGCTGGCCACAGATTAAGCAGGGATGGAGTAAAGCCTGATCGCTTTCCGCCATGGCCTGGGGATGGCGAGAGGATCGCCCTTGCGTTTCCAAGAACCCCCAGTAAAACGATTGTTTGGTGCCGGGAGAGTGAGTTTCTAACCGGTTTAACACGTCCTTGTACAAAAGAGTCCGAGCTCCTTGCGCCATGGGACATTCTTCCACAACGTAGTCGATTCGCGTGAGGACACAATAAGCAGCAAGCTCGCGTTCCGT
>JANDJK010000045.1 GCA_024330925.1 Nitrospira sp.
GGTCGAGGGAGTGAGCGCCTATCCAAAAGAGGTGACGCCGCAGATGGTGCTCAATTTCTTGCGGGGCGGCGCTGCGGTCAATGTGTTGGCCCGCCATGTCGGGGTCGAGGTGCGGGTCGTGGACATCGGGGTGAATTATGAATTTGGGAGCTGCCCTGGTCTGCTGAATCGAAACATCATGAAGGGAACTCGAAACTTCGCTCGTGAACCGGCCATGACGAAGGAACAGGCGGAGCGAGCTGTTGCGACGGGGATCGAGTTGGCGACGGAAGCGGCGCGTGAAGGGATCGGACTGATCGGCCTTGGCGAGATGGGGATCGGCAACACGACCTCGAGCGCTGCAATCACAGCGGTGATGACGGGCAAGCCGGTTGATCAGGTCACGGGCCATGGAACCGGCGTTGATGAGGCCGGCCGTGCTCACAAGGTGGCTGTGATTCAACGGGCGCTCGATCTCCATCGGCCTGATCGGGCGGCTCCACTCGATGTGTTGGCGAAGGTCGGTGGCCTGGAGATCGGTGGTCTGGCCGGTATCATCCTTGGTGCTGCCTTGGCTCGTGTACCAGTTGTGCTCGACGGGTTTATTACTGGTGCTGCGGCCTTGATCGCTGTGGCGTTGGCGCCAGCCTGTCGGGAGTACCTCATTGCCTCTCATCAATCGGTCGAACGTGGCCATCATGTTATTCTTGAATATCTCAACCTCAAGCCGTTGCTGGATCTGGACCTTCGGTTAGGTGAAGGAACTGGGGCCTGTTTGGGGATAGGGCTCGTATCCGCCGCAATCAAGATCTACACGGAGATGGCCACGTTCGATGAGGCGGGGGTCTCCGGCCGATCATCCTCTCCCTAACGGCAGGGTGCCGAGATGGCCAATCAGCAACAGGGCACACGGGTGACGACACACTTCTGGCTCTTTGGGGCATTCAGACAGAGGGGTGTCCGCTTCGCACCACGGCGTTTGATCGATGGTCGGTGCGGTGGCTGGTAATGGGCTTCGCTGGTTGGTGGTGTCCACGATCGTTCGTGATTGCCTGGCAGTTCCTTACGGCCATTCCGTTGAGCCGGGTCCACCATGAGCCGACTGCCACGGAATTAGCCTGCTCGATGGCTTGGTATCCCCTCGTCGGGTTTATGATCGGTGGGACGCTTGTCGGCGTCGATCTGCTACTGGGCCATGTGTTTGAGCCACCGGTCGTCAATGCGATGATTCTGGTGGTGCTTGTTGGGCTGACGCGCGGGCTCCACCAGGATGGTCTGGCGGATACGGTTGATGGATTGATCGGGGGAGGTGATCGGGAAGCACGGCTTCGGATCATGAAAGATCCGGCGATCGGGGCAATAGGCGCGACGGCCTTGTGTTTGTCGCTGATTGTCCGCTATGCGGGACTCATGGCCTTGCCTCAAGAGGTACGTGTTCCTGCCCTCGTGACTATGCCGGCGGCCGGACGGTGGTCGATGGTATTGCTGACGCGCCTGTCCCCTCCAGCCAGAGCGGAAGGAAGCTTGGCTGGGCCGTTTCTGACCTATGTGTCAGGGGGGCCCGTTGCAATAGCGACCGGTACTCTCTTTGTCGGGTTGGGTGTCGGACTTGGGGTGCTCGGTGCCTGCGTGGTCGTTGCCGGGGGAACGGCCTTTGTGCTGGTGGCACGACAGTGGTTCCATCGACAGATCGGCGGCGTGACGGGCGATACCTTGGGGGCGACCAACGAACTGGTTGAAATTCTTTTTCTGCTGTTGGTTCCTCTGTTGCTGCGCCTGCTATGACCGCGGGAGATTTGTTGCTTGCCGCCGCGCTTGACGCCCTCATTGGCGATCCTCGGCAGGGACCCCATCCAGTGCGGCTGATGGGGCGATGGATCGCCTGGTACGACAACGTCGTATGGGCCAGGTGTCGGAGTGCTCGGAAGTTGCTGGTTGCCGGGATCGGTCTTGCGGTCGGGTTGCCGGCTTGCGTGTTTGGCGCAAGTGCCGGGCTGATCGCTTTGGCCCACTGGATGGACGGCCTGCTCGGCTCGGTGGTGACGATCTGGCTGGCCTCGACGACGTTGGCGGCCCGTGATCTGTGGGACCATGTGCGGGCGGTTGAACGACCGTTGTTGGCCGGAGACCTCCCTAGCGCTCGCCACGCAGTAGGGATGATCGTCGGACGGGATACGGCCCACCTCTCCGAATCGGAAGTGTCGCGAGCCACGGTCGAGACTATCGCGGAAAGTACGGCGGACGGCGTCATCGCGCCGTTATTTTATTTGGCGTTGGGCGGTGTGCCCTTGGCTCTGGCTTACAAGGCGATCAACACGCTCGATTCCATGGTCGGCCATCGCAATGAACGGTATATCGATTTGGGGTGGGCCTCGGCCCGGCTCGATGACGTGGTGAATTGGATTCCCGCTCGTGTGACGGCCGGCCTGCTCATTCTGAGTGCGGCGCTGAGTGCGGCGCTGGCCGCTCGTCGATCCTATGACGTGACCCGTGGCTGGCGTGTGCTTCTACGGGACGGCGGCCATCATCCCAGCCCCAATAGTGGCAGGCCGGAAGCAACTATGGCCGGTCTGTTGGGCATTCGGTTGGGCGGGACTAATTTTTATGACGGTGTGGCTGAAGAACGGCCGGTGCTCAATCAAGAGGGACGGGCAGCGGAGCCTCAAGATATTGCCTCGGCGTTACGGTTGATGGTGACGGCGTCGTGTCTTGGAGTTGCCCTGGCTGCTGGATGGAGGTGGTTCCTGTGACCGATGTCCATGGCGGCAATATCTATGCGGTAGCGCGCGAGCTGAATTGCGAGCCGGAGGAGATCGTGGATTTTAGCGCCAGTATCAATCCGCTGGGCCCCTCTCCAAGAGTCTGGAAGGCCATCGTGGCCGCTTGCAGGCTCGTCACCCACTATCCTGATCCATCCGGCTGGGAGCTGCGGCAAGCCTTGGGCCGGCAGTGGGGCATCGATCCGGAGCAGATTGTCGTGGGAAATGGCTCGATGGAGCTGATTGATGTGATACCCCGCGCACTCCAACTCCGGCGGCTCGTAGTCGTGCATCCAACCTTTTCTGAATATGAACGGGCGATGGTACGGGCCGGCGGCTCGGTGGTGGCGATCTATGCGAAACGAGCGCAGGACTATGCCATTCCCATTGACCACCTTGTGCAACTCCTTGATTCCAAAGAGAGCAAGACCCTTGCCCTTGATAGTGTGGTGCTCTGTAATCCCAACAGTCCGACCGGCCGAGTCTGTTCGGCCGATGAGATCACCCATGTTGCGGAGGTTGCCGCTCGGCGGAGGCTGTGGCTGGTGCTCGATGAGGCCTTTGCTGACTATTGTCCGGAACAGTCGGTGTTGCCCCAAGCGGCATCATGGCCACGGGTGATCGTCTTGCGCAGCCTGACGAAGTTTTACGCCTTGCCAGGGCTTCGCGTGGGTTATGCTGTGGCCGCACGATCGGTCATTCGCCGGCTACGGACACAGGTGCCTCCCTGGTCGCTCAATGCGATCGGCCAGATGGCAGCATTGGCCGCCGTGGGTGACCAGGCCCATGCTGAAAAGAGTGTGCGCTTCCTGGTCCGCGAGCGGGAGCGATTTGTTTCTGTGTTGAGGGCGATCCCCGGCTGTCGGGTGATACCGCCGTCGGCCAACTATGTGTTTGTGGAACTGCCGCGGGGGTGGCGAGCCACAACCGTGACTGAACAGCTCAAGCGTCAGGGGTTGCTGATCCGCGACTGCTCGTCGGTCCCAGGAGCCTCTGCCCGGGCGATTCGTCTCGCTGTGCGATTGCCATCGGAGAACGATCGACTTGTGAAGGCGCTTTCAGCGATGCTGGGGAATTTCAATGGCTGACATCATCGCCGGCTCTGTCCGCACCGACTATCGGGTGGTCGATCGAACGTTGATTGTTGATCTGGGAGGACGGCGAAGGGTGCTCTCATCCGCTCCTCAGGGGGGAGGAGTGGCTCTGGTGTCGTATGTCCTGAATCATCAGGTCGATGGTCACGATGTGACGCCAAACGGGCACCCTCGGCGGTTTGGGGATCCGGCCCGTTGTTTGAGACAGGTGGCTGCTCGATACGGTCTCAAGGGAACAACGGTTGGCTTGATGACGGCGGTGCCAATGACGCAGCTCGTCACGGCCCGGTACGAAGCGGAACCGCTATGGATTGAGTGTTTCGCAACGGTTGGGGTCACCAACGCGGTGCGGGCCGGGGAAGTAGGAACGAAGAGGGCTGCGCGGCAGGCCGAGCTGGTTTCGATGGTTCCCGGCACCATCAATCTGATCCTTCTCACAAACGGCAACCTCTCGACCGCTGCGATGGTGGGAGCGGTCCAAGTGGCGACTGAAGCCAAGACCGCCGTGCTGTTGGAGGCCGGCGTGCCCAGCATGCTCAGCGGCTCTTCCGCCACGGGGACCGGCACGGATGTCGTGGTGATTGCCTGTTCCCGGAAGGGGGAAGGCCCCTTTTGCCGCTATAGCGGAACCCACACGGTCTTAGGGGCCTTGATCGGCCAAGCGGTCACCTACTGTGTTTCTGCCGGATTGCGGAAGGGCAAACGGGGGAGTATGTTCCCTCATCGGTAGGAGCTCCCCTACCGTTTTGCTTTCTTTTGTCTCCCATTCATGATCGGTTCTGGACGTCGCTGACATGTCATAGCACGACACCGATGTTGGGCTTAGAGAAGGCGTCGTGGCTGAGGGCTCTGGGCGGTGCCGTCTTGAACCGGTTCCTTGCTCATCATCGTTACAAACATCGGTGTGTTCCGAATGTTGGACCTGGTCCCTCTCGTTACTGGTGGTCTTTAGTTTTGAAATGGCGATGGGGTCAGTCATCAAGTGAGATAGAAGTACACAATTGCTTGCAACCGGATGTCAAGGCGTTAGACTGGGAGCAGGTTCTCCTGTCGGTGTGGAGAGCGAGACGTTTCCTACCGGCGAATGGTGGGAGTCCCGGTGCGAGGACATCTCACGAGACATCCAGATGATCCAAAATCTTCAGGAGGGAATAAGGGAATTAAGTGAGGCAAGGTGATCATCGGCCTGGTTGTTTCCAACATGGTGTGATGGGCATTGGCGAGGGTAATGGATCAAGCAGCAGGGTCTTTTGGTGTTGTCCCCCTCCACACGATTGATGAGTCGTCGAAAGGCGCGGGTATGTTGAGTGGGGTGGTCAACATCGGCTCGGACGAAGATCCTTTGCTTGATGCCTTGAAATACTTCGCGGTCCTTCAATCAGTGTCGGTTTAGTCTTTCCCGGTCGGTTGAAAAGGATTCTACTGAATGTGGTCGGGGTAAAGGATCGCCCAGCGGTTTGTGGGGGCTCTGCAGGAGAAACAGCTATGAGGGTGCAGATCCGATCTCTCATACGAGTTGCTGGATCAAGGTGTCGTCATCGTCCTCTCCTCCATTGGTTGATGCTGGGGATGCTGTTCACGGCTGCTGTGATCAGTCTTTTCTTCTGCATCGGATTCCGTGGTGTCACAAGGCTGAAACAGACTGTGACCTTTTTGGATAGTGGTCCCGTATCGGCACTCGCGCAAGTCAGTATGAGTGGTAACAATCTTGCTTTGTACCACAGTGCCCTCTCCGGTATGGGGCGGTATACCAGCAAGGTGGATTTTGCAGGAGCAACTGCTCGATTGGCTGAGTTGAAGCGCCAAACCTTGGCATCGCTCGACTTCTCTGAAGGCGATGGAAAGGTGGTAGGGGGGATCGATACCAGTGAACGAAAACGCCTCATTGTGCTGCAACAGTCACTCAAAGACTATTTTGCTTCGGCTGAAGGAGCACTCAAGATCGTGGCGGATAGTTTCGATGAGTCTCTGTCCGATGATCAGCAGCAACCGTTACGGGAGCTTGGCTTGCGTGCTATCGCCAGAGATGTTGCCGCAAAGCAGCAGAAGGTAACGGTGCAGATTCATGAGCTGATGATCAAGCTTCGCGAGTCTGCACGCGACGCTACCGATCGCGCGCAGGCTGAGGCGGAAGGATATAGGCAGGTGTTGGTATTGATGTGGGTGTGGATATTGGCAGCTGTTGGTCTCGGCTATCTCTTGGTTCGCAGAGTGTCCCGACGCATCAGACGATTGGGTGACGTGGCCGCCGAGGCCGTGGCGGGTAATCTGTGTGCTCGCGCCTGTGTAGAAGGGCACGATGATCTGGGACGTTTGGGCAAATCGCTTAACATTTTGTTGGAGCAGATGGCCGCGCTTACCTTGGCCGAGCAGGAGCGGGACCGATTGCAACGACGGCTGGCTCAGGTTCAGGCTCTGATCTCCAGCGTGCGGAAGGGGGATCTGATCACGCCGCGAGAGGTCCCCTCCGACGCCTGCGGTCCGTTGGTTCAAGAGATCAATGGTCTGATTCAGCAGGTGACACACCTGTTCCTGCAGGTTCGTCATGCAGTGCAACGGATGGGCGAGTCAGCCGATATGCTCCGAGAACAGGCCGATCAGCTCAAGGATGCGGGGAGACGCCACGTTGGAGGGTCACGCCAGGTGATGGAAGCTATGGAACAATGGATCGGTGCTCTGCATCGCGTGTCGGAAGTGACTCGGGCGTTAACAGAGTCGCAAAAAGAAGCGCTGTTAGTCGTCGAGCGGGGGCGGATCTTGGTGGAAGAGAGAAGCCGGAAGCTGGAGGGTGTACGTTCTTCTCTGCAACAGGAGATTGCGCGACTCAAGATGTTGGGTTGTCGGATGGCCGACATCGATCGATTGGTGCTGGTACTCCAAGAACTTGTTGATCGAGTGAATCTGGTGGTCATGAACCAGCCCCTTGAGACCACAGCGGTTCATGACAAATCAGAAGAATCCATGAGAAGAGTGATGTCTCTCGTCCCGGAGGCCGATTATGCCGCAAAGCTAGAGGGGCAGTTGAGGGAAGTGGTGCGGGATCTCAGGTCAGTAACAGCGCTTGTCCAGGGCGAAGCTAATGATGTTGTTGAGACATTAGAACAGAAAACCACTGACGGTGCAGAGAAGGAATTGTCCATGACGCTGGAAGAGGCATTCGCTCTTCTTTTGTCGGTCATCCGAGAGATGTCGAATCTGGCTGGCACCCTTGCTACAACGCTTGCGGAGCAGGTCGCTGCTATTGCCGCAACAGGGCAGTTTATCAAAGATATCGTGGAAGATGCGAAGGTGGTGCAGGGTGTTTGGGACCAAACCACCGAAGTGGCTCAAAGCTTGGAAAAGTTGGCGGACAGTTTAAATGCGCCTGTGTCGCGGTTTACGCTGGCCTAATCCGTTCTCAAAACGTCTCTGTAAGTGATGACAGCAGCTACGCGAGATAGAATCCTTTAATGAGACAGTGGGGGAGAGGAGTGGGGACAGGGGGATCCCGAGCCAAAGAAGGACCACCGTCCCCTTCCGTACGGGCGAGATGCAACCCACGTCTTGCCAGACGGTCTGTTGAGGAGTAGTGCCGATCAAGGTTGCGATGGCCCACGACACAGTTGATGAGTGTTCCGGACAAGGTTCGGTGATGCCGCTGTCTTCTCTTGCCAAGTCTGCATTCCCCGATCCGTGCTTCGTTCCCCTCCCGGAGCAGGAAGCGCTGTCATATTTTGCCATGGAGGCGGATAACCATTTGTGGACGTTGCGGAGCGGCTTGACGCAGTGGAGAGGGGCGCCTGTCAATCGTGAACTGATCGACGGTCTCTTCAGGGCAGCTCATACGCTAAAAGGGTCAGCTTACACGGTTGGGTTGCGCGCCATCGGCGATCTCATGCACCGGCTTGAAGACCTATTGGAACAGGTGCGAAGGGGCCGCCGCGAGGCTACGCCTGAGCTGGCTACAGTGTTCCTTCACGCCGTGGAGATCGTGTCTCGTTTCATCGACCGACGTGGCGATACTCTGGAGGAGATCCACCGGCAGTTTCATGCCGTCATGTCTGCCTTGCATCGCATTATCGAGGGAGGCGATGCCCAGTCGCTTGCGAAGACCGATCCAGTGTGTGGGCAGCAAACGGAGGGGGATAAAGACGATCATCTCAAGGGGCAGCGTGGTGGTACTGCCCATGAAGATTGGCAGTCGGCTGAAGGAGCCGGAACGATCAGGGTTGCGGTGTCTCGCTTGGATCGCTTGATGAACCTTTCCGACCAGCTTGCCGTTGTGTGCAGTCGCCTAGATCAGCGGATTCGGAGGCTCGAAGAGCTGAGCACGCCCATCTTATCCGGCAGGGAAGCAACCAGTTTGTTGAGTAACAGGGGGCGGGATGCGGGGCCCTTATCGGTGACGGGTTGTTCACCGGTGGGCGACCGAGGCCTACTGCGGGCCGTGCGGGAACAAGCGGACGAACTCCGGCGATTGATTGAAGCACTGATGGCTGAGACGGCTCAGGCGCGTCTAGTGCCGATTGACTCAGTGTTCTCGATGGTTCGCCCGCTCGTCTCCGATGCGGCGCGCAGATTGGCAAAAACGGTGTCGCTGGAGCTTTCTGTCGATCAGGTGGAAGCTGATCCTCTGGTGGTGAGAAGCTGGGGTGGTCTGGTGGGGCATCTGGTTCGCAATGCGATTTATCATGGCATTGAACTGCCGCATGAGCGGAAGGAGAAAGGAAAACCAGAGGCTGGCCTGATCACTGTCCGAGTTGCGCTGGAAGGTCGGCTGCTTGTGATCGAAGTTAAAGACGATGGTGGGGGCGTGAATCTTGAGGCTGTCCGGCGCAACGTTGTGGCTATGGGGCTGAGTCAGCCTCAAGTGATAGCTTCGGCCTCTGACAGTCAGGTTCTCCCGTGGATCTTTACTCCTGGCCTGTCAACTGCTGCAGAAATTGGCGATCTTGCCGGTCGTGGTGTTGGGCTTGATGCAGTCAAGGCAACAGTGGAGGAGATGGGGGGGCAGATCGAGGTGGCGTCATGGCCCCATCGGGGAACCCATGTGACGGTGTGTCTTCCCCTGCGACTCCTACGGACGAGGTTTCAGCTGATGCGAGTCGGAAGCGGACTCTATGCTGTTGCTCATTCGAACATACGGGCGCTCCTGACAGAGCCGCAGAAATTGTCGGTTCACGAGGACGGTCGGCTGTTCCTGACATGGGATCGCACGACAGTTGGAGTATGGTCGATTGGACAAGGGGCCCACAGCCGCAAAGGAGAGGTCTCCTCGTCATCACCGATCGTGGTGGTGCAAGTGTCGGGCAGCCTCCGAGGGGTGATCGCTGATGAACTGCTGGGAGTGCAAGATCTGACTGTGAGAGCATGGGATTCGTTGGCACCGCCGGAGCAGTCCTGCTTCATGGGAACCGCTCTGAACCAGGAGGGCCAATTGGTGCTTATCCTCGACCCAAATCGTCTGGAAATGGCTGACCAACGCGATAAGGTAATCAAAGAATGAAATCGCGTACTGAAAGCCTAGGAGGCCATGACGCAGATATGACGAAATATTGACCTCGTTCGAGTGATTGCCCACAATGGCGAACAGACAGAAAGCCCATTGAGACCCAGCTTGCGGACGCTTCGAGGAAGCAAAGGCCTGTTGTTTGTGCGGGAAGGCCACGTTGTGGAAGAGGGGGCAGAAGAGGGGGCACAGCATGCCTAAAATCGTAGTGGCCGATGATAGTATTGCGGTGCGGAAGGTTGCCGAGCGGCTTCTGATTGAAGCGGGATTTGAAGTGATTCTTGCTGCCAACGGCGAGGAGGTGTTGGCTGCTCTGGAGCGAGAACTGCCCGATTTGATTGTGTGCGATGTGATCATGCCTGATAAAAGTGGCTATGAAATCTGTGCCATTGTTCGCAACCACTCCCATTGGGCTCTGATCCCCGTGCTCTTAATGTCAGGAATTGTCAATGATGAAGTGATGAAACAGGCACAGTCTTGCCAGGCCGATGGTGTACTGAAGAAACCGTTTCAAGGCACCTCTTTAAAGGACAAGATTCTGGAGTTACTTCAGCACAAACAACATCGGATGGCGATGCTTCCTCCGCCAGCAGAGTGCAATGAGGGATCGCTGTCTGTAGCAGCCGAGTCATTCGAGAAGGACCGTTCTTCCCATGCCGGAGAGGTTTCCGTTGTGGTCATACCATCTCAGACGGACGATCAGCGATCGTTATCAGATGGACATCAAGAGGAGAGCCGTGATGTGCCAGATAACAGTGGAGTGGAAAGGCGATTGAAGGAGATTGAAGCCTTGTTGGGTGCTGAGCAGGCCAAGGCGGAGAACCTCGCGAAGCGGGTTGCCGAGCTTGAGCAGGAGGTGCTTGTCGCGCGAGAGACAGAGCGGGTACTGGAGGAAGAACGGCAGAGGGTGAGGGACCTGCAATCGAAAGTGGATGGTCTGCAACGGGAATTGTCTCGTATTCCTGAACTAGAGTCTCTGCTGAGGGAAGCGCATGAATCAGCCACGACGGCTCGTCAGGAAGAAGCTGCGGCGATGAAGCGAGCGTCAGAAACGATTGCCCAATTGGAGGCCACGCTGCAGACCGAACAGGCCGCTGCTGCTTTATTAGTACAGCAAATGACCGAATTGGAACAGGAGGCGGCTCGGGGGAAGCATGCTGAAGCCATGTTGGCAACTGCACAGCAACAGGTTGCGGATCTCGAACAGAGGATTACTGAAACAGAAGCTGCTCTCTCGGCTACGAAGACGAGGCTTGCAGAGGTGGAAGCCGAGTTGGAGGCCGAGCGGAGAAAAACAGAAGACTATGAGCGTCGCCTGTCAGATTTGGAGGCACGAGCTGCCAAGATCCAAGGACTGAAAGTGTTGCTCTCCGCTGAACGGGAGCGCAGCGCGGAGATCGCCCAAAAGCTTGCCGAGACCGAGTGGATTGCCATGAATGCGACAAAGCGCTTGGAAGAAATAGGAGCGAAACTTCGCGACATTGCGAGTATGACGTTAGAACTAAGCAAAGGAATTGGAGAGCGCGAGTCGGCCGCATGAGCGGGATCTGACGAGGTGCTTCTGAGTTGTGACAAGCACGATCCATGTCGCTGTCTACTACTATAAAGAGCGGTTCTCACACGGAGCCTCATGCCGCGTTGATTCAATACCTGCTCGCACGACTTGATCACGTCCATGTTCAGCTCGACGAGCTTCAGCAGGATCAACCTGCCGACCGCCACCATGTGCTAGCGTTAAGCATGAAGACCTACATTGCCGAGATTGGTGCATGTGCTGTCAAGGGAAACTTGCCCGATGTGAAAGAGTTGTGTGATCGCACTCTTCTCTTGGCGGAGAAGGTGCAGCCTTATACGACTGAACGGCGAGCAGATGACTATGTTGCGCTCTGCCGAAGTCTGGGACAGATCCGTCAATTGCTTGTCCGCTCCATCCACGTAACGACTGACAGGGTTCCCTCAAGTTCTCGAGAACGGGAGGGGTGCATGACGATTGCTGTTGGCGACTTGCTGGCGGCGCTGCATCGATTGAGGGAGAGCCGAACCGGTTCTGGTCAATCATCTGGGCATCTGCTTCAAACGATGATTGATGAAGTCGAGAAGCTGAGGAAGACACGAGTTGAACGGTGCGGTACGACGTTTCTGAACGAGCTGCTTGACGAGTGTCTGAAACGAACAATCGACTTCGCCATGCTGGTGCAAGCCCAGGTTCCGCTCGTGATCGAAACACTGGAGTTGCTGGCGAAAGAAAAAGGGGAGGGACACAAGGAACTCGGCGATCGGCTTCAGGGAGAGGTAGAGCGGACTGCCCGATTGGTCTCTGTTGCCAAACAAGCCAGTGCTCCCCAGGTCGCGTGCTTGGAAGGAGTACTGGGCTTTTTGACGATGGTGATCCAACAGCGGGTGGTGATAGCTGCCCTTCGATACGAAACGGTGGCGTCCCGGATGCGAGCGTATCTCTCATCCATTTCCCGATGGATCGAGGAAGAAATCGCTGCCTATTCAGTGATCTGTGATCTTGTGAAGAGCGAAAGGAGGAAAAAAGAGACAACATATCCTGCTTGGGTTCTTTCTCCTCACACACATGTGTTATCCGAAATGTCTGGATCCTGATAAGCGGTGGAGTACCCTTCTGAAAACAGTTGTGGCGCTTGCCGGAAATGAACTGAATTGTGGTGTTGTGATGGTCGGGCGACCGCGCTGCACGGGTTTCAGCTTCCATGGCACGCGCCGTGCGAAGCACGTCTTGCAGTTTTCCTTCCGATCGTGTTAATCCCCCTATGCGGTTACTACAGTCCGGAGCGTGCGGGAATTCTATCCGTGCCGAAGCTCATTACGATTCATCATCCCGAACAAATCGCGCAACAGGCGCGGGCCTATGTTCAGACCCACATTTTGTTCCCATCGGGGATCGTTGGATTGTTTTGTCTGGTCGGCGCTGTTGGCGGGCTGGGCTATCAACTGATTGCTACCGAGACCTATTCGTGGACGACTTTTGGGGTAAGCACCGGCTTGTTTTTTCTGGGGATGGTGTTGGGGACAGGACAGACGTTTTATCACCGGTATCTGTTTGAACATTTCCCTGAAGTGCTGGCGGCCCGAATGAGACTGGCGACCAGTCGACAAAAGAAAAAGGCCAAAAAAGAGATTCCCGAGGTGTCAATCAATCATCCGGGTAGACCATTGGTCCCTTTTGCTTATCTGGTCGGAATTGCTGTCTTGGTGGGAAGCGGTGTGGTAGCTGCCACCTATGGCCAGGTTGAGGTCATTCCTGCTTTTCTAATGCCCTGGGCTGGATTCTTTTGGGGAAAATTGTTCGTGTGGAAACGAATCATTCTCAAACAGTGACTAACGCCGCGTTTTGGTGGGACGGTGAACCCGCTTCGCCGCCGACTCTTTCTTATTCTTATTGGCCTCCAATGTAGCCACCCGCTGCTCAAGACTGCGGACGAGCTGGTGCAGCTCCGGAAGGTGGTGAAAGACTCCTTGCACCTTCAAGGCCCGTTCCCGTGGTAAGGCTGGGATGCCTCCCACGACTTGATTGGATTCGACGTTGCGATTCACCCCCGCCTTGGCAGCAATCATCACGTAATCGCCAATCTGAATGTGATCAGAGAGGCCAGCCTGTCCCCCGATCATCACGTGATGGCCGATGGTTGTGCTCCCCGCGATGCCGACCTGCGCGACGATGATGCAATGTTCCCCCACTGTAACGTTGTGGGCGATCTGAACGAGATTATCGACTTTGGTGCCTTGTTTGACACGAGTGACCCCAAGCGTGGCCCGATCAACCGTCACATTGGCGCCCAGTTCGACATCGTCTTCGATGACGACGCCTCCGAGTTGCGGGATCTTGTGATGGCGTCCCTGATGCTGCACGTACCCGAAGCCGTCGGCGCCGATGACGGTGCCGCTGTGGATGATCACGCGGGAGCCGATCGCACAGCCTTCTCTGACGACAACATTGGGGTATAGCACTGTGTCATCCCCGATGGTTGAGTCCGACCCCACGAACACGCCGGGGTAGAGGGTCACGCGTGCACCGATGGTGACGCGGTCTCCCAACGTGACGAATGGCCAAATGGACACGTCTGGACCAATCTTTACGTCGGTGCCTTGCACCAAATCCTTGGCAATTCCACGCGGTGGGGAGGGAGGGATAAAAAAATGTTGCGCTACGCGGGCGAAGGCCAACAAGGGATGGTGGACCACAAGTTGAGGCACTGGGAGGTTCGGGAGATGGCGATGGACGATCAGGGCTGCTGCGCGAAGCTCCGGAATGGCCTTCAATGCTTTTTCGCTAGCGACGAAAGACAATGATTCCGGAGTTGCCTCTCCTAGGCTGGCTAGCTCGTAAATCCGCGTCAGTTCATCTCCATGAACCGTTCCCCCAACGACCTGGCGGATGTCAGCGAGGGTGATGGGTGTTGAGCGTCGAGGAAAAGCCATGGAGTGTTACCTCTTCTTGGACTTTGTCGCCGGAGCCTTTGCGGAAACGTTCTTGGATGCCGCTGCTCTTTTGACGGGAGTGGCGGCCGCCTTTGTCTTGACCGTGTCTCGTTTGGGCGAAGCAGGTGCCGGGCGTTTTCGTGCCGCCGCCATCGGTTTCTTGGGAACGGCAACCGGCTTCTTGGGCGGGCTGGGTGGTTTCGCTTCGGAAGCGGTGGGTGTGGTTTCGCCACTCGTCAGTCGACGATGCACATAAGCAGCGACTGACCCCACAGTGCTCAAACTGGGCAAGTCTTGGTCTGGGATTTGGATTTTAAATCGATCTTCGATTTCGAACAGCAACTCGATGACGGCGACGGAGTCAAGCCCCAGATCGTCACGGAGGTGATGAGCATCGGTGATGGTCGAAGGATCGCGTTTGAGATAAGAAGCAAGGGCTTGAACAATTTGGGTCATTATCTCGGTTTCGGTCATGCGGGATGCTCCTTAGTCTGGAAATAATAATTCCGCCTCTTTGCGGGAGAGGACCATGTCTCTTGAGTGGATCGTTCTCCTTCTTCGCTCGTGACCAGGTAAATGGTGGTGCGTCCAGAGCCATTTATGATCATGAGGAGTTGATCGCCATTGGCTAGATAAAAAAAGACGTAGTCTCATGCAACGAACTTTTTTAGTACCACCGTGGCGTTGTTGCTTCCAAATCCGAATGAGTTGACCAAAGCAGCTCTGATTTTGCGGTCCTGAGGAAAGCGGCTGATGCCCTCGAGGTGACAAGCTGGATCAGGTTCATCATAGTTGGCTGTGGGATGGATCTGTCCGGTGTGAATGGCCAGAGTGGACGCCACGGCACCCAACGCGCCCGCCGCTCCCAAGGTGTGGCCGATGAGTGACTTGGTGGCGTTGACGGCGATTTTATTCGCTCGGTTTCTAAACAGTAATTTAATGGCCTTCACTTCAACAACGTCCCCAATGGTTGTCGATGTGGCGTGCGCGTTGATGTAGTCAACCTGTGTGGGGGGCAGACCGGCTGACTCCAAGGCCAGTTTCATGGTCATTGCTACTTCTTCCCCGTCCTCACGCGGAATGACCATGTGATACGCCTCGCTGGTAGCAGCGTAGCCAGCCAGTTCGGCGTAGATGCGGGCTCTTCGCTTTCTGGCGTGTGTCAGGGATTCGACGATCAGGGTGCCTGCTCCTTCTCCCATCACGAATCCGTCTCGCCGGATATCAAAAGGGCGTGATGCCCGTTCCGGAGTGTCATTGAATTCGCTTGATAAGGCTCGGAGGGAGCAAAATCCGGCAAAAACCAACGGCGTGATGCTCGCGTCCGCGCCGACAACGATCACGACATCGGCCTGGCCTGTTCGGATGCAGTGCAGCGCCTGCCCCAGGGCATGGGCACTCGACGAGCAGGCTGTTGAGATCGTGAGATTCGGTCCCTTGGCGCCGTACGTCATGGCCACAATTCCGGAGGCGGAATTGAGCGTAATTGTGGGGATGAAATTCGGGTGTACCCGATTCGGTTTGTGAGTTTTAAAGAGTTGGGTGATTTCCCGCTCACCCATGATCATGCCGCCCATACCGGCTCCAACAATCACTCCGACACGGTGAGGCTGCTCCTTTTCCATCACCAATCCGGCGTCGGCAATGGCTTCCTTGGTGGCAACGAGGGCAAATTGGGCATAACGGTCCACCCGGCTCCCTTGACCGCCGGGGAGATACTGTTCAGGAGAAAAGTTTTTCACCTGACCGGCCACCCGCGACCGGTATTCACTCAAAGGGAATGGATCCATTGATGAGATGGCGGAGATTCCCGACCGGCCGGCCAGGGCCGCTTTCCAAAACTCACTCACACCAATGCCGATGGATGAGACGACCCCTAGCCCCGTGATCACCACCCGCGATTTCATGCCATCTTCTCCTTGAAACGACGGTGTCGCCTTCTACTTACCGTAAGAAGGGAAAGCAGTCAACTAGAGAGTCATCGTGGAGCTTGATCATCGCCTAATGACGGACCTTCAGCAGGAGATACAGCCCGAAGCTGATAAACACTATGTTGGCCAACCACCCTGCCACCACTGGTGCCATGGCTCCTCCTCGCCCTAGAGCGATGGCGACGGATTGCGTGGTCCAATAGCAGAAGCTGACAATAAATGCCTGGCCGATGCCTACAGCCAGCCCCCCTCCGCGAACGCCGCTTCGTCGCAACCCCAACGCAATTCCGATCAAGACCATCACAATGGTGACCATGGGGAAGGCTATGCGACTGTGATAGTCGGTGAGCAGGCGGGCAAAAGACACGCCTGCCGCCTGAAATCGGGCCACATAGTCGCGGATGGTCCGAAACGTCATCGATTCGAAGTTGCCGGTTAATGAGGTTGCAAAATCCTCTGGAATGAGGGGGATTGAAATTGGCTGCTCAGCAAAGGGAACGACGTCCACCGTGTGGTTCGACTTAAACGAACGGCGCACACCATTATAGAGGATCCACGTCTTTCCCGTGTAGCGGGCTTCGGCTGCTTCAATGATTTGGTTGAGATGGAATGCCTGGTCAAAATGGAACAGGCGGACCCCCTGTAACACCTGGCTGCCTGCTTGGACCACTGTGATGTGCATCAACGTGTCGGCACCGATACGAATCCAGGGCTGGGCTGTGTGAACCGTCAGAGGAGTCGGACGTTTTTCAATATTGATCAAACGGATTTCCTCTGCTTTTTCGGAAGCAAGCGGGACAATCGTCGAACTAAGCGCGAGAAGAAACAGGGAGAGGACAGTTGCAAACAAAAGAAACGGTGAGGTCATCCACAACAGGCTGACGCCGCAGCTCCTCATGGCGGTGATTTCATTGCTGCGTGCCAAGAGACCAATCGTTAATAAAGTTGCGACCAATATGGCGAACGGCGCAATTTGGAGCGAGATGGCCGGGATTTTGAGGGCGAAATACATGATCAATGGGACCACCCCCGAATCATAGCGAAGGAAGCGGCGAATCTTCTCAAAAAAGTCAATCACCAGGTAGATGGCCAGCAAACCCCAAAAACACATCAGGAAGATCTTGACGTGTTCGCGCAGAATGTATCGAAACAGAATAGTCATTGACGGCTCATCCGGAAAAATAACAAGATCGTTGCCAGGGCAAAGATCAGTGTAGGCCCCCAGGCGCCAAGGAATGGGCTAATCACCATGGTGGTCACCAAAAAATCAAAGGCGATGTTGAGAAGGTAGAAGAGGACGATGACCACCACTCCGACAGCGAATCCGCCGATGCGCCCCGAGCGTTTTGAGACAATCCCCACGGGCACACCCAGGAGGCAGAACACTAGCGAGGCGGCAGGAAACGCTAGATCCTTGTAGTATTCCATCAAACGTCGGAGTCCCGTGGAATCTTTGGTACCACCTTCGCGGATCATGGCCATGATTTGCTCATAGGTTGGTCGCTCCTCTGCCGCTGCATAGGCGCTTTGCGCCAGGCTCAGTTTGATGTCGTACTGGGTAAAGGCGACGAGGCGAGATTGCTCGACCTTGTCTGCACGGCCATGAATGATGCCGTTGATGAGACGAAGAGCCACCTGGTTGTTCGCCTGATCCATAAATACCTGATATTCTTCCGCGACGATGACGCGAGGGTCATCGGGAGATCTGAGGTCCGAAACAAAAATACCTTTCCGGGGCTGGCCGTCTGGGGAATCTGGGACGTAGATGACCATGTGCGGAATGGGTTCATTGAAGGTGCCTCGTTCCAGGGCCAACACGAGCTGATCCTTGAGGAGATTGAGCGCGACTTTCTTGAGATTCAGCGAACTCCAGGGTTGCCCCCACTGCGAGAGGAAGAGGGTCATGCCAAAGACGCCGATTGAGAAAAGGGCAACAGGTTGGGAAAGACGAAGCAGGCTGAGTCCCGCGGCCCGCATGGCGATCAATTCTTTGTCATACGACAACCGACCAAATGCGGTGATCGAGGCAATCAAGCCCGCGATCGGCAACGTCAAGACCAAGCCGGATGGCAGAAGCATGGCGATTACCTTAAGGACCGACCACAGGCCCACCCCCTTTGAAACGAGCAATTCCACGAGCCGCAAGAGCTCGCGGGTGAGCATGACAAAACAGAGTGCTCCCAGGCTTAAGCCAAATGGTGAGAGGAGTTCACGAAAAATGTATCGATCAAGCAGTGTTCGCAAAATCACGGGATTGTGGCATGTCGATCTTCACTATAAGGGGGGATTCGGCTCTTTGTAAACCATCTTCCCATTTGGAGGGAGCCCAAAGAACCGCTTGACAGAACCGGTCCTCTATGTTACACCGCAGCCCGGTTTTGATCCTCAGGGGGCAAACCAGATTCAGGACAGTCAGGTCCCGAAAGAGGGCTCCGTAATCGATGCGAGGCGCATGCAGGTGCCCGTCGGTCATCCCGTTCAAGTTCGAGGCTCTCCTCCCCTTATTCTCTCATCAAGCAAAGTTCCGTGATCAGCAGAATGGTGGTGGCTGGGTGTATCCCTTGGAAAGGAGGCGCGCGTGAAGGCAAAAGGAACAGTCAAATGGTTTAATGATCGCAAGGGGTTCGGGTTCATCCGTCTTGAGAACGGAGAAGATGTGTTTGTTCACTATTCAGCGTTGCAGGGCGAAGGGTTCAAAACCTTAAAAGAGGGCGAAAACGTCGAGTTTGATATTGTGCAAGGGGCCAAAGGTCCCCAGGCTGCCAACGTGTTACGATCCGCAGTTACTTCCTCCTAACGGGTCTTTTGTCGAGATCTTGCCGTCAGGGTGGTGGTGCGGCGGGCTTTTCCCAGCGAACAGTCCTCTGCACCACCCCTGTTAGTGAAGCCGCCCAGCGGTTTTTACCCTTTTTCTAGACAACACCTCTTAGTGCTGTTAACGTTTTTCTGTTCTCGGGGGAGGCTTCCGGTGGCTCTCGGTCGCGCCAAAGTGCTCCAGCAGGCTCAAACGCTTGTTGTCCGTGGGGACTATGAAGGGGCGGTCAATGAGTGGAAAAAACTGGCCGCCAAAGCACCGCATGACGGCAGCATTTACAATGCGATGGGCGATCTTCACCTCAAGCGCAATGCCATTTCTGATGCGGTTGCCTGTTTCCTTAACGCGGCGGAAGCATTTAAATGTGAAGGGGCCATCCTGAAAGCGATCGCCGCCTATAAGAAAGTGCTCAAATATGACCCAACGCAGTACGAAGTGTACCAGCATTTGGGCGATTTGAACGCGGAGCGCGGCCTGATCGGCAGCGCCGTGCAGGAGTATCTCACGGCCGCCAAACACTTTCTCAAGGCGCGCAAGCCCAAAGAAG